>JAWODU010000009.1:0-57439 GCA_046483125.1 Kiritimatiellia bacterium
CTTTTGATGTGGCCATACTGACACCGGACAGAAGTGATATCTTTGTGTCGTTTGGTAACGTCTTAATTTCCTGCGCGCCAACTGATATCCCTGCCTTGCTTGGTGTTGAGGACTGTTTGAATCAGTTCGTTGTTACAATCGACTATCCCGCGATGGAGATTACGTTAAAGCGTTGAGAAATTGCAGTTGTATTCTGTTTTGGAGAAGAGTGAACAAGCATACTATCATGAAGAACCGGAAGTGGCGGCCTGGGCGCTTAAAGATTATATTTCCATGGCGAACGAATATTCAAGCAATCAGTTTGTTGAGCCAGTCGACACGGAGTATTACGTGCTATTATCGCATGCTAGACTTGCGCGGATATACAAGCAACTGGGACAGAGGGAGAAGCGAGAAAAACATCTTACGCAGGCCCTTGAGTACTCGGGGGAATATGCGCCAAAATCAGTAAGCAATCAGCAATCGCTGTCTTCGTGGCTGGACATGGCGGATGACAAATTCCGGAGCCTAGGCGAAGCCATATACGAAGGCGAGCAAAAGGGGGACGGAGTTAGGTCTCAACCATCTAAGAAATAACTATTGTTCTTTGAAATAGGTGAGCGGGGTCACCCATTAGAGGCAACGGCAAGAGAAAAAACAGTCCACCCGTTCCCCTGAACCGTACCGACCGAATTGACACCGTCAGTAGTTCCCGAATTAAACCTGTCTGAATCGGCCCGGATTTCCGGGCTCTGACACGGTACGAAAGTTCCCGTTTTCCTCTACCCCTACAACACCGCATCCTGTATAATCCACCTCAACCATGGTAGGCTTCGCGAAACAACCCGGACCGGCTGATTCCACACCTCCGGCCGTGCGTACCCGAAAACCCATGGCCCGGCGAGATCCGGGAGTAATATCTGGTCTGCGATATTATCAACCGGATACAGGGAGGTGGCCATCCAGGGATCCGATCGGGGAGGCAGGGGGACTGCACATATATGCGTTTCTTTCGAATGCACCGCAGAACGGGATAGATCCTTTTGGTTTCCAAAAATGGCTTCCATACCATCCTGATCCGACCCACCCTAGCTTGGGTGATGATGATGAGGACGACTCCTTACTCCCAGACCCCAAAGACCCTGGGCGACCACCCGGACATGTATTTCCTCCATGGCGAGAAGATCCAGTCTTCGTTGGGAACCCTCATACCACGCCAGAACTTGGCAATCGGTGCAGGGAGCTCGAGAAAGGCGGAGTAGAGAAGAAAAGAACAGTTAAAAGACGTTGCCGCCTCAGCTATTGTACTTGGGGAACGGCAACAGACACAATATGGCTAGAATGCATTTGCCCCGGCAGTAACTGGCTGGAACGTTTTTTAAACCTATGCGAATGGCAGGAGCGGTTCAAACTGGGGGACTGCATAGGCCCTGGTGGTAAGAGGCACGATCCCACTCCATAGGAGAATAGCATGTGACGTTGGCTAAGACTTCAAAAAGGCATTCTGGTTATCGTGTCGACATAGGCTAAGTCATAAAGGCAGAGCGAATGTTAGCCATATAGAAGGGACAATTTGTCGTGAAGAGACAGCACCGGGTATTATTAACCATAGGCTTGTTGATATTCATTGCCGCACTGATATTATTCTCATGTCGAATGTGGTATCTTGTTAACTATACGTGCAGAGGAAGCGAAGTAACAAGTGATGAAAGATGGGTCATGTCTGAGAATTTGCACTTTTTTCACCTGCAACTCGGTGTCGTACCTATTTATACGATGAACATGACACGAGAACGCATGTCATTTACGAACGCAACTTTGTTCGTTGTGCCGCTTATCAAATATGTTGAAAGGCACAAGCTAGCAGGACGAGGTTACATAAATGCGAACGATTCTCTTTTGATGCAGTTTGCTGCAGCTTTAGCCGTAAGGGGCGGGAATGAGGAGTTAGCATGGGCAATTCTGGACAAGCTGAAGAAAAACGATTCTGATATGTCTGAGCACTATGAGTACCGGATTGATGCATGTCAGGCTTTTTTAAATGGTGATACAAGCCAGCAGTCGATTGTGCATTCGTTGGCACGCGAGTATAAGTCTCGGTATAAGACATATATTACCAATCAAGCTGACTGTTACCGACCAGAATGATACCGTAGGCGGTTCCCGAATTAAACCTGTCTGAATCGGCCCGGATTTCCGGGCTGTGATTGTAAAAGGTTGCCGGTAGCATCGTAGCATGCGACACGACAGAACCGCCGTGGTCGTAGAGTTGATCGTTGATTATGACGGCGTCGGTCGAATCGCAGCGTGATCCATGCCGAGTGTTTTGCCGGAGGCATCATACCCTTTCTGTTTTTCTACGACGGCAATGGCTGTAAGGGTCCACCGACTTTCGGCGGGCGTTTTTGAAAGGATTTCGGGTCGCATTAGATAATCTTTGACTCTTGATTTTGCAGTTTTCGCGGGTTGCCTGCGTGGAATATGGCGTAAATTTCCGGGACAAGATGCAGTTCGGCTGTCCTCATTGCCGCTACGTGGAAGCGAGTAGGGGCTTACGCGGCTTTCTTCAGTTCCACAACCGGCAGATGCTTCCTGCCCTCAAGAAACGACACGTTCAGCGTCATTTCCGGCAGTTGGGAGTCGGGAACGGCTGGTGTTGGGAGTTTGAGCCCTTCGGCGTTGCTCAGCACAGGCAGGTGTTGATTGTACCGCTCTTCGGCCGGGCCTTGTTCTGCCCCATCACGCGTCCGAGGAAGGTGCGCAGTTCAAGCGATGAGGGCTGATACGGAAACACGGCCAATCCCATGACCTTACGGGAGAAATGGTCAATTACGACGGCCACCCACCAACAGAACGGCCGGTTGGACTCTTTGCAGGCGGCTGTCGGCGCACCAGCTTCTGGCGGATACTGGCGGAAGTCGCGTACGTGTCGGCCCTTCTCTTGGATCGCTTCGAGCTTCCGTATTGCGGACACGGGCCGGATGGTATAGCATGTCGGAACAGATTGACGCGCGGAGGATACGATGCTGGACATACGAAGAATCAGGGAAAAACCCGACGAAATGCGAAAGGGACTCAAGTCCCGCGGCGAGGATACGGGCGTGGTGGACGAGATATTGTCCATCGACGCGAGGAAAAGGGCTCTCCTTACTGAAACCGAGTCCCTTAAAAGCGAGAGAAATTCGGCTTCGAAAGAAATCGGCGCTCTCAAGAAGCGCGGGGAAGACACAGCTGCGGCACAGAAATCCGTGCGGTCCCTTGGCGGAAAAATCAGCGCGCTGGACGCCGAAATACGCGAACTTTCATCTACTCTCGAGACGCGCCTTATGAATGTTCCCAACGTGCCCCACGAAACCGTGCCGGCAGGCCCGGACGAATCCGGCAACAGGGTGGTAAGGGAACACGGAGAACGGCGTGAGTTCGACTTTGAACCTTTGAAACACGTGGAGCTCGGTTCCGGGCTGGGGATCATGGACCTGGAACGCGGAGCCAAAATAGCCGGGAGCGGGTTTCCGCTTCTGATGGAGCGGGGGGCCCTGCTGGAACGCGCTCTCATACAGTATATGCTCGATATCCACGTTAAGGAGCACGGGTATACCGAAATATGGCCGCCTGTGATGTGCAGTTCCGCGTCCATGACGGGAACGGGCCAGCTTCCCAGGCTGGCGGACGACATGTACAAAGTGGAATCAGACGATCTTTACATGGCTCCGACGGCCGAAGTGCCGGTTACCAATTTCTTTGCCGGAGAGATCATCGAACGGCCTTTGCCTGTATATTTTACCGCCTACACATGCTGTTTCCGGCGGGAAGCGGGCGCGGCGGGCAAACAGACCAGGGGCCTCATAAGAGTGCACCAGTTTGACAAGGTGGAAATGGTCAAATTCGTGGAGCCGGAAACTTCTTACGAGGAACTGGAAACACTCCTGGCGGACGCTGAAGACATCATACGGCGCCTGAAACTGCCCTATCGCGTGCTTCAGCTGTGCACGGGCGATATGAGTTTTGCTTCTGCCAAGTGTTACGACATCGAACTCTGGGCGCCGGGCCAGAACGAGTGGCTGGAAGTTTCCTCGTGCAGTAATTTCGAGGATTTTCAGGCAAGGCGGGCGGGGATCAAGTACAGGGATGAATCGGGTAAACCGCGGTTTGTACACACGCTGAACGGCTCCGGCGTCGCGCTGGCGCGCCTGGTTGTGGCAATTCTGGAAAACTATCAGCAGGCTGACGGCACCGTAGTTATACCGGATGTTCTCGTGCCTTACATGGACGGACTCGGGAAGCTGGTAAAACGCACCTGATTTTTCCGAAGACAGCTCCACGGCGGAGAAAGGGAGACTCCTTTTCAATGCTTCAGAAACTTTTCAGGTTCATAAAGCATTATCGTCTCGTGTCGCCGGGCTCCGGCGTTGTCGTGGCGGTTTCCGGAGGGGCCGATTCCGTGGCGCTTCTGACGGCGTTGGTCAAACTTGCCCCCCGGCTCGGGATCGGCGTCACGGCGGCGCACCTGGATCACTGTATTAGAGGAGAAGCTTCCGCGGAAGACGCCAGGTTCGTGGCGGAGCTTGCCCGTGTTCTGGACGTTCCGCTTATAGAGGAACAACGGGACGTGCCGCGCCTTGCGCGAAGAAAAAGCCTTTCTCTCGAAACTGCCGCCCGCGAGGCGCGCTATTCCTTTCTGGCGGGGGCCGTGCCGAGGGCGGGGGCCGAAAGCGCGGCAGTCGCGCATACGGCGGACGATCAGGCGGAAACGGTGCTTCTCAGGCTCGCGCGCGGAGCGGGCGCGACCGGGCTTTCAGGCATGGCCAGGGACACGCGTATATCCGGGGTGAGAATTGTAAGACCGATGCTGGAGATAACGCGGGAGGAGGTAATTTCTTTTCTTCAAAAAGAGGGCCGGAAGTGGCGCGAGGACGAGTCGAACAGGAATACGTATTTCCTGCGAAACCGGGTGAGACACAGAGTTCTTCCGCTGTTGGCGTCTGAACTTAACCCTTCCATAACGGAAGCGTTGAGGAAGTCGGCGGAAATTCTGTCCGAGGAAGACGATTTCATGAATAAGACCGCGGCGAAGGTGATGACGGAAATGGAAGGCCGCGGGGAAATAGACCGGGGTGAAATACAGGTTGAAACTTTCTCCGGGTTGCACCGCGCTGTTGCGCGCCGGGTCATACGGCTTTGGCTTACCCGGAACGGAGTTCCGGGCGAAGCGGCGGATTTTGAAACAACGGAAAGGATTATCCGGCTGGGCGCAAACAGCAAAGGAACCAGGAGGATTAATCTGGCGGGGGGATTTAGTGTTGTACGGCGCTACGGGAAGCTTGCCCTGGAAAAAGGTGTGGGCCGGCCGGTAAGATTGTCGTTCCGAAAACGGGTTCGAAAACGCGGTGAAACGGTGCTTCACGACGCGGGTATCCGGGTTGTAAGCGAAGTAACGCCGGGACTTGTAAGGCAAAAGCGCGGAAGCCCGGGGGCATTGCCGGCGCGGGCATCAATCAGGTATAGCGCGGTAAAGGGAAAAGCAGTAACGATTCGTTCGGCGGAAAAAGGCGACAGGATCCGCCCGACGGGGATGAAAGGAACGAAAAAACTGCAGGATATTTTTGTGGACGCGAAGGTTGCTTCGGACAGGAGAGCGCGCATACCCCTGCTTGAATGTTCGGGGGAAGTAATATGGCTGCCGGGGTACAGCGTGGCGAGGGGCTGGGAGGTAACGAGGCCGGAGGAACCCGCGCTTCAGCTAAGGCTTGACGTGTGCCCGCAACAGACATAATAATGTATGTAACTGACGAACGGGGGCTGAAAACCGAATGAGCAATCAACAGCGACAACCGCATAAGCCCGGAATACCCGGGCCCGGCCAGAATCCTCCTCCGGCCCGCGCGGCCCTTATCTGGGCCGTTATACTGGGTCTTCTGTTCCTGGCGTTCTATTTCGTGCAGAACCGCTCTCCCGCCCGTGAAACAATACCTTACACACCCGATTTCGTGGAACTGGTGAAGAGCGGCCGGGTGAAAAGCTGTACGATTGTTAAAGATGTTCCGGGGTCTTACGTCATAGGCAAAAGGGAACTTGAAGCGCACGAGAGAGGCATGAAACCGGATGAGTTCAAAGTCCACGTTCAGGCCGGGGAAAAGCTGGAAGGTTTCCTCGAGGAAAACAACGTTGCTATCAAGTACTCCCCGCCGAATCCCTACATCTGGCAGGTCATCTCGAACATAGTTCCCATAATTCTCATATTCGGACTTCTGTACTTCCTGTTTATGAGGCAGATGCGCGCCGCGGGCAAGGGCGCGCTGAGCTTCGGCAAAAGCAAAGCCCGGCTGATGGCCCGGGAGAAACACGGGATCACTTTCAGAAACGTGGCCGGTATCGACGAAGCGAAAGATGAAGTTCAGGAAATAATCGAGTTTCTCAAGGATCCGAAGAAGTTCCAGACACTGGGCGGGCGCATTCCGAAGGGCGTGCTTCTGATGGGGCCTCCGGGTACCGGCAAGACATTGCTGGCCAAAGCCATAGCGGGTGAAGCCGGAGTTCCCTTTTTCAGCATTAGCGGGTCCGATTTCGTGGAAATGTTTGTGGGTGTGGGCGCTTCCCGGGTGAGAGATATGTTCGAACAGGGCAAGAAGAACGCCCCATGTATTATCTTTATAGATGAAATCGATGCGGTGGGCAGAAGCAGATTTACCGGTATAGGCGGGGGACACGACGAGCGGGAACAGACGCTTAACGCACTGTTGGTGGAAATGGACGGTTTTGAGACCCAGCAGGGGGTGATCATTCTGGCCGCTACAAACAGGCCGGATGTTCTGGACCAGGCCCTGCTCAGACCCGGCCGATTCGACAGGCAGATCGTCATCGACCTGCCGACCATCGACGGGCGGGAAGCCATTCTGAAAATGCACGCCGGGTCCATTACGCTGAACGAAAACGTGGATCTGAGGCGGATAGCCCGCGGCACGCCCGGCTTTTCCGGGGCCGATCTGGAAAACCTCCTCAACGAAGCGGCGCTTCTGGCCGCCAGGCAGAACAAGAAATCCGTCGATAACGCCGACCTGGAAGAAGCCCGTGATAAAGTGAAGTGGGGAAGAGAACGCAGGAGCAGGGTACTTGACGAAAAAGAAAAGAAAATAACCGCGTATCATGAAGCCGGCCACGCGCTGGTGATGAAGATGGTCGAAGAAAGCGAGCCCCTGCACAAAATAACCATAATACCCCGGGGTGTTGCTTATCTGGGCGCCACCATGCAGTTGCCGGAAAAGGACAGGTACATGGAAGGGCGCAAGAAAATACTCGGCATTCTTACAAGTCTTATGGGCGGCCGGGTCACGGAGGAAATCTATTTTTCGGATATCACTTCGGGAGCCAGTTCCGATCTGAAAGAGGCGACGCGTATTGCGCGGGTTATGGTCTGCGACTGGGGAATGAGCGAAAAACTGGGGCCGCAGACTTTCGGGGAAAACCAGGAACTGATGTTTCTCGGGCGTGAAATCAACCGGTCGCAGAATTACAGTGAAGAAACGGCGAAGAAGATCGACGAGGAAGTCAACGGACTTCTGCGCGAAAGCTACAACCGGGCCAAGAAAATTATCGAGGAGAACAAAAACAAACTCTCGATGATAGCGGAGCGCCTGCTGGAATATGAGACAATTGACGGGCGTGACGTTGAAGAAATTGTAGAGCACGGAAGAGTTCTTTCAGAGGAAGAGCGCGCCGGGATAGACAGGAAGAAAGAAGAAGAGGAAAAACGGAAAGAAGAGAAGGCGGGATCAAAGAGCCGCCCGCGTCCGGAAACCGTTTGCGGGGAAACGGCCCGTGATTCCGGATCGGAGTCCGGCAAAAAAGCTTACAGCCCGGACCCGGCGGGAGAAAAAGCGGGCAGTGAGGCGCCGGCTTGAGACGGAGCGCACGTGCATGGACAAGGCCATAAGGTGGCATTGCCGCGACAGAATTTTACAGGGCAGGGAACGTCCGCTGGTAATGGGTGTTCTGAACGTAACGCCTGATTCCTTTTCCGACGGGGGAAAATATTCCGGTACCCGTGCCGCCGTGGAACGGGGCGTTCAAATGGCCTCTGAAGGGGCCGATATTCTGGACGTGGGCGGTGAATCTACCCGTCCGGGAGCTTCGGAAGTTCCGGAAGCCGAAGAAATCCGGAGAGTTGTTCCCGTTATAGAAGCGCTTGCCCGGGAAACGGATACGGCTGTTTCGACCGACACCATGAAGTCAGCGGTAGCCGAACGCGCCGTGGAACACGGTGCCTGTATCATAAACGATGTCTCGGGCTGTACGCATGATCGGGAAATGATTTCAGTGGCCGCCCGGTCCGGCGCCGGTCTGGTGCTAATGCACATGAGGGGCACTCCGCGTATCATGCAGGAGAACCCTTCCTACGGGAATGTTGTGAGTGAAGTTGCCAAGTACCTGGCGGAACGTACGGCAGAGGTCACCGCAAACGGCGTTTCCCGCGACGCGGTGGCGGTTGACCCGGGAATAGGTTTCGGAAAGACGGTGGAACATAATCTTGAATTGCTGGCGAACATTGAAAGACTGCGTGTGGGCAACGTCCCCGTCGTGGTGGGTCTCTCGCGAAAGAGCACTCTGGGAAAATTGACCGGCAGAAATATTGAAGAGAGGCTGGCGGGAAGTCTGGCCGGCCTTGTATACTGCGCGCTTAAAGGGGCCGATATTCTGCGCGTGCATGATGTCAGAGAGAGCATTGACGCCTTGAAAGTGGCTATGGCCATAAAGGAACATGAACCGTGAACCCTGAACCTTGAACTTTGAACCCTGAACTTCTAAACCCATGAACATCTGGCAGTGGAGCAGTATTGCATTTCAGGTCATTCTTCTGGCCTGCGCCTTTTACTATATCCTTCTTTTTTTCCGCGGCACACGCGGCGCGCAGGTTCTGGCAGGGCTGGCGCTGGTCCTTGTAGTGCTGATCGGATCCACGTATCTTTTGAAATGGACCGAGTTGAACTGGCTTCTGAGAAAATTATCCGTAGGTTTAGCTCTCGCCATGCTGGTAATATTTCAGCCTGAAATCAGGCGCGCCCTGGCGGAGCTGGGCCGTCAGCCGGTATTCAGCGGATCAGGAGGGAAGCGCACCATGGTGGACGGCATCGTGCGCTCTGTCAATTTCCTTTCGGAGCACCGCGTGGGAGCATTGATAGCGGTAGAAAGGGAAATAGGCACACGCGGCATTCAGGAGACCGGCATAAAACTGGACACCAAGGTTGTTCCCGAATTGCTCGCCAGCATATTTTTCCCTCACACTCCTCTTCATGACGGCGGTGTAATAATAAGAAACAACAGAATCATGGCGGCGGGATGCGTGTTTCCGCTCTCGCAGAAGATGGAACTGCACAAGGAACTCGGAACGAGGCATAGAGCGGCAGTGGGTCTGAGCGAGGAAACGGATGCCGTGGTAGTGGTGGTTTCTGAAGAAACGGGGACTATATCCGTCAGCTACCGGGGGCGGCTGAGCCGCGGCCTGGACGAGGAAAGGTTGAGAAGATTCCTCACCGCCCTGCTTGTCAGGGATCAGAAGAAGACCAGCGCATGGACGAGAGCCAGGGAACAACTTGATCTCACGCCGGAAGGAATTGCCAAATCCGAGAAACTGGCCGCGGAGAAGGAAGAAAATGGCGACAAGTAAACTGGACCGGTTATTGAACACCTTCAAGGCCAACTGGTTTCTGAAAACGGTGGCCCTGCTGCTGGCGGTGTTGAGTTTTTACGCGATACGCGGCGCCACGCGGTTTGAGGTGCGTTACGACATACCTCTCGAGATACAGGTGGGAGAAGGCATCGCCATTCTGGATCCGCCCAAGACGGTAAAAGTTACCTTCCGCGGTTCGAAAGAAGACCTGCGCCGGATCGACCAACAGCAGATCAAGGCCGTAGTGCGTCCGCGCGCAGTCAGCCCTTCCGGTTCGGAAAATATCCGGATAAAGCCCGGTGAAATTCAGGGTTTGTCCGGGGGAGTCAGGGTGGTGGAAGTTGAGCCCGGTAGGATTATACTGAATTTCGACCGGGAAGTTACAAAAATGTTTCCTGTTGCGGAGCCCAGGGTTATAGGCACTCCTTTAATCGGCCGGGCGGAAATCGAATATCATCCCAGGGAAGTGGAAATAAGCGGCCCGGAAAGGCGGCTTGAAAATACGACGGTAGTCGAAACCGAACCCGTGGAGGTGAGCGGCCGGGCGAGTTCATTTACTGCGCGGGTCCCGGTGCTGTCGCCGGGAGACACCTGGGTGGCCGAGATCGATCCTCCGGAGGTGACCGTGGAAGTCAAAATCGTTACGGAATCGGTAACGCGCGTGCTGACCAATATCACGGTTAATGCCATGATAGGGGCGGGGAGCCCGGAAAAGGCGGTATTTGATCCTCCCGCAGTTTCCGTGTCGCTTCACGGAAGAGTTGAAATTGTAAACAATATTTCAAGGAACGCTTTAAGGGTATTCGTGGATTGCGTGGATCTGGAGACCGCTGCCGAGTACAGGATGCCGGTTAAGATACATTTACCGTCGACTGCCGGAGTGACCGCTCATCCCGATCCGAAAACCGTGAAAGCCGTGATTGTCCGCCCGCCCGCGGAATAAGCGAGGTGATAAAGGGCGCGGCGACGGCGCACAGGCAGGTACTTTATGGCTGGAAGTGACGATAAAACTACTGAGCTTCGTTTCATATGGGGAGCTATTCTGCTGATAGTGGCTCTTTTCATGGTGCTCAGTCTTTTTTCGTATGATCCGGGCGACATTGCAATGCTTAAAGCACCTCCGAACAGGCCGCCGCATAACCTTATAGGGCCGGTGGGGGCGTGGTTGTCGTTCATTTGTTTCATGTCTCTGGGAGCGGGCGCTTATGCCGTGCCCGTATGGGTTGCGGTATTCGGCATACTGCTTGTTGCCGGGAATACCGGGGGAATTCGCGCGCGTGCGGCATGGTGCGCTGTTTTCATGCTTGCCTTTGTCGCCGTGCTTCAGCTTTACGGCGGAACATGGACGGAGCTGTCTTCGAGGCTTAATATCGCGGACAGCGGCGGCATAGCCGGGCGTATGATTACAGATGCGGTGTTTGTGCGCTTACTGGGACCGGTGGGCGCGGGTATTCTGGCGTGGGCGTGTGTTGCCGGTTCTCTGACGATGTTCGCCGGAGTCGGCAATCTGCTTACCGGTTACCGCGCGGTTACCGCCGCGTGCCGTAAAGCCGCTGTAAAAGCTCTCGAACTCGGCGCCGTTCTGGCGGAAAAATACCGGAACCGTTCAACCGGCCGGGGGTCGGGCCGAAAACGCAGGCGTCTGGAACGGGTAGTCAAGGGACGGACAAACAGGATACAGCCTCACACGGCCGAACGGGCTCCGGCAGTTGAGGAAACGGTCCCCGGAGACGAGGAGCCCGGGGGCGAAGAAACGGCGGAGCCGGCTCCGAAACGTAAGAAACCCAAAAGGCGGCGCCGTGAAACTTCGGATACTGCCGGTGAAAAATCCGCCGGCCCTCAGCCGGCCGAGGCTTCCGCCGGAGAGGTGTTCCAGTTGCCTTCCGCCGAACTTCTCGAAGACATGGAGAGCGTCGGACCGAGAGCGATGGAAGCCGATACGGGAGTCACTTCCCGGGTGCTCGGCGAAACTCTGGCCGAGTTCGGCATTGACGCGGAGGTCACGAATGTCGAGCGCGGACCGGTTGTTACCCGTTATGAGGTTCTGCCTGCCGCGGGAGTGCGGGTCGAGCGGATAAGCGCGTTGAGCAATAACCTTGCGCTTTCCCTGAAAGCTACAAGCGTGCGCGTACAGGCGCCGATTCCCGGCAAGGGCGTAGTTGGTATCGAGGTGCCGAACAGCACGGCAAACCTCGTGTGCCTCCGCGAAATACTTGAAGGGGACGTGTGGATGTCTCACGAGGCAAAACTGCCCCTTGTTCTGGGTAAGGACGTGGGGGGCACGGACATCGTGGCGGATCTGACTGAAATGCCGCATATGCTCATAGCAGGCGCCACGGGTGCGGGCAAGACGGTGTGCATGAACTCCATCCTGGCTGGTCTTCTCATGTCCAGAACACCGGAAGAACTGCGTTTGCTTCTGGTAGACCCGAAAATCGTGGAATTCTCTATCTTTAACGATCTTCCCCATCTGGTCGTTCCGGTCGTAACCGATCCCAAGAAAGTGGCCCTGGGACTGCGCTGGGCCATAAACGAGATGGAGCGGCGGTATAAACTTTTCGCCAAGGCCGGGGTGCGCAACATAGAAGGCTACAACAACCGGCCGACGGCCACCCAGGAAGAGCTTTTTGAAATGGAGGGCGGCCCCGGGAAAACTGCCGATGAGATGCCGGAGAAAATTCCTTATATAGCCATTATCATAGATGAATTGGCTGACCTGATGCTTGCCGCGCAGGCGGAAATTGAAAATTCAGTCGCCCGCCTGGCCCAGCTTTCGAGGGCGGTCGGCATTCATATGATACTTTCCACACAACGGCCTTCGGTTAATGTTATAACCGGAACAATAAAGGCCAATTTCCCCGCCCGCCTGGCTTTTCAGGTGGCCCAGAAAGTGGACAGCCGCACTATCCTCGATACGGTCGGAGCGGAAAAACTGCTTGGCCGCGGCGACATGCTGTTTCAGCCGCCTGGCACGAGTAAAATCATCAGGGCCCAGGGCGCCTTTAGCACCGACAGGGAGATCAAGAACATCGTTGAATTTATCAAGGCACAGGGCCGGCCCGAGTATGAAATGGAAATACATCAGAAAATGGAAAAAGCGTCCCAACAGCCGCACGCAGTCGACGACGAAGGTGAAGATGAAGATCTTCTCGGAAAGGCCGTGGAGATTATCAGAGAGACACACAGGGCGTCGACTTCTTCCCTTCAGCGGCGCCTGCGAATAGGTTATACCCGGGCGGCCCGTATAGTGGACATTCTTGAAGAACGCGGAATCCTCGGTCCTCCAAGAGGTTCGGAGCCGAGGGAAATCCTGATTGATCTCGACGGTACCATTCCGGATAATAACCCCGCGGAGGAGTAATCGTATATGTCATTGGGAGAAAAACTTCGGAAGGCCCGCGCGAAAAAGAAATTAACCGTCTCACAGGTGGCCCAGGCCACGCGCATGAAGGCGCAGACGGTGGAAATGCTCGAGAACGAGGATTTCAGCAAAATCGCCGCTCCTATTTACGGCAAAGGGTTTATCAAGCTCTACGCCGAACATGTCGGGCTCGATCCCCAACCGTTGATCCGAGAGTACATGGGACGTTTCGTGGAACCGGAAAGTCCTCCGGAACCGTCGCTGGAAAATGTCCGTTACTCTTCTCCTCAAAGGAAACCCGCTCCCGGGGAAGAACCCGCAGGAACCCGAAGCGAAGAGCCGGAACACATCCGTGGTCATTTCAGGGAAGAATCCGCGCCTGAGAAAGATAGTTTCGCCCCGCGGTGGACGGAGGAGTGGAAAGCAAAACTGAAGCAGGCTTTTCTTACGGCTCTGACAAAGTGTGCGGTTATTGCGGCGGCCGCAGGACGGGGCTGGCGTACGGCGCTGGATTTCTGCGCTTCAGGTTCCGCGGTGAGAACCGTGTCAATCGCGGCCGGAATTATCGTAGTGCTTGTCTTCCTTATTTCATCCATGAGCCGCTGTGCCGGTCCGGATCAAAGACAAAACGGCGCTGGAGCCGGGGATGAACCGATACGGCGGCTGGAAGCGGCCGTGAACCCGCCTGAGCCCTACTTCGACGATATTTCACAGTGAAGGGCGAACCTTTTCCAGACAGTGCTCCTTTTTCGGTTGGCTTCATAAGCCTGGGATGTGCGAGAAATCTTATCGATTCACAGGTTCTCGCCGATCACCTGTTGTCCGCCGGCATCCCCCTCGCTCCTTCTCCCGAGGAAGCGGACGTAATCATAGTGAATACGTGCGCTTTTATAGAAGAAGCGCGCAGAGAATCTGCTGAAGCGGTGCTGTCGGCCTGCCAGGCGAAAAGGGATGGATTGTGCCGGGCGGTTATTGTGGCCGGATGCATGACCCAGCGGTATGCAGAAACAATTACCGAAAGGTTCCCGTGCGTCGACGCTTTTATAGGCGTGGATGAGCTTGAAAAGATCCCGGACGTGGCGGCCGCGGTTGTCTCCGGTAAAAGCGGCATCGTGAGGGTCAGTGATATTCCGGGAAAACTGTACGAGCCGGCGCTTCCCGGTGTTGTGTTTTCCCGGGGCCGTTACGCGTACCTCAGAATTTCGGCAGGTTGTCATCACAGCTGTTCTTTCTGCGCCATTCCGGGGATCCGCGGCCGGTACAGGTCCCGGCCGCAGAACAGCATTGTGGCGGAAGCGGAATCGCTCCTGGAAGAAGGATACCGGGAACTTGACCTGATTGCGGAAGATACCACCGCGTACGGAATCGATCTTTCCGGGGGTGCAAACCTGGCCGGACTTATAAGGGCCATAGGAGCCCTGGGCGGGAAGTTCTGGCTGAGAGTCCTGTACGGCTATCCCACGGGTATCACCGCCGAACTGCTTGAAGCCATGGCGGAGGTGCCCCAGGCGTGCTGTTACCTGGATGTTCCCATACAGCACAGTCATCCGGATATGCTCAAAGCAATGAATCGCGGCCGGACGGCGAAGGCCGTGCACGGTATGGTTCAAAAGGCAAGAGAAACACTGCCGGGAGCGGTATTGAGAACTACATGTCTTGTGGGTTTCCCGGGTGAAACAGAGGAACATTTCGCGCACCTTCGCGACTACGTGCGAAGCACCGGATTTGATCACCTGGGCGTGTTTACTTTTTCGCCGGAAAAGGGAACGCCGGCGTTTGAGTTAGGTAATATTCCGTCGCCCGAAACGGCGGCGAACAGACGGGAAGATTTACTGCTTGTGCAGGAAGAAGTTATTGACCGGAAAACGTCGGAACTGGCAGGCGGAACTACAGAGGTACTGCTTGAAAAAAAGGACGAAACCGCGGATAACATAATGCACGGGCGCGACCGCCGCCTGGCGCCCGAAGTGGACGGAGAAGTAACGGTGACGGGTTTACCGGGAAACCTGCGTGAGGGAGATTTCGCGGCGGCGCGTTATTGCGGCCGGGACGGTTACAACATGCGCGCGGAGTTCGTTTGCGGGTAAGGGAAAATAATTATGGCTGATTGGGACATAAAACCCCTGGGCGAGTCGTGCCGCGCCTGTTCGCGGCCTTTCGAAGACGGCGAAACGTGTTATTCCACTATTACATTCGGGCCTGAGGGCTGTGAACGGGCCGATTATTGCGATACATGCTGGTTCGAATGGGAGAGGCCGAATTCCGGTTACAGCGCCTGGCGCGGGGTTTACAGAGCGCCGGCGCCCGAACCGGAAGAACCGGTAAAAAAAGAAAACGCCGAGTCCCTCCTGCGCCGGCTCATGAAAGACGAAAACCCCGAGCATCGCAACGTGGTATATATCCTGGCCGTTATGCTGGAAAGAAGACGTTTACTGACGCACCGGGACACGCAGGTTCGAGATGACGGAACAAAACTCATTGTCTATGAACATAAGAAAACAGGCGAAACTTTCCTGGTGCCCGACCCCGATCTCGCCCTCGACAGTCTTAGGGAAGTACAACAGCAGGTAGTAGCGATGCTTGACGGGCGTCTCTAGCGCTCCGTCAGCGCCATTGGTATTACGAAGGTCCGATGCTCGATCTGAAAATAACCGGCGGTCTCATCCTGGACGGCCTGGGAGGCAAGGCTTTCAGGGCGGACATAGGCGTAGCCGGCGACCGCATAGACGCGGTGGGAGATCTGAGCGCGGCCGGGGCATCGCAGGTGTTAAGTGCCGACGGCATGTACGTGTGCCCGGGATTTATAGACGCGCACTCGCATTCCGACACTTATCTTCTGATAGAACCGAACGCGTGGAGCAAGATCTTTCAGGGAGTTACTACCGAAATAGTCGGAAACTGCGGCGCCTCGGCCGCGCCCGTAACCGGTACAGACTGTCTGCCCTCGGACTGGGCCTCAATGGAGTATCCGGCCCGCTGGAACACGGTTGCCGAATACCGCAAACTCCTCGAAGAGGTCCGCCCTGCCGTGAACGTCGTTATGCTTATAGGTCACAATACCATGCTCAGAGGTGTAATCGGCAACGCGGTCCGCGCGGCTTCTCCACGGGAATTTGCAGGAGTCAAAACCGCGCTGGAACGGGCGCTGGACGAGGGCGGGCGGGGAATGAGCATGGGTCTGATTTATCCTCCGGGCATGCACGCGGACGGCAAAGATATCGCCGAACTGGTATCGTGCGTTAAAGAACGGGGCGGTATTTACGCCAGCCACATGCGGAATGAAGCGGGCGGCGTGGTCGAAGCCGTAAAGGAAATTATAGAAATCGGTTACAGAACAGGCGCGGCGGTTCAGGCGTCGCATCTCAAGGTTGCGGGGAAGAGGAACTGGCATTTATTGGATACGGTTTTTGAGCTCATACGTTCGGCCCGGGACAAAGGGGTTGACATTGCGGCCGACAGGTATCCCTACTGCGCCGGGGCGACGGAGCTTGACGTGGTGTACCCCGACTGGGTGCTGGACGGCGGCCGCGAAGCGGCGCTTGCCAGGATAGAATCACTGGAGCGCAGGCGGATAAAGGCCGAACTGGAATCAGCCCACGGCCCGGAAGACTGGGAAAACGTCGTTATAGGGTCAACATTTCACGCGGATAACGCCAGGTTCAGGGGAATGAGTCTGACCCGCGTTGCAGAAGCCCTGGGCACCGACCCGGTGGAAGCACTGTTTCATTTCGGAAAAACCGACGGCTTCCGTACCGGGGCTTTCTTTTTCGGGTTGAGCGAAGAAAACATGCGGAGGGTACTCAGCGAACCTTACGTGATGATAGGCAGTGACGCCTCATTACGCGCTCCCGCCGGCCCGCTCAGCGCCGATTATCCCCACCCGCGCGCCTACGGGGCGTTTCCGCGTTTCCTGAGAATGGCGCTGGACGGGGAATTTATTTCAACGGGTGAAGCGGTGCGGAAGATGACGTCTCTTACCGCCCGTCGTTTCGGTTTGGACGACCGCGGTATTATAGATACAGGTAAAAAAGCGGATATAGTGGTATTTGACGGGAACACCCTCAGGGATACGGCCTCTTACGCCGATCCACACAGAAGCGCCGAAGGCATAAAGCATGTCATAGTTAACGGCAGATTAACCATGTCCGAAGGACGCCTGAGCGGGGACAGGGCCGGGGAATTCCTGTAAGCGTTTCTACTCCACCTTGATTCTGTAGAAAGAACGCGCGCTTGAGGTCCCGACCGTCAGGGTATTGAGCGGTTCGGTGCCGCGGATGCGGTTGGTGACGGGGTCCCAGCCAGCGTTCAGCAGGTTCGAACACTTTTCAATGGTGTAATACCTGTTTGAAACGCTCTGCCACCGAACTTCCATATTCGTGCCCGTCGGCAAGACGCTGGATATTGACAACACGGAAGAGTCGTTCGTGGGCACGGTTCCGGCGTAATATTCCTCCCAGTTAAGCGAAAAATCGCCGTCCTCGTCATCAATCGCCGCCGCATCGTTTGTTCCAAGACCGTGTTCGATCAGCCAACCCACGGGAACTCCGTTGGTGACGACAGGATAATAGAAGCCCGCGTTCACTATCATGTTTCCGGTAATCAGGATGTTCGTAAACAGGTTCGTACCGGCGATGTCGTTGCTCCATGCGCTGAAATACCAGTAGTTGGAAGGCGAAGCCGTGAGGTTTACGATGTCGGCGGGATCGTAAAACGCCTTGCCTGGATCGTTGGATACGGTACCGCCTCCGTTGGTGTTTACGGTGAGACTGAAGACAGTGAAAGGATCGTAGAACACAACACCCCTGTTGGTGTTGTCGTAATAATCGTATATATTCGACTGGATTATTCCCTCGTCCCTCGCACCCCACCAGATGTTCCGCGCGTCCACGTTGCCGTTATCGCCCGGGTTGGTCACGGAATCGAATGTATTTGCGTTGTAAACCTGGTAGGTTGAGTTGCTCAGGAGCCAGACGGGATCGACCCTGTCGGCGCTGAGCACGGCGCGGTGGCCCCCGCCCAGGTATATTCCGCCGCCGGAGGCCGCCGTGTTGCTGGAAATAAGGTCTCCTGTCATCTCGATGTCCGAAGAGGACAATACGGCTATGCCTCCGCCTTTGGCGGCGGTGTTGCCGGATATCGAGTTGTTTCTGAATATAACCGAGTCGGAATAATAGAAGACGCATATTCCCCCGCCGTCCGCGGCCGCTGTGTTACTGGCAATCGTGTTATCGGTAAAACGACATCCGGCGCAGTCCCATATCCAGATGCCGCCGCCGCCGTAATCAATGCTCAGGGCGTTGTTATTCCGGACTGTGTTGTTGGTGACGGTGACGTTCGTGGACGCGCGCAGGTGTATTCCGCCCCCTCCGCCGGTCGCCCCGGTGTCAGAGGCGCGGTTCCGGGTAACCTCGTTTTCTTCGAGGTACGCCGAATCGCATGTTTCAAGGCGTATGCCGCCGCCGCGCAACGCCGAGTTGCTGGATACGGTGTTTGAAGTCATTGCAATTTGGAAAGAACTGTCCATATGTATTCCGCCGCCCAGCCCGCCGATCGAACTGACGTTGTTGCTCACGGCATTGGCGAAAAGCCTCATTCCGTCGGCCCCTTGCGCGTAAACTCCGGCCTTTGCTGAATTGCGTATAATGCAGTGACTCAGGTACGGAGAACTGTTTTCCACGCTGATTGCGCCGTTTTCTGTCGCAAGGGAACCTGCATATTCTACGGTGGCGTATTCGATGATACAGCCGGTGGAATAATTCGCCCCGTCAAATACGGCATCCTTCGCGGTAGATGAAAACAGGATATAACCCCAGCGGTCTGTCCCGCTGTATGGTTTTGAAGCGTTCGGAGCGAAAAGGATCCCGTTGGTTTCATTACCCCGGGCTATCAATTCGCCCTGGATTTCCATATATTTGTCCGCGTTGAAGAGCACTTTCACGCCCGGCTTTATCGTCAGGGTCGCATCGCTTCCTACTGTTATATTGCCTGTTACAATGTAGTTGTTGTTGCTCGGGTCCCAGGTCCCGGAACCGATGGTTCCGCCGACGCTGGTGTCCGCCCGAACCGGTAAGGTCAGAACCGGCAATATCTGCACGGCCGCCGCCAGAAAGAGAAATACCCCGTTGTGCATGTATAACTGCATTACAGACAGTATATCATCCCGGCCCCCGCGATACAAGAAGAGCAAAGGGGGGGCAGGGCCGTCGAATCGACGGCCGGGTGTGGGGGTTCAGGGGCGAGGCAGATTGGTGCGTGCCGGGTTCTGGTCTGCTTACAGCACGGGGGTCAGCAGGTTGCAGAAATTTTCGGCCACCTGCCGGTAGATGGGGCGCCGCCGCCAGGCGTTGAGATCGAGTTCTTCGCTCAGGTGCATGTCTTCGTAAACTATCTGTTTCAGCCGCCCCACGAAGTCTTCATCGTATATTACGAGATTGGTTTCATAGTTAAGCCTGAGACTGCGGACGTCGAGGTTGGCGGTACCCACAACCGCCACGGAACTGTCCACGATAACGGCCTTGGCGTGAATGAACGGCATGGGTCTTTCAAATATTCTTATTCCGGCTTCGAGAAAGTCTTCGTACAGCGCTCGGCCAGCCATCCCGGCATAAAGATGGTTGCTTTTCGCCGGGACGATGAGCCTGACGTCAACACCCCGGAGTGAAGCGGCCCGGAAGGCTCGCATGATGTCTCTTGTCGGAATGAGGTACGGGGTGACCGCGAGCAGTTGGCGGCGGGCGGAACCTATACAGGCAAAAAGGGTGTCTGTCAGGTCCTCGATTTCCTGCGTCGGTTCGCCGTTCACGATGCGGATTTTTGCTGAACCCGACGGGTCTATAGGGGGAAAATGTTTTTCCACCAGAAGGGAATCCGCGGAGTCGTCGGTCATGAAATACCAGTCCCTGAGAAACGAGTACTGAAGTTCCTGAACGATGGGTCCCGTTACCTGGAAATGATAATCCCGATCAGGCGGGCGGGACGCGCCGGTCACGTTGTTCGCGCAGAAATTAATTCCGCCCAGGAACGCTTTCTTTCCGTCGACGATGAGGATTTTGCGGTGATTGCGGAGATTGATGGCAAACTGCTTTTTTATGAAGTTTGCCTGTGTCCAGCCGGCGAGGCGCAGGTTCGGAATGCTGCGGTATTTTCGGAAAAGGCCTCCCAGAACGGCCCAGGTCGAGCCGAACCTGTCGTAAAGAAAGCGAACCCTTACGCCTTCTTCCGCCTTTGCTTTCAGTGCTTCCATGAGACGGCGTCCGACCTGGTCGTTCCCCGCTATGAACGTCTGCACGTGCACGTGGTCCCGGGCGGACCCGATTGCCTCCAGCATACGCGGGAAGGCTTCGTCGCCGGTTACGAGCGCGTCAATGCTGTTACCTCCCAGGAGAGGATATTCCGGCAATACGGCGCTCATCGTATCGTTGAGGGGCTTGATGTCATCGGGGAGGGCTTCGCCGCTTACCGCTTCATGCACACCTTTCCAGTACGCGAGTTCCATGTCGCTTTCACGTTTCTTGCGTACATTCAGGAACTCTTCGTTTGACCGGTGCTTGTACCAGCTCTTTGCCGGGACCCTGTTGATGCCGAAGAAGACGAAAAACAGGGGGCCGATAACGGGAAAGGACCACGCTACGAAGATCCACAGAATCGCGGAGGTAGCCTCGCGGCGCCTTGTCAGGCAGTGGGCCGTGACCAGGACAAACGTCAGGATGTGCAGTATGGACCATAACGGAAACCAGGACAACGGCACATCCGGTTGTACCGGTACGGTTATGTCAGCGGCTACTGTAATCATAGCCGGAGTATACATACCGTAAGCCTCCGAACAAAGCACAAAGGACAAAGGACAAGGGGCTAAGGACGAAGAATAAAGCACAAGAAACAAATCACCTTAAACCCGCTCTTGTTTCTCCGGCACTGATATTATAAGAAATACCCACTCATGCGCTTCCTGCTCTACAACATCCGCTACGGCACCGGACGGCGGCGTTATCTTTTTCCCTGGGGCGGATATTTCCACCGCACCGAAAAGCAGCTGAACGAGATAGTCGGTTTCATTCGTTCGCGGGACCCCGACGTGGCCGGTCTCGTTGAAGTGGACGCGGGTTCGTACCGTTCCGGCAGAAAAAATCAGGCCGAGGTCATGGCCGAACGGCTTGGACACTATCACACCTACGCTTCCAAGTACGGCGAAGGATGCATGGGCCGGCGCCTTCCCATGATGCGCAGGCAGGGCAACGCTTTTCTGGCGCGCGATACTACCAGAAATTCCGTTTTTCACTATTTCAAACACGGCGTCAAAAAACTGGTGATTGAGCTGGAGCTTGACGAGGTGGTTTTTTTTCTGGTCCACCTTTCGCTGGGATTCAGGAGCCGCCATTCACAGCTTGGGGATTTGTTTTCCCTCGTGCAGGATACTGAGAAGCCGCATATAGTCGCCGGGGATTTCAATGTGCTGTGGGGTGAAAACGATGAAATGAAGCTTTTTCTCGGGGCCACGGGACTTGTCAGCGCGAATCAGGACGGGAACCCTTCATACCCGAGCCGGAAGCCCAGGCGACAGCTTGATTTCATTCTTCACAGTCCGGAAATAACGCTTGAGAAATTTGATATTCCGGACGTGCGCCTGTCCGACCATCTTCCGCTGGTATGCGATTTCCGGCTGTAGGTGCTTCTCAGCCCCTGCCCTTTCTTTCCAGGGATCTGCCCGAGGCCATCAGCACGCTTATCGGCTTGAGCGGACCGATATTCTCGCAGACAATCTTGATCGAAGCCGTTATCACAACGGAGAGAAACGCGCCGGGAATACCCCAGAGCACATACCAGAAGATCAGTGAAAGCAGGATGGTAACCGGGCTCAGGTTCAGCTTATCCCCGAGCACTTTCGGAGCGATCACGTTGCCCAGAACCTGGTTAATCGCCACTACGCAAATAAGCATTGCTACGGCCGGCCCGACCGCCGGATAGTTCTTAAGCAGGGCGAGCAGGACCGGCGGGATGCCCGCGAGAATCGAGCCGATTATCGGTATGAAATTCAGGAAGAAAGCCAGCGCGCCCCAGGTGACGGCCGCGTCTACACCGATTATTTTACAGCTCAGCCAGACCAGCACTCCCGTTGCCAGGCTGATCAGAAACTGCATTCCAAGATACCGGGACAGCTGTCTGGAAATACTGCTCATTATATCGCTTACCGTGTCCGCCATATTGGGGGGGAATGCTTTCCTGACCTTTGTCCCGGCGTAAGGCCGCGCGAACAGAAGAAATGCCGCCATGATGAATACCAGTATCAGGTTGAACAACAGCCGCATCATATTGGCGCCGGCGTTCTGTACGAATGTCACCAGGGCTCCCAGTCTTGAAGAAATCTGTTTTTGCAATTCTTCTTCGAAGGCCTTGTTGCTGAACCGCTCGAACCTTGTGCGGACCCACTCCATGCCGTCCTTGACGATTTCCGTTGCCTGAACCTTGTAGTCGGGCAGTACTCCTACGAAAGACTGAATACTGGCCCACACGAACATCGCTACAATGACGAATGCGCACAGCAGTATTATGAGAGAAAAAAACGTGGCCAGGCTGGCGCGAACCCTGCGCTTGCCGAAAAAATTCACCATCGGCGTAAGCAGTTGTGCCACCATCCAGGCAAAGGCCAGGGGGATTACCACCACTTTCATCGCGCTGAGAGCCGCCCCCAGCAGGACCACCGCAATTATCCCCAGAAGCACCGCGACAAGAGCTGTCTGCCTTTCCGGGGGTATCTTGATGGAGGTTTTTGGATCGCTGTCCATGCCGGTATGTTAGGCAGGCGGAGAAATAGATCAACACAAATAACGCGTTTCCGCGATGAATCCGCCCCGAAAACGGCGCTCCCGCCCCCCTTGCCAGGTGATGTTTCCCATGATTCTGGCGGGAACCAGTCTTGGTCTCCGGGGGCCGGGCAGGCGGTATTCGCCCGACGGCCTGTTCAGCGGCTTTCCTTGAAGCGGGCGCGGACGGCCTGTTCGACGGCGGGTTCGAGGAGGCTGGCGAGGAGCCGGTGGCCGTAGGGGGCGAAATGGGCGGTGTCCCACCAGACAAGATGTGTTTTCTCTTTCTCCCCGATCGTATCGATCGGATCGACTACGGACGCGCCGTATTCGCGGGCCGTGTGGGCGAGGGCTTCATAAAGCTCAGCGCAAGGCCGCGGGCCCGCCTCGTGCGACATCGCTTCCAGCGAAAGCACGACGTCCACGCCGTCCTGCTCGCACCACCCGAGAAACTCCCGGAAAGCGGCCATGATTCCGCCCACATGCTTTGAAAGCTTGTCGGCGTCGCGCACACGCTGAAGCCCGGCGCTGTCGTTCAGACCCACGTCCGCAATAATCACGTCGGGTTCGAACTGTCTCAGGAGTCTGCTGTAGTAGCCGAAGGCTTTGGCTGCACCAGCTCCGTTCACTCCAGCGTTGAATATCTCCACGGGCAGATCCTTTTCGCGGAGTCTCTTCTCCAGGATCTCCGCAAAGGTGTCGTCCGAGCTGGCGGCCCCGGAGCCCCACGCCTGACTGCCGCCGACGACAAACACGCGCACGACGCCCTCGGGCTTGGGCATGGTTACCCGCTCGCCGCCGAATGTCTGTTTCCATATATAGGTGTTTGCACCGATCAGGCGATTGTTGCTGTACCACGGTCCCTTGCCTCCGCGGTTGCCCTTCCGGAGTTCGGCCGGCGCCACGGCGTTGTCCGTGAACTTCAACCGCAAGCTGTGTTCCTCAGGCAGGAGATCCCACACGAGCATGGCCATAAAGACGACGAGAGCCAGGGCGCCGATGTTGAAGAGAATGACGTCTTGGCGCGTGCGCTTCCGCGTCACGGCGATCATGGCCAGGAACGTGCATGTACCGGCGATGAGGAGCATGTCCAGCCAGGCCATGCGGTCACGCCCCATGAACTCGAAAGATTGCCTGCCGATGAACAGGGCGCCGATAAAGTAGAAGGCGATCGGGTAGAAGGTGATCCCGGCGATCGCCGATGCGGCATCGAACCGTATCCGGTCGCCGAATCGGAAGAAAAGCCAGATTATCCCCGCCAGCGCGACGGGCAGAAGCGGGCCGGTCCATACGGCGGGGCCCTCGCGTGCCGCGGCAAAGGACGCGGCCTCGACTGTCACGCGTTGGAGCACAACCGGCTTATCGTAGGCCATGAATCCAGTCAGGCCGAAGCCGAGCGGTTTATAGTGCGGAAATGCAGTCTCCTCTCCGTTCAGCACGATGCTGAGGCCCGCTTCGTCCGATAGTATCGTCACGCGGTTCGTCTCCCCGGCCTTGACCGATCCCTCGACCGCCATGAAGGGCGCGGGCCGTTTGCCCAGCCGCGTCGAGATACCCCAGGGCACATCGTCGCGCGTTGTGAGGCGCAGAAGCCTCCGCTGGATGGCAAGGGTCTCGCCTTGCGGATCGCCCCGCGTCCTGTACGACTGCTGTTGGAATACGATATCCAGTGTGCTGCTGGCCGGCATGACGAAATCGAGCCCGATACGCTCCTGCCGGTAAGCCCGGTCTTCGACGAAGAAGGCGCGGCCCGGTCTCACTACGAGCGGCTCTTCGATTTCGAAAGGCTTCAAGGAATGGTTCCGGTCGGGCTCCCGAATGAACGCATCCGGGTGAACGCCCGCAACCGCGTCGGGCGCCGCCGCGCGGATGCGCCCAAGCGATTCGCCCATGATGAAAAAGGCCGCAGCCGACAGCGCGGCCAGCAGGATACCGTATCCGTACGTGACCCGGGCCGGGCCGTTGTAGCGCAACGGACCTGTCTTTCTTTTCATGCAGCACAACAGGATGATCGTCATGAGCTCGGCGACGAGGACGAAAACCGCGATGTGCAGCCCCGAAGGCCGCGCGGGCCCCAGTGCCAGCACGAGAAGAAGCACGGCGAGCCCGCTTGTTTCCGCCCGCTCGAAGTCGCGGCGCCGGCGCTCCCGGATCCACCCGAGCAGGACGCGACTGCGTCCGTATCGCAGTAACAGAACGGCGACCGCGAAAAGCAAGGCGGTGCCTATGACGCGCCGCACCCGGTGGCGGACGTTGAACTTTTCCACCTCCGTCCACCTGCGGCCGGGCCGGGCGGGATCCTCGAAGGTCAACCGGATGTTTTTGACGAGCGCCGGCGCGCGTGGATTGCCGGATCCCCTGAATCCGACATGGCCCTCCCATCCCTCCGGCACGGCGATAGCGCCAGCGGGCGCGCCGTTGATCGACAAGCGCCAGAGACCATCCTCACGGGCGAGCGCGACTTGAGTCCACTTATCGTCCAATTCGGGCGTTTCCTCGTCAAACATCAGGTACTGCACGACTTCACCCCGCTCGTCGAACCGGTACAGTCCCGGCGGGTAGCGCCCGTGGCGCGAAAGCCTGCAGGCGAGCATGCGCAGGGCCGACTTGTGGAGTTCTATCCAGATATAGGCGCCGCCCGCGACGTGGACTTCCGCATTCAGCGCGGCCAACCTTCGATCCGGACCTTCGGGTTCCCGGTGCAGGATTTCCTGGTACCCCATGTCGGTCGTCAGGTTGACTCGTGAATTCACCAGCGGGCGAAACAGGAACTTGTAGGAATAGAACACGTATTTGCCCGTGTCCTTGCCGCTGATCCACTGCCCGTTGCTGAACAGCGTGTTGTTTCGCACTGCCCACCATTTCGCGGTCGCGTAACCGAGAAGCAGGGTCTGGGCGGCGAACATGACCGTCAAGCCGACCTTCCGGCCGCGGGCGGTTCTGAAATATGAAATCATCCGGAGAATTCCTTTCCCTTTTACTTCTTAATTCCGGATTGTTTGAAATGAATGCTTCTGCTTAAGGCCTTCTTCGGTTTCGCTTCGCCTGAATCCCGGCCGCTTGAACAAACGGTCTCGGATACTCTCATACGTCATCAGATCGGCGACGGCGAGATCCGCGTCCATGGTGCTGCAGTATCCGCCTCCGGCAGGATCACCGCGACAAGAGCTGTCTGCCTTTCCGGGGGTATCTTGATGGAGGTTTTTGGATCGCTGTCCATGCCGGTATGTTAGGCAGGCGGAGAAATAGATCAACACAAATAACGCGTTTCCGCAATGACGGCGGGGAGAGGTATGCTCCCACGCGGCCGTTCTGACCCGAAAAGGGTTGATTCTCCGGGCCTTCCTATATATATTCACCCGGTTGCTCGACATCCGGTCCGGAGACAGGGCGAGATAGCTCAGTAGGTAGAGCAGCGGACTGAAAATCCGCGTGTCCCCAGTTCGATTCTGGGTCTCGCCACCACTCCCCGCGAACGGCCCGGCAGTTTTCTTTTCTCCCGGAAAACACGTTGACCTTCCTGTCTGTCCGTATTACTGTTGCTGTTTTCGTAACACGGAGAGCGGCATGAGCGGCTTGCGAAGATTCAGTATTTCCATCGAGGAACGGCTTCTGAAGCGTCTTGAACAGCTCGTCAGGAAAAGCAGATACGCGAATCGATCGGAGTTCCTGCGGGACATGCTCCGGGAACGCCTGGTCGAAGAGCAGTGGAAAAAAGACGAAGAGGTCGTGGGAACGATCACACTGGTTTACGATCACGAGACGCGGGAGTTGAGCAGAAAACTCACGCACCTTCAGCATCACCACCACGGACTGGTCCTCGCCACGACGCACGTGCACCTGGACAGGCACATGTGCGCGGAAATGGTCCTGACCAGGGGGAAAGCCCGCCGGATCAGGGAAATGGCGGATCTTCTCCGCCAGCAGAAGGGCGTACTGCATGCCGGCCTCTCCCTGAGTTCGACCGGAAAGGAGCTGGGATAGAGGGAGCGGGACCGCGTTTTTTTTTGAGCACCGCAGTGTTACGATTATTTTAAAAGTATGCAGAAAAGGAGAAACAGATGATATGGCATGAGAAGCATTTCATTGTGTGTGCCCTGCTGGTCTCGGGCTGTTGGGCAGGCTTCGCCATCGGCGACGAAGAGCACGCCGGGGAAGAGACGCGAAGGACATTTGATTTGAACGAGATTGTCGTCACGGCGACGCCCGTGGAGCGCAAGGCCGGGGACATTACGTCGGCCGTCAGCGTGATCGACACCGCGGAGATCGAAGCGTCCAATGCCGACTATGTAATGGACGTAATCGGTTCCCTGCCGAGTGTTTACATTCGCCGGGACGCCATCCTGGGGCGGCAGGACATCGAGATCCGGGGGTTGGGGTCAAATCTCAGGCGAATCCAGACGCTGATAGACGGGAGGCCGGAAAAAATGGCCCTGTTCGGGTGTACTGTCGCTCAAACGCTCCCACTCGCCAACGTGGAGCGTATCGAAGTAATTCGAGGTCCTGAGTCGGTGCTGTACGGCACCGACGCCATGGGCGGGGTTGTGAACATCATAACCAGACGAGTCTGGGAACCGGGATACGAGACGGGCGCGCTTATATCATACGGCAGTCATGAGACTCACCACGGTATATTCCGCCACGGAGGAAACACCGGCGCCTTCGATTACTACATTACATACGATCGCAAGGAAACCGAAGGGCACCGCGACAATTCCGCCTATGATGCGGATTTCTTCTCACTGCGCACCGGCTATCGTCTCGACGACGCATGGCGCGTTGAGTTGTCGGGGCAGTACTTCCGGGACGAGGCCGAAGATCCCGGCCCGGAGAACGATCCGTACACGAACGATGACAGGAAAGAGTACACGCGCTACTCCTGGGACGCCGACCTGATCGGAAAATGGGAAGGCTCGGAGTTCCTTTTGACAGTATATGACAACCAGGGCGAACACGAGTTCGATATGCCGTCTATTGACGATTACTGGCATTCGAAGGACCGCACACTGGGCGTTCTTACCCGCTATACGCGCGACGTCTATGAACGCGGGGACACCAGGGACGCTCTCACCCTTGGATACGAATTCAAACACCAGTGGGCGGAGCCGCAGGACGACTGGGTCGCCTGGGCGCAGGCGAACATGCCGGCACGGTTTATGGATTTCGGTCCGTACAGGCGAAACAACCACGATGTTTTCGCCTTCAACGAGTTCGCCAGGGGCGGCTGGGTGCAGACATTGGGACTTCGCGGACACTGGGACGACGAGGACGAAAACTGGGAAGCCCTTCCGCAGGCAGGCCTCCTGTGGCATGCGACGGAAGCCACTACCGCGCGCGCCAAGGTTGCAAAGGGATTCCGTCAGGCTCGGTTCAGCGAGACGCACCTTTTCCCGGCACACAACGAAGAACTGGAGCCAGAAGAAATCTGGAGCTACGAGGTCGCGCTGACACACGCATTTACACCGCGCCTGAGTGCTTTCGTCAATCCCTTCTACATGGATGTGCGGAATTTCATCCAGCAGGAATCCAACGACAGTCCGCCGCCGATGTTCCTCAACAGGAACTCCGGAGAATTCGTGATCCAGGGGGTGGAAACGGGCCTGGACAGCGAACTGATCGACGATCTCTCAGTGACGGTTCACTACACCTATACGGACATCGAAGACGGTCCCGCGGACAATCCGCACATCAATCGCGAGGGCAAGCCCGAGCATGTGGTAAACGCAGCCGCCGGGTACCGGTTCGGCAAAGCGAGACTCTCGCTTGAAGGCGAATACGTGAACGGGCTGTACGACAGTAATCTCCTGTCGGGCGGCGATATTCAGAAGGTGGACGACTTTGTCGTCTTTAACCTGAAGAGTTCGTACCGGATGAACCGCAGTTACGAAGTCTTTGCCGGCATCGAGAACCTGTTCGATGAAGATTACGAGCAGATTCCCGGGTATCCGATGCCCGGTATAACCGTCTTTGCCGGCGTGAAGGCGCAAATGTGAGACTGCATGCCACAGCCAGGATATTCGCATTGTCGCTTTGCATGGCGGCAGGGGGCTGCGGCGCGGAGGATCATCCCGCGCCTCGCGAGAGCAGACTGCGCGTGACCTGTACTACAACGATGTTGAGTGCCGTCGTCGGGGCTGTAGGCGGAGACAAGGTTGACGTTCACACGATCGTGCCCTTCGGCATGTGCCCCGGACATTTCGATTTGACCCCCGGCGAAGCGGACAAGCTCAGGAACGCGGACGTAATCCTTTTTCACGGCTTTGAGCGTTTCATGGCAGGGAAAAAGCCCGGCTCGAACACAGAAATGGTCAAGGCCGGAGTAAAGGGCAACTGGATGGTTCCGGCGATCCACACGCAGGCGGTGGCCCGCGTGCGCGACGTACTGGCGGAAGCGATGCCGGCATCCGGAGGCTATTTCGCAAAACGGGCCGAAGCCTACAGCCGTGCGGTCGCCGAAAAGGCTGAACAATTCAGGGAACGTCTCGCGGCAATCCGCGGGACGCCCGTTGTGTCAGCGGAGATGAATCGCAGTCTTGCCGAATGGCTCGGTCTCAGGGTAGTTGCCGAGTTCGCGCGCGACGAGGGTGCTTCGGTTAAGGCCCTGCACGAAATTCTGAACCGGGCAAAGTCATTACGGGCGGTGCTGGTGATAGACAACAGGCAAAGCAGCGGCAAGATCGGGCGGACGATTGCAGACGATCTGGGCGTGCCTTTTGCAATACTCTCGAATTTCCCCATAATCGGTTTTGGCCCCGGCGATCGGCCGGCATACCTGGCGGCGCTGTCGGACAACTGCGCCGCGGTACTGGAAGCGCTCGATGCGAAAGCGAAAGACGAATAGGCGCTCTCATGCCGCATGTACTTGAACTCGACAGTGTTTGCGTTGACCGTCGCGGAACGAGGGTGCTCGACCGCGTATCCCTTGCGCTGCGCCGGGGTGAGTTCGTCTCGTTGATCGGGGCAAACGGGTCGGGCAAGACGACCCTGCTCAGGACCGTCCTGGGGTTCCTGCGGCCGGTATCCGGCCGGGTCTGCCTGTTCGATTCCGCCCGCGGGCAGGGGCGGGCGTCGCGGAAATGGATCGGGTATGTGCCGCAGTCTCTGTCAATCGACTTCAAGATGCCGATGACGGTCCGCGACGTGGTGTCCATGGGACGCTGTGGGCTCATCGGATTGGGGCGCCGGCCCGGCAAAGAAGACCGGGACGCCGTCGAGCAGGCCATGGACGATGTCGGGATTGCGGCCCTTGCGGAGCGCCCGATCGGGCACCTTTCGGGCGGTGAACTCCAGAAAGCCCAGATTGCCCGCGCCCTCTGCCAGAGCCCGGATCTGCTTTTGCTCGACGAACCGACGAGCAGTCTCGACCTGGGCGCTCAGCGCGAGTGCCTGGACCTTATCGAACGCTTGCATCGGGAACGCCGCCTGACCACCCTCATCGTTATGCATGACCTCAAATCCCTGCCGGCAACCTGCACCCGTGCACTGATTCTCGACGATGCGCGCATCGTATTCGACGGTCCCTTTGCCGATGCATTCACCGAAAAAATCCTTTCGCATGTCTACAAACGCCAGGGGCCCGCCGTTCTCCGGGAATTGCTCGCAGATGAGTGCACTGGCGGGAGGACCGCATGAGCGACCTGTGGCAACACGCTTTCTTCCGCCACGCGGTTCTGGCCTGCATTCTCGGCGGGGGAGGACTTTCGCTGATCGGGGTTTTCGTGACGCTTATGGACATTCCATTTCTGGGTATCAGCATGTCCCACTCGGCTTTCCTGGGGGCGGTCACAGGTTTGCTTCTCGGATTTGACCCCCTGCTTGGGGCAATGCTCGCATGCGCCGCATCAGGACTGCTTGTGGGTCCTCTGTCCGACCGCGCGGGCTCATCGTCCAACAGCATTCTAGCCGTAATTTTCTCCGCCACCATGGGCCTTGCCTTTCTCCTGTTGACCCGCATTCCGGGCCCGAAGAGCGAAGCGTTGAACCTGATCTGGGGAAGCATTCTTACTATTTCGGCCAGTGAGATCGTAATTCTGGCCGTGATCTTCGGCGTCGCAGTGGTCCTGGTGATGTTCTTTTTCAAGGAGATATCAGCGGTTCTATTCAATCGTGAAGTGGCCGCGGCCGTCGGCATTCCGGAAAAACTGTTCTACTACGGTGCGATCCTGCTGGCGGGTCTGCTCATCAGCGCCAGCCTCGACATAGTGGGAGGGCTTTTGATCTTCTCACTGCTGGTCAACCCCCCGGGCGCCGCCTGCCAGCTGACCTATCGCCTGAAAACGATGTTCCTGCTTTCCGCCGTTTTCGGCGTGGCATCGTGTTTTGCCGGACTCTATGTCTCTTACCGGTTCGATGTTCCGACGGGAGCCGTCATCGTGCTATGCTCTTCGGTCATCTACGCTATGGCTTTCGCCTTTTCGCCCAAGCGCCGTGCACGGCGCTGGCACCTTGCAGAAACGTAATCGGAGGATCGACCGACATGAAGCACGAGACTATGGATAAAAAACGACGCGAATTCTTCAACGAACAAGCCGAGCAATGGCTCGATATGTGGTACAGGGACGAAGCGTCCGGGAAATACTCCCGGTACGACAGGGAGTTTGACCGGCTTCTCGATATGTCCGCCTTGAAGCCGGGCGATGCCGTTCTGGACCTGGGATGCGGAAGCGGGGTTATGGTTCCCTGCATTCTCGATCGGGTCGGTCCCGGCGGCAGGCTGGAGGAAGTGGACTATGCCGAAAAGATGATCGAGGTAAACCGCCGCCTGCATGACGACCCGCGCGTGAAGTTCACCGTGGCGAGCGTTGAGAGGCTTGTGGTGCCGGACGGCAGTTTTGACGTTGCTTTCTGCTTTTCCTGCTTTCCGCATTTCCAACGGAAGTCCGAGTCCCTTGCGGTAATCCGGCGAAGCCTTAAACCCGGCGGTCGACTCGTTATTTCTCATTTTGATTCCGCGGAAGCCATAAACGATCACCACAGCAAGCACAAATCCGTAATGCATGATCGTCTGCCCGGCGAAACCGAGATGCGGCGCCTGCTCTCCGATACCGGTTTTTTCATAGAACGTTTTCTCGATAAAACCGGTTTTTACTGCGTCTGTGCGACCAGGAGGCCCGCTTAAACGTTGAAACGGAAATGGCAGATGTCGCCTTCCTCAACAACGTAGTCTTTGCCTTTGAGGGAGGATTTGCCCTGTTCCTTTGCCGCCGATTCGCTCCCTGCGGCGACCAAGTCGTCGAACTTGATTACTTCCACCCGTATGAAGCCCCTCTGCATATCGCTGTGAATTTTCCCCGCCGCTTCCGGCGCGGAGGCGCCGCGGGTAACCGTCCATGATTTGACTTCATCCTCTCCGATTGTGAAGAAGGTTACCAGGCCCGCCGCCCTCACTGCCGCGCGCCCAACGCGTTCCATGCCCGGTGTGGAAATGCCCAGGTCCCCGAGAAAAGCTTTGCGGGAAGCGGGATCGTCTATTTCCGCGATTTCCTTTTCGATCTCGCAGGATATGCTGAGAGGATTCCCGAGGGCGTCCGTCACCGCGTTTTCGTCGACATTGATTATCCAGAGTACGGGCTTCAACGACAAAAACCCGAGGCTTCTGACGGATGCCTGTTCCGACGGCGTAAGCTCAAGGACCTCCAGCCTTTTCTCGGATTCCAGAGCATTAAGACATTTTGACAGAACCTGTTGTTCCGTCTTCTGTGTGTCCGTCTGGCCGTGCCTTTTTTCTTTTTCGATCCGTTGAAGACGCTTTTCCACCAGTTCCATGTCGGCCAGTATGAGTTCTTCGGAAAGGCTGCGGCGATCGCGTCCGGCGTCCACCGTGCCCGAGGGGTGATAAACCGCCTCCGAGGTGAATCCCCGCACGATGACGGCCAGAAGGTCGCATCTCCTCGCCGGTTCGAGCCAGTGGCGGGGACCTCCCTCGCGAACGGGCGGGCAGAGAACACAGGGCATTTCCGCGTAACGGGTCCGTTCGGGCCTGCGGATTCCGGCGAGGGTTTCGACGCGGTCATCCCTTATGGCCGCCATGCCTTCAATTGCCTCGTCTTCGCGCATGGAGGCGGGGGCGTTCCTGCCGGTCAGAAGCGAAAAAAGTGTGCGTTTCCCGGCCTGTTCGTATCCCAGTACGGCTATTCTCATAATTTACTGCGCCTTTGTTTGAGTGTGTTAGCATAATTGCACGCACCTCTCCAGCGGGGAATTCGCCGCGAAAAGTCAGACTTCACGGATAACGGCCTGTCTCGTGAAGAGCAGACGGCATTCGATACTGCTTTGGGGCAGATTCAGTATGGTTGCAAGAGCCTGGCGGTAAACATTCATCTGGGGGGTATAATCCCCGACCCTGTTGCGAATAACGGCTTCAGTGTCGGCCACACTGCTCTTGTAATCCAGGATTGCCGCTCTCGCCGGATGCCCGGATTCATCGGGGATGATCGCAACCCGGTCGAAGGCCCCGGAGATAAGCTCTTCACCCAGAACTATCTCAAAGCTCTTTTCCAGCCAAAGCGAGGCGTCGGGCGCGGGACGGGAAAGTTGTTTTCGTACGTCGGGCGCGTTTACGCATTTCCTGAACTGCCTGAGGGCGTCGGAAGCAACGTCTGGGGGATAAGACAAAAGCGGCCGCCAGTCGGAGACGATCTGTTCGATATCGGCGTCCTCAATCCAGCGTACGCGCTGGAAGAGTTCGTGTACAGCCGACCCGAAAGCTATTTTGTCGGCGGTTTCAGCGTTAAACAGCATGGAAGCGTTCTTTGCGTGTTCGGCTTCACCGGAAGGCCGGCGGTGTCTGAGTAGAGGTCTTTTTTCATGGCGTGAAACATAGTCTTCCGCCATGCGGGGAATATGCGGTGAATGCCGAGGTGTTTCGGGCTTCCTTTCCGGCCACTTTCTGTACCATTCCCGTCCCGCGTTCTCCGATTCGTACAGCCGCAGGTATTCCGTCCCGGAGGAACCAGAAAGCGTTTCGGTTTCACCGGTCGTGTGCCCGTGGAGCTGATGTTTGAGGAACACCGAGTGATGCAATGTTTTGGCCGTCCCCGGGGAGGGGGAGGTAATCATGTAGAGACCGTGCCTTGCCCTGGTCATTGCGACGTAGAGCAGGCAGAGCGAATCGAAACAGTGCTCGTTGTCCTCTTTTGACAGTTCTTCCCTGAGCCTCAAGTCGTGCCCGGCAACGGCTTTCTTCGGGGTTTTGATTATCCAGTCAGGATCCGCGGGATTTCCGGCCCGTAAGAGATAGGGTGTTTCGGCTTTGGACATGCCTTTGCCGCCTCCCGCGGTCTGAAGTTCGGGCAGGACCACGATGTCGAATTCAAGGCCCTTGGCCTGGTGCACGGTCATTACCCGGACACCGCGTCCGGAAGGTTCTTCGCGCACGGTGTAGTCGGTCATAAAACGTACGAAACTGTTGCAGTCGGGATCGCCAAGCTGATCGAAGCACGCGGCGGCGCATTCAAAGCGTTTGAGGCATTCGCGCCCGTATTCACCGCAGTTCACGGCGTTTAAAAGCAGTTGTCCCCATTTGCGGGAAAAATCAAGGAATCCAGATTCGTTGATTTCCGCCATAATCCTGCGCGAGACGTTGTTGCGGTTGATTTTACGCCGGCCGAGCACTTCGAACATCGGCGTCATGCGTATGTATTTCCAGGCGTATTCATCGCCGGGATGGGCGGCGGCTTTGACGAGCGAGAGCAGGGCCAGCGCAATCTCATTATTCACCACGGCGGACTCGCCTTCGTGGACGAAGTGTATTCCCGGACATTCGCGGCGAAGAATATTTACCAGCTCCTTGCCGGTTTCATTTTTCCGTACCAGGATGCCGACGGAAAGATCGCGGCGGAGAGGATCAATTTCCTTCAGAATATCGGCTGTGAGCATGTACCGGCCTTCGGCTCCGGGTTCGCTTGAGGCGAGCTCCAGGAGGGCGGCGCAGCCGGGCGCCTTTTCCTGCGCTGTTTCGTGTTTTTGCCAGGCTTTCTTCCATTTGGCGACCGCCTGACCGGGAAGAAGCTCAGGCGGAAGGGAACCAAACACGTTGTTTACCGCGTCGATCACGGGCCGGGCGCATCGCCTTGTCCTGGCCAGGGATTCGAGTTCTATAACACTGCCGAAGCGCCGGAAAACGTTGTGGAAGAGTTCGTTGTTGCCTCCTCTCCAGCGGTAAATAGCCTGTTTGACATCTCCCACGTAGAAAAGGGAGCGCCCTTCTTCCGGCGGCGCCTGCACTGTTTCATCAACCAGGTTTTCAAAAACGGCCCACTGGAGATCGCTTGTGTCCTGAAATTCATCAAACAGCCAGTGGTCAAGCCGGCAGTCCATGCGGTAGTCGATGTAAAGTCTGCGTGCGCTTTGTTCATTCAGGCGGCTGATCACCGGCCGCCCGGTGTCCGATCCGCCGGCCAGCAGATACTGGATATCGCCGAAAGTGAAATTTCCCGTTGAACCGGTAACAGTCTCGTAAGCGGCTTCGTATTGCCGGAGCAGTTCATAAAGACCGCGGGTGCGCCGCAGGGCCCGGTCGAATTCTACGACGTGCAAATGGCGCAGGAGCCTGTAAAGTGAGCGTGCGACTTCCCCGGGCAAGGTATAGTTTTTTCTGCTGTATTCTACTGTTACGGAACCGGCATCAAGAGCGTTCATGTTCTCCATGAGAAGATCAAACACTCTGCCGGAAAAAGCCTCGTCCCACGCGCTTTCCGGGTCATAGTCAGCCAGCGCTGACGAGATATTTTCCAGGGAAGAGAAAAATTTGCCGTCCGCCCTGTTTCCGCGGGCCTGGGCCGCCGTCCACTCCGACACGGTAGAACAGTGGCGGCTGAGATCGTACTTCAGCCTGCCTTTCCAGGGCGGTTTTTTAACCGGCCATATTGTTTTCTCGTTTCCCCATTTTTCCGCGTCCGGGCAGAGGCGATAGTAAATCTGCAGTTCCTCGAGGAACCTGTCCAGCAATTCACCGAAGGATCTTTCTTCATGGCCGAACGTGGCCTGTTTGAAAGCCTCCAGAAAAGCGCGGGACTTTTTCCTGTCCGCCGCACCCGGGTTGAATATGCCGGCCAGGATTTTCCTGCGGTATTCTTTTGCGGTTTCCGGACCGGATTCGACGAGGCGAAAGCCTGCCGGAATGCCGAGCTCCAGGGCAAAGGCCCTTGCCACTCCCGCAATAAAGCCGTCTATGGTTCCGATGCGGCAACGGTGAAGGTTGTCGATGAAGATCCTGAGGAGCCGGAGAAAGTCTTCCCTGGACAGTCCGGGCATGCCGAGGCGTTCCTCGGCCGTGACACGGGCGGCGCCCGGATCGGAGGCCGCCTCGCGCAGGTAGTGGGCTATAGAGTCGAATATTTCTCCGGCCGCCTTGCGCGTAAAAGTCATCGCGCATATCCTGTCCGGTCCGACGGCATTGCTTTTCTCCGCGAGAAGCCGGATATACCTGTGAGCCAGCCTGAAGGTTTTACCCGAACCCGCTGAAGCCAGGATCGCCTTGTGACCGATAGTTTTCATTCCTGCTTACTCGTCACGTGCCAGCCGTTGCAAGAGAGTCGTTTAAGCGTATACGACAAAGGGTAGCGGTTAAGTGTGCGATTTAGTGTCCCAACTCGTCCTTTATCTGTTTTCATAGAACTTTTGACACTACCTTTCCCCGTCTGCCGCTCTTCTGATGCCTGAACCTTCGAGGTCGAAAATTTTCCCGGGGTCGTGGAGGAAAAGACTTCCAAACGGATCTTCGTGCCTTGTACGCGCCGAAGGCGGCCAGAAGATCCCTGAGGCAATATCGCGCAGTACGCCGTCCAGGCAGGTAACGGCTGACTTCATTGCCGTTTCGTCGAAGTCGTTCCATAACGAAATCCGGGTCTCACTCACGGCCCGGGGAAGATTAAGATACGCGAGTTCGAGGTTTTCCGGCAGTGCGGGACCGCGGGAATAAATCATTGCGTACAGGGGCAGTTGGAGGTTGATCCAACGGTACCCGGACTTCCCGCCGCGGCTGAACCTGTTATAGTCGGGCGTCTCCGCGCTTCGTGAGGCGAGGTGTGCCTTCGACGGTGCGAGGGGACGGTTGGAAGTCTTGTAATCTATGATACGGACGTTGCCGGTCCGTGAATTGACGTCGATGCGGTCTATGCGTCCGCTGACGGTAAAACTGTCCCGTTTGACGAGCCACCTTTGCTTTTCTTTGCCCCGGGCGCCTTCGCCGGCTTCTGTTTCCAGTATTTCCCACCCTTCCCGTACCAGGTCGACCTGTACCGAAGCGAATGCCTTCAGCCTTTCAACAGCGGACATCAGCGCTATGTCAACGGAGAGAGGCGGGTTGGGACCGTAACGGGCCCTGACGAAACCCTCAACGATTCCCCGCAGGCTGTCCGCAAGCTTATTTCCGTCAGTGCAGGCCCACAGCGACCTGTCTCTGCCCATGACCTTGAGTGTGTCGTGCACCAGGGTGCCGAAATCCAGGCTGTCGATTCCGGTTTTCAGATCGTCCAGTGGTTCCATGCGCGCCGCGTGTTTGAGATAGAATCGAAACGGACATTCAAGGTAGTCGGCCAGCGCGGTGACCGAGATATACCTGTTTTCCGCGACGTTGTTTTCCGCACCAACCCTGGCTGTTTTGAAAGAGAACAGAGGTTCCGCGTAGGGAAGAGGGGCGGCGGCAGCGGGTGTTGCCACGAGTTTTTCGACCCGGTCGGGAAGAATTTCGTCACGGCACCTGAAAAGGAGGCGGGATGGTTTACACGGATCGCCGGACATTCCCGTTTTGGCGAGCACGAAGCGGACGCACCCGTTATTGTTTTCGCGGGAACGGATCATGCCGTTCATGAGAAAAACGTCCCTGGCGAAACGCGAAGAATCGTCGCGCAGATCCAACACGGCGCGAAGACTGTCGGGCAGGAAGGTGTCGCTGAGGCTGCCACCGGGCACGAACTCGTCGTTCATACCCGTCACAATCATAAAGGGCCTGTCGTTCCACGGCAGTTCAAGCCATCCTTCCAGGTCCAGTACCTCCTCGCGTCGTTCGCGGTGGTATGTTTTTTCGGACAGGCGGTTTGCCAGAATGGCGGAAAGATGAGCGTTTTCAATATCATCCGGCGGCAGTTCACGGAATTCCCGGAGAACTTCATCCATGGCTGAAGCCGCGTTTTCAAATTCCACATCAGGACTGCTTGAAGATGAAAGACGGCGATGGCGGAAAATCTCTGTCAGGAAATTACGCCACGCAGTTTCGAAGGGGGGTTTTTCAAGAATTGACGACAGATTTTCCAGCAGGGAAAGAGCCTTACCCAGTTCTGTGAAATCTTCATGTTTTTCGCCGGCTCCACGCGGATTGCCGTCGAAGCGTTCAAGCATTTCCGTAAAACTGCCCGGCAGATAGTAGTTCTGAAACCTGTCAAGCTGGTCCAGAAAATCCCGCGCTTTGATGCCGTGGTTTTCTTCCAGAAAAGCGATACAGTCGGGATGTCTCAGGAGTTCGGAAACCGACCTGTAGGTCCGGGTTTGGGCAAGTTCGCGCGCGAGTACCGCGACGCGGCCGAGGGGGTGCGCGGCAAGGGCGGCGTCCGAGGGATCAAAGGCCGGAAGACCGACAGTTTCCAGGTCCTTTTCCAAAAAGGGAATAACGGACCTGTCCGGCACACCTATCGCTATTTCGCCGGATTCGTAGAAGTCGGCATTCCCGTCTATTTCAAACAGCACGCGACTGCTCTCCGATGCCGGGTCGCTTTCCAGGAACACGGCATTCTTCCAGTCGGGAATATCGATTTGCGCCGAGCACCATTTTTCAGGCAGGGGACGGCCCCATTCGTCAAAAGCCTGTTCCTCTGCGGGGGGGGCGTGCACGAGTATATCGACGGGGTAGTCTTCGCTCAGGCGCCTGAGGGCCTGTATGGCCAGCAGAGTGGGATCGGGCATGGCGGCGCAGATAATTCTTTCTATCCCCGGTTCCATGTCGGGTGAATCGGCGTTTTGGATTCTCGCCAGCCAGGGATCCTCCAGGCCGGACTTATTCAATTCGGCCAGGTACAGTTCTTCAAGTTCGGCAAGCGCCTGCCAGCGTTCCGCTTCTTCAAGCTGTTCGGAATAGCCTTTGGCTACCGACGAGATGGTATAAGCCCCGTCTGAAAGTTCACGGCGCAGGTCTTCCAGCATGGAACCGGTATTCATAGCCCAAGGAAAATCACGTTTACGCCGGGCGGCGGGAAACAGGAACGCGGCTTTTTCGGGATCGACCTGTTGAAGGACACTTGTCCAGCAGACCCTGACAAGGGCGGGAGGGGCCGTTTTCTGTGAAGAACAATGCCGGGAAAAGAGATAGCTGGGCGGCACTATCAAAGCCGAAAGCAACGCGGTGTTGTGTTCCCCGCACGCGCGGCTCAATTCTTCGCGCAGGCGCCTCCCGGCCTGGCGGGTCGGAACTACGACAAGCGTCCCTTCCAGGTCCACGGGTTCCGACATGTTTCTGTTACGCAGAAGCCAGTTGCCTGCTTTCCGGACGACGGGCTCGTCCCACCCGAGAAAATGTCTGCGAACGGTCATTGCAAGCCCAGTTCCCTGTATTCGAATCCGTCGTCCAGGACGGCGGATGTTTTGCGGAACAGGTCCCGCAGGTGGTTATCCATGGTTAGATAGAAAATCTGCCATCCGTTTTTCGCGAGGGAAACGGAAAGACTGACCAGGCTTTCGCGTCTTTTCCAGTCGGAGTGCTGAAAGGCGTCATCGAGGATAAGGAACATAGGATCTCCTCCCAGGACACGTGACGCGAACCCCATCCTGAGCGCGAGCATCACCTGTTCCCGAGTGCCGGTACTCAGTGACGAAAAGTCGTAATCGCCGTCCGGGCCCGAAATGTGCAGTTTATCCTGTTCAAGACTTATCCGGTTGTAACTGCCGGTTACGGCTTTCAAAGCGTCAGCCACCGGCTTTGAAGCCAACCCTTCGGCGATAGCCTTGTCTTCTTCCCTGCGAAGAGCGCCGGCGGCTTCGTACACGGCCTTGCCCGCGATTATTCCGGCTGTTGTCCGTTGAAGGTCCCCGAGCGTATTTTCCTGCTTTTCCGCCAGCTTCCGGAACAGGGATTCAAAATCCTCGCCGGCCGAGCCGCCGGTTTCACGCGCGATCGCGTTCTTGATGTCGGCCAGGTCCCTTTCGCGCGCTTTGAGCCTGTCCTCCACGGCGGAAAGAGTATTCTTGAGTTTTTCAAGTTTACGCGCATCGAACTCGACGCCGGGATCCGTTTCCGGAAGAGTGTCCTCATTTACGTTGAGAGAGGCGTAACTCGTCTGGATCTCGTGCTTCCGGGCAATGAGTTGAGCCCGGCGTTTCTTCAGTTTCAACGCCCAGCACCGCCAGTTTTCGTCGGCGCCGCTTGTAGCGCCCAGTGATTCGAGCACCCGCGGAATGCGGCTTTCCAGGGCGGAGCATTCTTCCGTCAGCATTCTTACGTCGCTTTCCAGTTCCGCGATACGTCCCTGTTCCCTGCCCAGGGCTTCGAATTTCTGTTCGAGAGCCGGTCTTCCCGTGAGGGGCTCGTTAAAGCGCCGGCGGTATTCCGAGGCCATGCGCGACCGCTCTTCCCGGGTGGCGGGGCCGGTTTTCAGGCTTTTCCGGAGACTGTGGATATACAGCGCGACAGCCGCGGCGGAAAAAACAAACAGCGTCAGCGCCGCAACGGACCGGCCCAGAATTACCAGGGCGACACCGGCCGCGAAAGCGACAACGGAAAAGAGACCGATTGCCCGTGCCTCAGGCGGCGCGCCGGCGTCCCGGTCTCCGTCGCCGATTTCCCTGCAATGCCTGAGCCACTCGTAGTTTTCACGCGTTCGCGACACGGTCTTCAACTCGGAGGTCTTCCGGGAAAGCAGGGCTTTTTTCTCAGCGTACCTGTCGACGTCCCGCCCGAGATTGTCTATTTCGTCTTCGGGCAGACCTCCGATTTCCTTTTCGAGTTTCTGCATGCGCGTCCTGAGAGTAAAAGCATGATAGAGCCTGGCTTTTTCCATGCGGCCGATTTCTTCGGACAGATCGCGCGCCCCGGTTCTGAGTTCTTCGGTGTTGTGCGATGCACGGGTGTGGACGGCTTCGGTGAAAAGGTTGTTTATCCTTTCCAGTTCCGTCTGTGTGTCCCGGTACTGTTTAACGCGGCCCTGGGCGGGGCCGGTGATTTCGCGCGAAGTGATTTCAGCCTTGACGATGTTCTGCGGAATGGAGTTCTGAATTGTTGCGAGCACATCTTCGTTGGAAAGAAGTTTAGAGAGGATACTCTTATCGGCGCCGCCCGGAAAATTGTCCGCCAGGGCCGGCTCGGCCCCCCTCACTACGAGCAGGCGCGAAATGTTTTCAGGCATCTGCGCGCCGGACTCGCTCCAGATATCGTCCAGTTTTTTCTTTGTAAGGCTGAAGGTCGTTTCCTTCCCGCCGGGGAGGCCGGTAACGGTGATTTTGCCCGTCCCGCCGATATCACGGAGGTCCCATTTACCCGGTGAACGCGCGCCCGTTTTGAACAGGCACTTCAGAATAAATTCGACAAGGGCCGTTTTACCCTGCTCGTTCTCTCCGTAGATAAGGTTGATCGGACCCGGGCGCATTGTGAATTCCCGGATCGGGCCTATGTTCTTTGCGTTTATGCGGCTTATGCGTACCGGCACTTTTTTCAGCTCCCGTAAACGGTGTTCAGAACCGCCGTGATAATCTCTTCTCTTCGCGGCTGTTGGTCCCCCTTCGGAAATTCCATTTTGTCGACGCGTTCGATCGCGGCGCGCGCAACAGCTTCCAGGCGTTCGTCGTCGGCGGACATCAGGCCGCCGAAATCCACGCCCGTCTCGTCATGGAAACGGTATTTCTGAAAAACTTCCTCAAGAACGCTCCGTACGCCCTTGCGGTCGCGGGCGTAGCCGGTTGCCCTTACGCGGACGCGTATCTTCGGTATGTCTTCCGGCCCCGTATCCCACCGGCCGATCCGTTGGATGGCCGAGCCCCTGAGGCGGCCGGCCTCGTCCGGCGAGGGAACGACCGTGAATGTTTCGCTGAACCATAGGACGTCGGTTTCAACTGGGCGGCGTTCCATTGTTCCTGCATCCGTATCGTATACCATGAATGAGCGTTTACCTGTCTCGTTGATATCCAGTCCGCACGGACTGCCGGCGTAGTGCACCATTTCGCTGTCGTGCGGTTTGTGTATGTGGCCCAGGAACACTTCCCGGGGTTTGAACCTGTCCAGGTCCGCGCGTTCCACGGGCATGTAGGTTCCCTTTTCATGCGGGTTAACGTGCCGCTGTCCTCCGGTGTAGTCGCCGTGGCCTGCCAGTATCCACCGGTCCGGTTCCAGGCCGTCCACATGCGCGGAAATCCTTTCCGCCATGGCAACGTCCTCGTAGGGAACGAGCAAAAACGGCGTATTGCTTCCGTCCGGCCTCATGATTTCCGGCGCGTCGGCGACGTGAACGTTCGGCAAGGCAATGTCCCCGGAGGAAAGCGACCTGTCGTGATTGCCCCGGATAACGTGAATGCTGATTTGCCCGCGCCGGCTTTCCCGGCAAAGCTCCTCGAATTCCGAGTAATCGCGCTGATTCCTGTCGAAAAGGTCCCCGGCTATAATGAGATGCTCGATCCCCGATTCCGTAAGCTCGTCCAGAAGGGCGCCGAGCGCGTTGTAGCGTTCCGGATGATCGGCGCGAGCGGTGAGGTGAACGTCTGCTGTTACTGCAATCTTCATATCGCGTGCTTTTAAACTGCGGCTATTGTAAACGCTGAAAAGCGCGTTGCAAGCCGCAACGACCCGCAATGAGGGCGGCGCGGAGGTTTTGAAGCGCCGCGGGATAAAACGGGACTTGGCCCGCCGGCGAAAATAGGTTAAACATGAAGGAACTACAGAAACGCGTAAAGCGGGAGGAGGATAAAATGCCCGACCTTACCTCGACGGTAAAACTCAACGACGGTAACAGAATACCACGGATCGGCCTGGGGATTTTTCAGATAAAGGACCCGGCCGAATGCGAGAAAGCGGTTACCGCGGCGCTGGACACCGGTTACAGGCATATTGACACGGCCGCGGCGTACGGCAACGAGGAATTCGCGGGCAAAGCGATACGGGAAAGCGGAATTTCCAGGGAGGATATCTTTGTAACCACCAAGGTCTTCGTATCGGATTTCGGGCGGGAAAAGACGCGCCGGGCCTGTGAGGCGAGCCTGAAACGGCTCGGCATGGATTACGTGGACCTTTACCTGATACACTGGCCGGTGCGCGGCGTGATTGCCGGAACGTGGGAAGTTATGCAGAAAATGCGGGATGAGGGGAAACTACGCTCCATAGGAGTTTCAAATTTCACGGTAAGGCGTTTTGAGGAACAGTTTTTCAAGGACACCGGCGAGGTGCCCGCGGTGAACCAGATTGAGATACACCCCTTCAACACGCGGGCGGACCTGTTGAAATACTGCCGGGGGAAGGGCATCCAGCCGGAAGCCTATTCGCCGCTGGCCAGGGCTCAGCGCATGGACGATGAGCTGTTAAACCGGATAGCCCGAAAGTACGGCAGAAGCGCGGCCCAGGTAATGATCCGCTGGCAGATTCAGCAGGATATCGTTGTGATACCGAAATCGGTCAACCCGGAACGTATCAGAGAAAATTCCGCCGTGTTCGATTTTGAACTGTCCGAAGAGGACATGAACGCCATAAGCGGCCTCAACGAGGATTTGTACACCATCAGCTGGCGCCCCGAAGAAAACTGGTTCTGAGCGGCAGAATGTGTTTCTACGACCAGGACTGGTTCCGGCATTTATAGCCCATCCGTCTCCGGTGCGGGGTCTTGTCCGGATTCGGTATTTTCAATCCCGTTCCACCCGGCTGGTGTAGTGGCGGACGAAGTGCTCGACGACGGTTTCGCTGTCTATGTCACGTATCGAGCAGTCGGTGTTGCTCCGGATCATCGCTTCCACGGTAATATAGCGCAGGCCGCCGCGTTCCCTGAACCTGATTTCCGCGTAAGGCATTACCCCGTTGGGAAAGGTCCTGCTCTGCAGGCGGTAGGTGAATTCTTCCTTGTTGTCTTTCTGGACTATGATGGCGGCGGAAGTCTCCGAGGTGCGTATGTCCGTAAACCTGCCGTGTTTCTCCAGCTCGGCCGATATTTCGGCGAATGCGGGCATTGCCGCGTTTTTTATAAAAGCGGCCATTTCCGACACATCGCGGTTGCCGGGTTTCTCCTTCTCTTCGTTGAAGAAGCCGTCGAGCCTGTTTTTCCATTCGTCAGTCATATGGATGGCCGAATCGTATCACCGTCAGTGTTCGGGAGCAATACTTCAGTTGCCGACTTGAAGGTTTGAAAGGAAAATGGTTTCCTGTTCCCGCCGGCAGTCAGGCGGGAAAGCATACGGAGATAGACAATGGAATTGAAATGTGACGGGAATACCGTGGTATGGCGGGGAAAACTTCACACCCTGAAAGTGGAACCGTGGGGAACCGACAGCGCCCGGGTCATGGCCGCCCCGGAGCCTGAATTCGGGGAAAAGCCGGGCGCACTTCTGCCCCCGGGTGAATGCGCTGAAGCGTCGGTTGAGAAGGACGGGGAAACCGCCAGGCTGAAAAACGGGAAACTGACGGTCGAGATAGCGGCAAACGGACGACTGCGTTTCTTGAAAACCGAAAACGGCGAAGTACTTCTTGAAGAACCTCCCGTCGAGATAGTTATTCCGCCGGCCCGGGAATTCGATCCGCTGGAAGGGCGTCTGTGGCGGGTCCGGGCGCGCTTTGTCGGCAAAGAGGGTGAGAAGTTCTTCGGGCTGGGCCAGCATCGACACGGCCTCTTCGATCAGAAAGGGTGCGTTGTAGACCTCCGGCAGAGGAACTGTGAAGTGGCGATACCCTTTACGCTTTCCAGCCGCGGCTACGGATTCCTCTGGCACAATCCGGCGCTCGGCCGCGTTGAGTTCGGCCGGACGCGGACCCGGTGGGTCGCCGAAGCTTCCAGCCGGATTGATTACTGGGTCACCACGGGTGATTGGCCCGCGGAAATCATGTCGCATTACGCCAACGCCACGGGACACGCTCCCGAATTTCCGGAGTGGGCAAGCGGCTTCTGGCAGTGCAAGCTCAGGTACAAAACGAGAGAAGAACTTGTTGAAACCGCCCGGGAATACAGACGCCGGAAACTTCCGTTGTCGGTAATCGTAATAGACTTTTTTCACTGGCCCAGAAACGGCGACCTGTGTTTCGATGGGAAAAACTGGCCGGACCCCGAAAGCATGGTTGCCGAGCTCGAGAACATGGGCGTTAAAACCATGGTTTCGATATGGCCGTGTTTCAATACCAACAGCCGCAACTTCGACGAGTTCAGAAACAAGGGCTGCCTTCTTAAGACAAAGATAGGAACAACAGCGGCTTCGGAGTTTATAGATACGTATGACGAAGGCAAAGTTTACGATCACTATTACGACCCGTCGAATCCCGGGGCCAGGAAGCTCCTGTGGGAGAAGGTACGCGACGGATATTACAGGCAGGGATTCAGGGTCTTCTGGCTCGATTCCTGCGAGCCGGGCCTCAAGGACAACGCCCACGAGAATACCGTGTATCACATCGGAGAGGGCAGTGAGGTCGCGTGTCTTTACCCGTTTTTGCACGTACAGGGCTTCTACGAGGGCATGAAGGCCGAGGGCGAGTCCGAAATCATTTTTCTGTGCCGTTCCGCCTGGGCGGGAAGCCAGCGGTTCGCCGCGGCGGTCTGGTCGGGCGATATCAAGTCGACGTTTGAAGTACTCACCGGCCAGGTGCGGGCCGGTTTGAACATGGCGGTGAGCGGAATTCCGTGGTGGACCACGGATATCGGCGGTTTTCACAGCGGCGATCCTTCCACGCCCTATTTCCGCGAACTCATAGTGCGCTGGTTCCAGTACGGCGTATTCTGCCCGTTGTTCCGCCTTCACGGGGTCAGGGAGCCTGTCATAGACCACAAGAAGGGGGGAGGTCCCAACGAGGTCTGGAGTTTCGGCGAGGAAGCGTACGGGATTATCACGAAACTCCTTTTGCTCCGGGAACGCCTGAGACCCTACGTAATGGAGGGGATGCGCACAGCGAGCGCCGCGGGCATGCCGCTTATGCGGCCGCTGTTCTTTGATTTCCCGGAAGACGAGGCATGCTGGAACGTGGATGACCAGTTCATGTTCGGACCGGACATCATGGTTTCACCTGTTACCTTCGAGGGAGAGCGCGAACGGGAGGTTTATCTTCCGGCGGGTACCTCGTGGATCGATGTTTCAACCGGAGCCGAAACGCGGGGCGGCCGGACTTTGAGGGCTGAAGCGCCGCTTGAACGGATACCGGTTTATCTGAGAAAAGGGGCAAACCTGTCCCGTGAAATCTTCAGCACGGAAACGAGAGGCTGATTCAATGAGAAGAATGGCGGCGGCTATGACCATATCAATGCCGGGAGCCGATAAAAACCCGATAAAAAAACGTCGGTTCTCGGCCTGGAACTGCCTCCCGCCGGCGTTTCCATTGTGGAAATAAAAAGAAAGCCGTGAACGGGAAAAGCACAACGACACCCCAATCCCGCGAGAACTGAACGATTTGCAACGTGCCTGCCCTGAGGCAGTCAGTGGGCGTTTACCTCAAACTCGGGCGGGTTCATTATGTGCTTTTTCACGGGGCACAGGTTCATGGCGCGTACAACGGCCTTACGGTATTTTTCCGGGAAGCCTTCCGGCAGTTTGAGATCGATCTTTGCCTTGTCATACCGTTTTTCTTCCGGATTGAAACTGCAGTTCATCGTAAGCGCCATGCCGTCGGTGGACAGCTTTCTGGCTTCACAGAACAGCCACACGTTGATGCCCGCGCAGGTTGCTATTGAAGCCCAGAACAGGTCGAAAGGCGGCGGAGCGGATTCTTCGCCTCCGTTTTTGACCGATTGATCCGTTTTAATGACGTGCCGGCCGATTTTGGCGTCGATTTTTTTCCCGCCCGGAAACGTTACTTCGATAGTTTTTGCCATTTTTTCCTCCCGGTAGGGTTTTGGGTCGAAATATACAAGGGTCTGGTGTAAGATTAAAGGCGTTTTAAAACTTGAAACAGGAGTACTGTAATGATTTTTTTCATGAAACATACCTGTATCGCGCCGGGGACAAGTGGGGATCGGAAATTCTGTTATGAAAGATAATGAAAGACCGGGAATGTCGGAAGCTGAGGGAAAGGTCGGACTGCCTCCGGGAAGCCTCGTTTACCTGGGAGAGAAGAAGGTGGACAGGGTCACGGTCTCCGTCATCGACTATGACGAGCGCGAGGTAAAGGAAACGCCGGTCACAACCGCCGGTGAATGCCGCGGGTATATCAGGAAGGACACGGTTACCTGGGTCAATGTCGTGGGTCTTCACGACACGGAACTTCTGGCAGAGTTCGGAGAAGTATTCGGTTTCCATTCGCTTGTCCTGGAAGATGTTCTTCACACCGGCCAGCGTCCCAAGATGGAAGATCACGAGGACTATATCTTCTGCGTCCTGCAGATGCTGTATCGTGGAGACGCAAGGTTGAATATTGTTTCCGAGCAGGTAAGCATGATCCTGGGTCCCGGTTATCTGCTCACTTTCCAGGAAGCGGAGGGGGACGTGTTTGACGTGGTGAGAGACAGGATCAGGACCGGCAAAGGCAGGATCCGGAAGATGGGTTGCGATTACCTGGCCTACTCGATAATGGACGCCATTATCGATAACTATTTTGTTATTCTTGAGGCTCTCGGCGAGAAGAGCGAAGAAATACAGGAAACGGTAATCGACAACGCGGAGACTGAGACCCTGCAGGCCATACACCGGATACGACGGGAATTGATCTTTCTGCGTAAGAACCTCTGGCCTCTGCGCGAACTGGTTTCCGGAATGGAAAAAACGGAAAACCGGTTGATACGCAAGAAGCTGACACCGTTTCTGCGGGATATGTACGAACACACTATACAGGTTATAGACAACGTGGAATCGCTGAGGGACGTGCTTTCCGGAGCGCTGGATATTTACATGACTACGGTCAGCAACCGCACGAACGACGTGATGAAAGTGCTCACGATTATTGCCACCATCTTTATTCCGCTGACTTTCATGGCCGGTATATACGGGATGAACTTCGAACATATGCCGGAACTGAAGTGGCGGTACGGTTACGCGGGAGTGTGGCTGGTGATGCTGTTGATTGGCGCGGGAATGGTCGGGTATTTCCGCCGAAAGAAATGGTTCTGAGAAAGAGCGCCCGTCACGGGCCGGGGGTCATGAACATGTTTAGCCGATTGTTTGTTACGAAGGACAAACTTTCCGAACAGGACGTCGCGAGGGGCTCGCGGCTTCTGGTGACCGACGGGGTGTGCGCCATGGGAATGGGCGCGCTTGCCGGAGGGCCTTTTCTGGCGGCTTTCGCCCTGGCTATCGGGGCAAGTCACTACGAGATCGGCATGCTGGCGACGATAGCGCTGTTGAGCCAGCTCATGCAGTTTCCCGGCCTGGCGCTGATAAGGTATTTCCCAAGGAGGCGGGCAATAGTTACGGTGCTGTCGGGGCTCTCGCGGCTGTTGTGGCTGTTTATTATTCTCATACCCCTGCTGTTCGTGAATCGCGGCATAACCTTTATGCTTCAATGGTTCATGATTTCCGCCCTGGTCGGCGCCGCGGCGGGGCCCGCGTGGAATTTTCTTCTTCGCGATATCATTCCCAAAGACAGCTTCGGACGCCTGTTCGCCCGGAGAATGACGCTTGGAACCGCGCTGGCGCTGGCGCTGACACTTACAGGCGGATGGTTTGTTGACTGGTGGAAAGCCGCGTGGCCCGACACGGCCCTTTATGCCTACTCGTGTTTATTCGGCGCGGGACTTCTGCTGGGTCTTGGAGCCACGTTCGCGGCCTCCCGTCTGCCCGAGCCGACAATGAAGAAGGACACCGGAACGCCGTTTATCTCCCTGGTAACCAATCCGGTAAAAGACGGAAACTTCAGGAAACTCCTGGTCTTTGTGGGTTTCTGGAGTTTCGCGGTAAATATGGCCGGGCCGTTTTTCGTGATCTACATGCTGAATCGCATCGGAATATCGCTGGGGCTTGTCACAATGCTTACGGTCACCAGCCAGGTGGCGAGCCTGCTTTTTCTGAAGATATGGGGCAGACTTGCAGACCGTTATTCATGCAAGTCGGTGCTGTCGGCGAGCGGCCCGCTCTTTTTTGTGTCCGTTCTGGCGTGGTGTTTTACGACAATGCCGGAACGTTATTTTCTTACCGTTCCCCTGCTGTTCGCGATTCACGCTCTGGCGGGCATGGCCCTGGCCGGCGTAAACGTCAGCTCCGCCGGTATCGCGTTGAAACTGTCGCCCCCGGACAAAGCTCACGGTTACATGACGGTTTTCGGCCTTGCCGGCGCTGTCGCCGGAGCGTTCGCGCCTCTGCTCGGCGGCATGCTGGCCGATTTCTTTTCCGCGCGTGAACTTGCGCTTTCCCTGACCTGGTCCGACCCCTTGCGGGAGCTGTCCATGTACGCTCTCAATTTCAAGGCGCTTGACTTCGTGTTCCTCATTGCTTTCGCGGTCGGAATGTTCGCCCTTCACAAGCTGGCGGCCGTCAATGAAACAGGCGAAGTGCCGCAGGAAAAGGTTGTGGGGGAATTGCTCGACCAGGTGTTCATGCCGTTCAAAATGGCATCGTCTGTAGAAGGATTGAGGAACCGTGCGGCTTTGCCCGTGGCGTGGTTGCTGAAGGCGAAGAAAAGGCACGCCGGCAAACAGACGGCGGACATTGAGTGAGATGAGGGATGCGGACAAGGATTGTCCGGGGATCAAGTGAGAGAGTTAAAGACATGGCATGCATATAAGCTTGAAGGGAAAGCTGGGAACGCTGCTTTTGCTTTACTGATTTACATCGCGTTGGCCGGCGGTTTTGGACCTGCGTTGGGCGCCGGCGGAGAGGGTTCCGGTGAAACGCTTTCGCCCGGGCACCTGAGGGTATGGGAGGTCCGCGAGGACACGTTCGATTATCTTTTCGCTTCCTGGACGAAAAACGGCGGCGGGGAGCCGGTTATCTGTATCAACCACAGGAACGGCAGGACTTTTTTTGTCAAGGAGGGCGGGAAAATCGGTGAATACACGGTAACGGCGTTCAAGCCCGGAACCGAGAAAGTCTTCAAACCCACGATCAACAGTTACCAGACGAAGGAAACCGGAACGGTTACCCTTACGGCGCCCGGGAAAGAGCCGGTTACATTGGAACAGGGGAAGCCGGCCCCCATGCCCGGGCTCAGGGCAAGAATCGTTTCAATCACCACCGGAATGCAGTGGGCAGTGCGGGAGGGAAGCGTGATCTCCGACGGGAATGTGTTTATAGAAATAGAGAACGTAACGGAAACAGGCGTCACCGCCGGAACGGGCGAAGAGGCGGAGTTTGTGGCCAAAGCTTCCGGGACCGAAAGGAGCCTGGTTACCGGACTGTGGCGCAGGAGAGCCGAAGAGGCCGAAAGGCGCGAGGTGGCCGAACGGCGGGAAGGACTGCGCCAGCGGGTATTAAGACGCCGCATGGCGGAAGTCAAAGCCGGGGCGGGACAGCTTGCCGCGGGCCGCGTGAGAGGAACGGCCGATTCGCCCTCGACTCTTACCGTGGGCACGGAATACCGATACCCGGTCGAATACGAAGTATTGTACATCAGGCAGGCCGACGGCACCGTTAAACCGTTTTATATACCCAAAAAGTTCGAAACCCGCGTTGTAGGAGGGTCGTTTTCGTCTGAAGGGTTTTCGTGGACAACGGTGGAGCAGGGAGAAGGCCGGGCAGGCTGGCCGCAACAGCCAAGGTTCCGCCGGATCGAATACCATAATAAGTAGGGCGCTCCGGTACTGGCCCAAAAAACTTTTGACGGTCTAATTCCGATTACCTTGACCCGGCTTCGAACACGGTCATGCCTTTTTTGACCTTGTCTCCGCCGGACAGTGCCTTGCAGTAGGAAATTTTTTCTTTAACGTTTGTTACCTCAAGCTTTGCCGCGATGCTCATTTCGCTGTCGAGAACTTCGCCGGTATCGGGGTCCACGAGTTCGGTAACTTCTCCCACGTTAAAAAGGGTCCCGCCCCGGACTCCTTCCCTGGTGCCGCGGTTGACTATGATCCTGTCGCCCTTGGCCAGTATCACGGTGCCTTCCCAGGGTATGCCTTCAAGCTGGTTCACCAGGAATACTATGCCCTGAGCAACGGCGTCCTGACACGCCTTGCCGACATTGTCTTTCTGGAATCCGGAAAGATTGCCCGTAAGACCTCCCAGCCTGGAGCCGTAATAGCCGATACCGAGACCGCGTTTGCCGGACTTGCCGGTTACCTTGGTGGAGGCGGCAACCTGGCCGGTTTCGGAATCAACCAGGTATATTGTCATATTGACTTCTGCCTGCCTGCCGCTTCCTCCGAGGCTGACGCCTTTGTAGTTAAGACGTCCTCCGCCTCCGCCGGTTTCCTGCACGTGGGTAATGGATCCGCGTACGAGAAGCTGTGCGGGGGTCATGCGCCCGGTCTTCGGGGCCTTCTTGCCGCCGGCGGTACGGCCGCTGGAAACGAAATCCTGTTCGGCGAGAGCCGCTTTGCGCATTCCGGTGTCGCCCAGAACAATGAAGTACCCGCTTTCGTTGAGAAGGTCTGTCATAATGGCTGTGAATCCGTCCCCGAGGTCCCACCGCCCGCTCCAGCCGGCTTCGTTTTTGAACTTATGGACGGTTATGGAATAGCGCAGGTTCCCTTCCGGGGCTTTGGGCAGAGTGACGGCGGTATCGCTTCCGCTTCCGGAGAGCGTGGTACAGCCGGTAAAGAGCATCGCTGCTGCGAGCAGTGTCGTGAATTTCTTCATAAGAATTCTCCAGTGTTTAAAGTTAGTCAAGACACCGGGCAGAATACTCGAACAAACTGCCGGAAAGCAAGCTCACTCCGCGGAGATTGCGAGTTCGGCCGGTCTCAGGCCTTCGCCCGAGGCCGTGACGCGCACGGACCCGGTATTGCCTCTTACGGAACGGACTATGAGTACGCATTTGCCGTGAAAGGCCTTACGCCGCGGTTCAACGAAGGATTCCAGGCTCGTGGGATCGCCGTTTCCGACCCCGGCAAGCCGGGCGGGGCCTTCCATGCCGAACTCGATCGTGTCGGAAGCGTGAGGACAGACACAGCCGGCGTCGTCTGTAACCGATACGGTAATAAAGCAGAGGTCCCGGCCGTCGGCTGATATACGGGATATGTCCGCGGACATTTGAATGCGCGAAGCCGGCCCGGCGGTGCGCGTCTCCGTTTCTTCAACGGCGGTTCCCCGGGAATCCATGGCCACCACTTTTATAACTCCGGGCTCGTACTTCACTTCGTTCCAGCGCAGGCGGTAAGTGTCGTAAACGGTGCCGGGAACCTTTTTCCTCATCCCGTGGGACCTGCCGTTAACGAACAGCTCGGCGGCGGGGTAACTGGTGTAGCAGTGAACCGGGACGTTCTCTCCTTCCCGTCCTTCCCAGTTCCAGTGGGGCAGAATGTGGAGGGTCGAACGTTCCCTGTTCCATTTACTGCGATACAGGTAATACCTGTCCTTGGGAAGTCCGCAGAGATCGACAATGCCGAAATACGAACTGCGGCTGGGCCACTGGCGGTTGTAAGGCGTCGGTTCGCCGAGGTAATCGAAACCCGTCCAGACAAACTCTCCGAATATAAAAGGGCACTTATCCTGCGCGGCGAATTCAACGTCCGGGGCGTATCCCCAGCCCGGGGAGCACATGTCGTAGGAAGAAACCTGAAGCGATTCGTGGTGCATGTGCTGGTCCCTTATCTCGCGCACGGGGAAGTGATACTCGTCCCGGGTGCTCACGCACGATTCCGTTTCACTCCCGTACATAGGCCAGTCCGGATAGGCGGCGTGATACTCTTCGTATTTAAAGGGCTTGTAATTCCACCCCGGCACGTCCACGGCCGCGGCTATGCCGTTGGCTATGGCCTCATCGGAGTTGTTGAATCCGGCGGTGACCGGGCGTGCGGGGTCCTCCTCCCGGCAGATTTCCGCGAGGAACCGGGCCACGGAAGCGCCCCCGCCTTCGGCCTGTTCCCTTACTTCGTTGCCGATACTCCACATTATGACGCAGGGGTGGTTACGGTCTCTCCTGATGAAATCCCTCATGTCCCGTTCAGCCCATTTATCGAACAGCGTGTGATAACCGTTTTCGCACTTGCCGGTCCGCCATTCGTCAAAGGCCTCGTCGATTACAAGTATGCCCATGCGATCGCATATATACAGCACTTCCGGGGCCGGGGGATTGTGGCTTGTGCGAAGCGCGTTACAGCCCATGTCCCTGAGTATTTCACACTGGCGTTCAAGCGCCCTTCCGTTGACGGCTGCGCCCAGGGGACCGAGATCGTGGTGCATGCATACGCCGTTGAGCTTCATCGGCCGCCCGTTGAGGGAAAACCCCTTTTTGCTGTGGAATTCCGCGGTTCTTATTCCAAAAACTGTTTCGCACCGGTCAACCGGTTCGCCTTCGAGGATGATTTCCGACACGACGGTGTAGAGATCCGGCGAAAAAACATCCCACAGGCTCGGGTCGGCCACGGCGAATTCCCCTTCCGCGGTATGTTCATTCGAAACGTCCAGCTCCACGGTGCCGTCACAGACCGTCTCCCCGCGGGGACCGGTTATGGCCGTGCGGAGCGAAACGGACCTGGTTTTTCCCCGGTTATCGAGATGTGTGCTCACGATGACCCGCGCTGAGGAGGAAGAAATTTCTGGAGTCGCGACTTTCACGCCCCAGGGCGCGATGCGTACGGAGGCGGTTTTCACCAGCCTCACGTTACGGTATATGCCGGCGCCCGGGTACCAGCGGGAAGCGTCGGGCGGGTTGTCGACACGGACGGCCAGAACGTTGGTTTGTCCGAAACGGACAAAATCCGTTACCTCGAAGTTAAAGGAAATATATCCGTACGGCCGTTCCCCGACGCGTTGACCGTTGAAAAAAACAGTACTGCGCGACATGACGCCGTCGAATTCCAGGAACAGCCGCGCATCGCCTCCGCCGGGAATATCCAGTTTCAGCCTGTACCAGGCGGTGCCGACGTGAGGAAGGGCCCCCGTACGCCCGGTGCGTTCGGCGGGTTTCTTCTCGCCGTCTTCCATCACGGTGGTGACCTGAATATCGTTTTCCCTGTCGAAGGGCCCGGCGATGGCCCAGTCATGGGGAACTTCCACCGTCTGCCAGTTGCGGTCGTCAAAATCGATTTTCTCGGCGCCTTCCGGATCGCCTCGCGTGAATTTCCAGTTTTCTTCAAGCGGTGTTGTCGAGCGCATGGGGCTTTTATCCTTTCCGGCCGATCAGGTTAATTACAAACGGGAATGGAACAGAAACACAAAAACGCCCCGAAAGTCCAGTCTCAATACGATTCGGGAAGGCCCGGGTTTATCGCGCCCTCTTCGTATACTTCGTCGTAGAGCGCCTTTATCATTTTGTTGTAGCGATCGCCGAACCAGCCGCGGAAGAACATTACGTCTCCGGCTTCGATGCCCTTCAGGAGACTTGGCCGTATCCCGTTCCATTTTTCCTTTCCGAGGTTAACGGTATAACTCACGCCGAACGCCCCCGGCAGTAATTTCCGCCACGACTCGCGCAGTATCGGCGGGCTGTAAGGCGGCTGGAGATAGGTGGTGGTGTAGGCCAGTTGACCCGGGTTGGGAGCGAACTCGGGAATAAGAAGTACGTCCGGATGCCGCCTGTGGAGCTCGCGCCAGATGTGATTGTCCAGCAGTGTCCACTTGAATTTCTGCTCTTCTCCGACCGGGCGATGGATACCGTTGGTATCCACGTAGAAGATCGTGCATCCCCAGCGCTTCCTGGCGTATTCGATCTTACGGCTCATTCGCTCGACGACCGGAAAAAAGCGCCACCAGGGGACGCCCTTCGGACGGATGTCGTCGAAATTGTCGCCGAGGGGATTCCGGCGCGGGTTGTGCGAACCGGTGCCGTGGCCGCCGACGGTCCGCCCGAGGGGACGGGAGCTTTCCGAGACTTTACCCGCGGCCAGGTTCTCGCCCCCGGGCGAAAGTACGCGGAATTCGCGGATACTGATCCATTTGCCGTCGTAGTCGCCCGCACCGGTGACTGTAAGCCTCATGCGGCGTACCCCGGAGGGTTCGAAGCTGTCGCGGATAGGCGACTCGGCGGAACCGGGGGTTTCGTTCTGCGTCCGGCCCGCGAGGAGGCGGTACTTCTCGGCGCCTTCCGCGCGTCCCTCGACCTTGTACTGATACGCGCGGTCCTCTAAGCAGACTACTTCGATTGCGGCAACCTGCCGGTTCGCCTCCAGGTCCACCTCGATCCACTGTGGAAAACCCTGTACCGACCAGCGGCTGTCGAGGTCGCCGTCACAGGCGGCGTCGGGCGGCGTCAGGTACACCTGCGTCGGCCGGATACAGCATCCGACGCTCAGCCCCGCGTCACGGAACCTTTTGAAGTAATCCGGATAAATGTCGGCCACCTCCGGTGCCACCAGCTTTACCATGCGCGGGTCGCCGATGTACGTGACAGGGTGGGGGTTTTCGCCGCCCTCGGGGTCCCAGAGCACCATGCCCTGCGCGTTAACCCCCTTGAGCACGCGAATACAGCGGTCCGCGTGTTTCATCATCTTATCGCGAAGCTCCGCACGCCCGGCCTCGGTGCCCACGTCCAGGTCTTTGTCCTTGAACCAGTTACGGGGGTTGTTGTCCGGGCCCCTGCCGCTTCCGATGAAAATGGCGCCGATGGGCCGCCGGTCCTTCCATGCCATTCTCGGACGGTGGTAATCGCGGAAAGCGTTGATAAAATCGGCTTTGAGCTTCTCAACGTCGGTATCCGGGCCGGCGAACCGCAGGGACGCGCGAATGGTCAGCGACCTGCCGGGCTCGATCCTCGGGAGACCGTGATGACGGTACACGACGGCCCCGGGTTCGAGCATATGCACTCCGCCGCCGAACGTCAGGGGCAGGGTCTTTTTCCCGTCCGCCGGTTTGCCGAAGCCGAAGGTGAGGGGCATTACCGTCTCACAGCCCCATATCAGTTTTGTGTCTCCGCAGACCGCCTCCACGGCGTTGAAATCTCCCGGCAGTGTAACACGCCGCTTCCAGCGCTTCGGTGTTTCAATCGGCCGCGGCAGTGACAGGGTCAGCGCGGTGATCTCGAACATGGCCACGGTACTCTCGGACCTGTTGTCGATGGTTACGGCCACGTCCACCTGGTCGGTCTTTGTCTCGTAGCGGAATGCAATCGAGCCCCATTTGTACACGCAGGTCAGTACGCCTTCCTTTTCGTCAAACCTCGTTTCCGCTTTGTCCCCGTCGATGCGCTCGAAACTGTAATCGTAAAAGCCCTCGGAGTTAAGTGACCTGCTTTCAAGAACGATGTTCGATACCTCCGGCCTCCCGTTTCCGAGCAGATTTGTTCCCGCCCGCTTGAGCGCGGACACGCCCCCGGGGCCGGTTTCCATCTCGATTTGACTTTGCGCGCACGAGGCGGGGATTACGAAAAGCGCCGCCGCCGAAAATACGAGACCCGACATGCGAAACAGTCTGGAGATCATTGATTTCCTCCAATTCAATAGAGACAAATGCCGCCAATACGTCCGGATTATAGGGTGCAGGGGAAAGTTTTTCAAACATTGCCGCCCGACTGGGATAGGGGGGCGCGTGTCCTGCGGTGAGAGGGGAAGCTGGATGTTTCTTTGACTTTCGGGAGAAAAAGGCGCAAATTAGAGGGCGAGTCGTTGATTGGTAGTGTCAAAAATTCTATGGTAAGCGCCGATTAAAACCGGCAGCGAACAACGAGTGAAAGTCTTGTACAATGAAAGGAGTAGCGACCCACATTGACCCCGAGTCATGCGCAGGCCGCCGCGAGGGGGCAGGCGAAGCGTTGACAGGGGCGCAAGTAGGATAGGTATTGAGCCACGAAATATTTGAAGCTTCGGGGTGCCGAGGGTGTTATAGAGCCCGTAAGGCAACACGGACGTCGCGATATGCGAGGGACGAGCCCGACCCCGCGTGGTCTGAGACCCTATGCATGCATGTAAATTCGTTGAACGGGAATCGGGAGATCCCGTGTCCGACCCCGATTGGCAACGGGGTCCGGGCTGAGAATCCCAAGGGAGTACGGCAGTCATGGACGGGCACGGGAAGTCGTACAGGTCAATAGTACCTGAGAAATCACGAACAAGGACGGCAGTGCGCTGTCGTCGGCGGAGTGGATGGAGGAAAGAGGCCTGACCGAGGGAAAGCTGGTCAACAAAACAAGTGCTGGACACCGTGCCAGATAGGCTTGTGAAATGAGCTGACTCAGCTACGGTCTGCTACTACGGGAACAAGCCAAGGTTCCGATCGTAGAGCAGGCGCGGTTGTACCCAAGGTAGGAACCCAATGCGGTAATTGCGCACGTTGGGGTCTGTGCGGGGGGCGTCGGGCAACCGGCGTTCCTACCGCGACGAAAATGGATGTAGGACGAGTTGGGACACTTAATCGCACACTTAACCGCCACCCTTTGTCGTATACGCTTAAACGACTCTGTTGCAACGGCTGGCACATGACGAGTAAGCAGGTCGGTTAAGGGTGTGCGTCCGCCGCGGCGGAAAGGGTGGCGGTTAAGAAAGCGATTAAGTGTATTGAAACCGGGGGAGAGAGCCAGGATGT
>JAWODU010000010.1:0-11712 GCA_046483125.1 Kiritimatiellia bacterium
TCTACCAGTACTTTGGTGTGCCACGGAACAACAGATGTCTGAGTACGTTCAGAGACCAAGTCATGCGACTATGGTGGCGCAGTACGGCTCGCCGCAGTCAGCGGCAGCACAACCTGCACGAGCGTATGAAGCGCCTGACGGAACGATGGCTGCCACAACCCAGGATCTGCCACCCTTATCCGGAGGAGCGAGTGTGCGTTATTTACTCAAGGTAGGAGCCCAGTGCGGGAATACCGCTCGCTGGGATCTGTGCGGGGGGTGCCGGGTTAACGGGCATTCCTACCGCGACACAAACGGATGCAGGACGAGTTGGGACACTTAATCGCACACTTAACCGCCACCCTTTGTCGTATACGCTTAAACGACTCTGTTGCAACGGCTGGCACATGACGAGTAAGCAGGTCGGTTAAGGGTGTGCGTCCGCCGCGGCGGAAAGGGTGGCGGTTAAGAAAGCGTTTAAGTGTATTGGAGAAACGGGAGAGAGGCTAATGACCTGAAAAAAGACAGTTACACAGAAAAGTGTGCTGTCAGCTTTGACAGAACTCCGGATTATTCCGAGAGGGGGAGCATGGCCCTGAGGCGGTAAAACAGTTCGGGAGTGACGGCGTTTGAAAAGATACACGCAGTGAGGGAACCCGTTCCGGGCGAAAACAGGCCCGCGTTGGCCCATGAACCGGTAATCAGGGAAGATCGCGTTTCTATTTTGTACATTCTCGAACCGTCGCTGTTCCATGTAAGCCGAATGGTATTGGTACCGGTTCCAAGGATATCGGCAAGCATGAGGTAATCATTGGGATTGGTCGGGCATGTTCCCGCCACGTACTCTTCATAGTCCGTAAGAAGATCTCCATCGTAGTTACTGGTGCCGCTGCCGAGCAGGTCCGTCGAGCCCGTTTTGGTTATTTCCCAGGAGTCGGGAATACCGTCGCCGTCGTCGTCGGCTCCGGAATCAAGGGAGTCGGTCTGCACGTAAGCCGTACTGTTGCTGAGCGAAACCCATCCCATACTGCTCCCCCAGGCATACCCGCCCAGGCATCCGTTCTTCAGGTCCACCGTCGGAGCGTTGGGTTCTCCAGCGTTGGTCCACCCGAAGTTTATCCAGCCGGCGCTTGCTCCCCAGGCGTAGCCGGAAAGGTTCCCTTTGCCGTCGTGATTAACTCCGTAATCGTTGGTTGAGTTGTTGGTGTACTGGACGCCGTTGGTCGGTGTGCCGTCACCGAGGGAAATCCACCCCACGGCAGGGCTGTACATCCATCCGGAACAAACGTATTCACCTACCACCACCCCGTTCGTGGAATCCGGCCTGCAGTTGAGCCAGCCGGAGCCGGCCCCCCACGCCCAGCAGTTGTTGGTGTTGATGGTGGATTCGGCGAAGGCCGGGAAAAAAGCCGCGCTCAAGGGCAGTAAGAGCGCACAAATGAGTCCTGTGTAAACCCAGCCTTTCATAACAGGCGCATTTTATACCATAAACCCGGGCCAAAGGCAAGTGAGATCAGCAATTCTCAGTTTGGCTTTCGCCCCCGACACAAGATCGGGGGGCTGACGCCGTCAGGAACGCAGGATTGCGGAAATCCGTTGCGAAAAAGTGCGAAAAGTAGTAGACTTTCCGGAAATGGCGCTTCACAGCGCCCCCTGGCACAGCCATGAATGGAAAAACAATTACCGTATTTGTCTGTTGCGCTCTAATTGCCGTAACCGCCTTCGCCGCCGGCGATCCCGTGGGCCGGGTCGTGGCCCTTCGGGGAAAGGCCGTGGCCACGGGCGAGGACGGAAAAGCCCGTTCCCTCAAGATGAAATCGCCCGTTTTCCTGAACGATAAAATCGTCACTGCAGGCAATTCCCGGATTCAGATCATGCTCAAGGACAAGTCTTTCCTTTCCCAGGGGGAAAAGGGCGAAATGGTCATTGACGAGTACGTGTATGCCCCGAAAAAGAAAAAGGCGAATTGCGCGGTGAGAATGGTAAAAGGTTTTTTCCGCGTGGTAACCGGCAAAATAACGGACCTCAAACCGGAACGTTTCAAGGTGCGCACCAAGATGGCCACAATAGGAATAAGGGGCTGTGACCTGGGTTTCAAACTCAAGACGGGCCGGGAAGAAGTCTACATCATCAACGTATCCCGCGGCCGCAAGATAGTAATCGAGAAGTCCGAATGGGCCGACGGTTCCCTGACGGGCGCCCGCCTCGCGGACACGCAGACACTGGATATTCTCACATCGGGAACCGTGGTGACGATAACCGAGGGAGAAGACCCGGAAGAGCGCACCATGACGGTCAACGAGCTCAAGCAGTTGACGGAAAGTACGACAATGTCCGGCGGAAGCGACGGTGCAGGTTCCGAAGCCGCGGCGAACGGCCTGTCGCAGGCGTCTGAAGCCGTCGAGGAGGGAGCCGCCCAACAGGCGGAGATCAACAAGCAGGAAGAAGCGGACGAGCTGACGGAAGGAACATCTTCTTCGCCCCCGACCGAGGGGCCGAGCGATCCGCCCCCGGAAGACCTGGCGCCGCCCGAAGACGACCCCGGTCCGCCGCTTCTGGTCGGCGGACACCCTACCCTGAACCACTGGGAATGGGGGATATGGGAAGACGGATCGGTAATTTACAACGGCAACAGGTATCTCGAAGACAGGTTCCTTTCAGAGACCGATTTCCAGGACATTATCAGCAGTGGAGTAGCCTACAATCTGACGGGAATGGGTGAGGCCGGCGCCGTTGTGCACCACGGCGGGGATTACAAAATACTTCAGGGCTCGTGCTCCCTCAACGTCAGGGTCAACGTTGCCGGACCTGCCGATTTAACCTGGGACGGAACGTTTTCCCTGAACAACCTTCCGGATCCGGACAGTGTGACGTTTGATCTGGAGGGGAACATTATTTCCGGCGGGGTTCTTCAGGGCAGTTTGACGCCCGGCACATATTCCCTGAGCATTAACGGATCTTCCTATGACGAGACCTCGATCACTTTCCAGAACGCCGAAGGCTGTCTTATTCGTCCCAAAGATCTGAACGAAATTATTGCCGCCGCGGGCGAGTATCATTTCAGTAACAACGACGGCGAAGCGGAAGTGGACGGGGCATTCGGCGCGGACGTCAATTGACGACGAGGGCGGCCTCAGATAAGTTCACGGACCGTAGTGTTATTCGAAACGGGACCAATTTCGGCGACGGCGCCGTCGGCCGCCCGTGAGACTCGTTTTTCGAGATCCGTGAGCCCCAGCCGTTCGGGCCCGGCGCCCCTGTTCAGTATTGTCCGGGCAATCTCGGCGACCGTGACCTTTTCCGGTGATTTCAGCATCACGAAACGGCCTCTTTCGCCGGACAGTTCCGCGAGATAACCCGTTCGCACCAGGTCATCCACGGTACTGTTCAGAAGCCTCACCGGTATGGTCCTTCCGGCGGCAAACGAGGCGATATCAAAGCCCCTTTCCTCCGAAAGCATTGACCGCGCGGCTTCCCGCATTACCGAGAGCGCCAGCACTATCCTGGAATGCACGCTGGCGGACGCCGCATCCTGTTCCATGCGGTAGGTGGTACAGTGCTGGAAGGCGAATGCGACCTCCGCGGCGAAAAGGACTATGCTCCAGCTCACGTACATCCATATCAACAGCACCGGTATCAGCGCGAATGTTCCGTAGATGGCGCCGTACCTGGTAACGGCCGCGGCCTGAACGGCCTTGCAGAGACCCAGCCAGGCGGTAAACAGAATAGCCCCTGTGATTCCGCCGGCCAGCGCCGGCCGCGCGTTGACCTTTGTATTAGGCATGAAAAGCAGGACAAACGTGAAACACAGGACGGTTGCCGCGCCCGTTACGAGGTTTCCCAGCAGTTCCGAGCCCGTCAGGGCTTCTATTCCGGCGGATCCCGACTCGCCGAACACACGGCTGAAAATCTCCGCTATGGAAAGGGAAGAAGCCGCGACGATAAGAACGGGCGCTACAAGGAGCACGCTGAGATAGTCGGTAACCTTGCGCCACATGGGACGGCCGGTTCTGACTCCCCACACGCGGTTGAAAGATGATTCGACCCGGCCCAGGACCTGCACGGCCATCCAGAGAAGAAGCACCAGCCCGACGCCGCCCAGCGCGGTGAAATTGACGTTTTCAACTTTTTCAAAAACCACGGTAACAACCTGGTCGATTTCGGCGGCGAAAGCGGAAGGAGCAACGGTTTCATCCGCGCCGCTTGCCACTGCTTCGGAGTGAAGATTGCGCGTGAATTCGTTTATTCCGCCCCTGATCATCTGTTTCGCGGTTTCGGCTCCTCCGAGGCCCCGGAGGAGCGCCAGCGACAGGGCCAGTACAGGTACAAGGGCCATCAGGGAACTGAAAGTAAGAGCCGAAGCGTGCAGTGGGCATTCATCTTCTCGGAACCCCTTGAAGATAAGGTGAATAACTCTCACGAATTTGACGCCGAATGAACGCCGTCCGGAGAGTGAACCCACGTCGATGTCCCAGATACCGCCTACGGCGAACCTCCACATCCTGATCAATTTTTCCTTCAGCTTGTTCGCTGTCATATCCATGCAATCCCTGGATACATCTTTTTTTTGCGACCTGTATGCCCGCAAGCGGGTTATTGAATGCGGCTCCCGCGGGGACGCGGCAGGAGCCGCATTCACTCCCTCGGAAGCGCGCGTTGGGGAACGCGCGCCGAGAATGAGCGCAAGGGCATACAGGTCGCAAAAAAAATTCTATCGAGTTATCCGCTTAGTTCCGGCTGTTTCTTGATAATTTTGCGGTAAAGGAGCCAGGCGGCCACCGTCTTGGCGTCGGATATGCGGCCGTCGGTTATCATTTCTTCGACCTCCGCTTCCGTCAAAACCACGGTTTCCAGTTCCTCGTCTTCGTCCGGGGCCGGTCCGCGCCCCTCTTCGTCCGCTTCGGTATGGAAAATATGAATGACCTCGTCGGTGTAGCCGGGGGCGGTTTTCAGCGCGCCGAGATTTGTCAGGTCCCCGGCCGCCAGGCCGGTTTCTTCCGCCAGCTCGCGGCGCGCGCACGTTTGGGCGTCTTCACCGGGGTCCAGCGTTCCCGCGACCGCCTCGACCAGCGTCGAGTCCACCGGTTTGCGGTATTGCCTTACGAAAACAAAACGACCGTCCGGCAGGGACGCCAGGACCGCGACGGCTCCCGGATGGCGCACGATTTCACGCCGGGTTTTCGCCCCGGAAGCCGTTTCGACTTCCTGGACCTCCATCTTGAGCAGACGGCCGGAGAAGATCTCGCGCGAGTTGAGAGTGCGTTCGTTCATTCGGACTTGCCGGCTTCGCCTTCGTCAAGCCGTTTCGCGTAAAGCTTTTCGTAGAAATCCCTGTATTCACCGGTGCGCACGCGTTCCCACCACGGGCGGTTATTCACGTACCAGTCCACGGTGGATTTGAGGGCCTCTTCAAAATCGTAACGTCTGCGCCATCCGAGTTCTTCGGTGATGAGCGAAGCGTCCATGGCGTACCGCCTGTCGTGCCCGGGCCGGTCTTCGATGTAGCGTATCAGGGATTCGGGTTTGTCCAGCAGTCGGAGTATGGACCTTACGATTTCCAGGTTCGGCACGTCGTGCTCCCCTCCGATGTTGTAGACACTGCCGGGTTCCGCCCGCCGCAGTGCGAGGTCCACGGCGGCGCAGTGATCGGCCACGTAGATCCAGTCGCGCACGTGCATGCCGTCGCCGTAGACCGGCAACGGCTTGTCTTCCAGGGCGTTGGCTATCATCAACGGAATCAGTTTTTCCGGGAATTGACAGGGTCCGAAGTTGTTTGAACACCGGGTTATCACGGTATCCAGTCCGTAGGACTTGTGAGCGGCCCGTACAAGCATGTCCGCGCCGGCCTTGGTCGCGGCGTAGGGGTTGTTGGGTTCAATGGGCGACTTTTCCGTGAAGGATCCTTCTCTGCCCAGGCTTCCGTAGACTTCGTCGGTGGATATCTGCACGAATCTTTCCACGCCGTGTTCGCGGCAGGCGTCGAGAAGGACCTGGACCCCGCCCACGTTGGCCGCGATGAACGCCGTCACGCCGATATGAAGGCTTCTATCCACGTGGGTTTCGGCGGCGAAATTCACCACCGCGTCGAAAGAATAGGCACTCATTACCTCCGAGATAAAACCGGGATCGGCTATGTTGCCTTTGACGAACTCGAGCCGCCGTTCATCTTTCAGGCCGGAAAGCCTTTCCAGGTTTCCCGCGTAAGTAAGGGCGTCCATGTTGACTATTTCCGTGTCGGGACGCTCGGACAGGAGAAACCTGATGAAGTTGCTTCCGATAAACCCCGCGCCGCCTGTAACGAGTAATTTCATTGCCGGGACAGGTAACCTGCCAGTCCTTCCGTCCATTCGGGCATTGCATGCCCGGTCGAGGCCGTGTAAAGCGATTTGTCCAGCACGGAATACGCCGGCCTTTTTGCCTTCCGCGGGCATTTATCCGTGCTTATCGGCCGCACATCGGCGCCCGGTTTCACCTCCGCGGCTATTCGGACCGCGAAATCGTACCATGAACAGCTTCCGGAAGCGGATACGTGCACGATACCCGTTAGTTCCGTTTTCAGCAATTTCAAAATAGCCTCGGCCAGATGCCCGGTCCATGTCGGGCAGGATACCTGGTCGTCTACCACTTCAACGGGACCCGGCCGTTCCTGCAGGGCACCGGTGATCGATCGCACGAAATTCTTCCCGCCCGTGCCGAAAAGCGACTGGGTCCTGACGACAAGATTCGCCCCCGACACCTCCAGCACCGCCTGCTCACCCGCCAGCTTGCTTCTTCCATAGGAATTCAGAGGCGAGACGGGATCGTTCTCTGTATAGGGCCGCGGGGATGTTCCGTCGAAAACGTAATCGGTACTGATGTGGATGAGGCGGATTCCGCGCGTTTTGCACCATTCGGCGAGATTGCGGGCGCCGTCGCGGTTCACGGACATTGCCTCGGCGGGGTTGTCCTCGGCGCCGTCAACATCCGTGTAGCCGGCGCAATTGATAAGGCAGTCGGCGGGGCGGAGCCGGCGCAAACCGCCCTTCCTGCACGTGATATCCACTTCGGGCAGGTCGTATTCCAGCACCTCCCGGCCGGAGGCCCTGGTGGCCTCGGCAAGGTCCCGGCCCAGCATGCCGCGGGCGCCTGCAATAGCTATTTTCATTTACCCCCGCTTTCCGGGCACCGAGTCGGGGGATGAGCCCGTCAATGCCCGCGGAAAATATGGCACAGCATTGCCGCGGACTCAAGCAGTGCCTGCCGGCGCGGAGCACGGGAGTGGTTCGGGTCCTCTGGGGTCCGTGTGTGCCCCTGCCCCCGCGTCACGCAACAGCCCGCATCGCTGGCGGCGACTGGAGGAGGATAGCGCCGCCGGACGCGATGCAAATAGAGCAGAGCAAGAGAAACATTGTCGGTCCATCTTCCTGCATGTCCCCACGATTCGGGTTGCGGTTGGGCCTGCGGCGGGACTATAATACGGGCATGAAGACGAGCCGGAAAAGCGGGCAGTCGCTGATAGAATCATGCCTGGTGATCCTGCTGATATGCCTGATATTTGCCGGGGTCATGCAGGTGTCCCAGATAGCCGCTGGGCGCGAGATCCTTCATCATGCCGCCGCCCGGGGCGCGCGGGCCAAGACCGTCGGCTTCAATTACTGGATGGTAAAAAAGGCCGTGCGGGTGGCCGCGATTCCCAACGCGGGACCAATGACGACGCCTGCGTTTGAGAACACGGACACGGGACTGCGCCTGGCCCTCGAGACGCGGAGGCCCGGCGATCTGTGGGACGCGGTCCTTGGGGGCGAACTTCAACCGAGTTCGGCGCAGTATCACATCGAGGCGGCAAGAATTCCCGAGTACCTTGGAAGCCTGCATGAGTGGCGGGCGAGGCACATTCTGGATTACGAGGACTGGGACTCGGTGCACTTCTCCACGCCCCTGCTTCTCTTCGGAACTGCCGGGTTCCAACCGGAACTTGAAGTGGGTACATCACAGGACTACCCGCTATGGGTACCGGGGCACCGGGCCTTTTACGCGGCGGATGAAGTAGGCCTTAGCGGCAGGTGTTTGATGGAAGCCCACTACCCGCTATACATTGAAGACAGGGCATGGTAGGTCGTAAGTACCTGCCGGACAGGCTGTTACGGTGATTATTGCCGGTCGGCATGTCTTCTGACAAGAACCAGAAGTACAGACACGTCTGCCGGTGTGATACCGGGGACACGTCCCGCCTGGCCGAGAGTTCGTGGGCGGACCCGGGAAAGCTTTTCAACTGCCTCTCTGCGGATGCCGGATATCTTTCGATAGTCGAAATCAGGCGGAATAACCTCGTCCTCAAGGCGCGAAAGGCGGCAGGCCATCTGTTCCTCCCTGTCAATGTAGCCGGCGTACTTAACGCGAAGGGCGACCTGTTCGATTGCCTCTCCGGAAATGCCGGGGGCGGGTTCAGGAAGATCGGCATACTCGATGCCGGGCTGTCTGAGCATATCGGCAAGGGAGCCTTTTGGAGAACGTGTTGCTTCGAGCCGGGATAGTTCGGCAACTGTATCGCGCTCGATCTGCTCTGTCTCTCGAATGAAGGCGGAATCAGCGATTCCCAGTTCTTTCGCGTGGTTCAGGAGGCGGAAGCGCGCATTATCCTGGCGGAGAATGAGGCGTCTTTCGGCCCTGGATGTGAACATCCGGTATGGCTCGTCAGTGCCCCTGGTAACCAGATCATCTATCAGGACACCGATGTATGCCTCGTGCCTCCGAAGGACAAATTCGTCCCTCTGCTGTGCCTTGAGCGCGGCATTGACCCCGGCTACGAAGCCCTGCGCCGCGGCTTCCTCGTAGCCGGTGGTGCCGTTGATCTGGCCGGCGAGGTAGAGTCCCGGAATGTCCCGGGTTTCGAGAGTGTGAAGAAGCTGGGTCGGATCTACGAAATCATATTCAATGGCGTAGGCCCATTCAAGAATCCGGGCCTCTTCAAGACCGGGTATTGAGCGGATCATGGGTTGCTGTACATCTTCGGGAAGGCTGTTTGAGATGCCGTTGGGGTATACCAGGGGGGTGCCCCTGCCCTGCGGCTCGACAAAGACGTGGTGCGAGGCCTTTTCAGGAAACTTGACTATTTTGTCCTCAAGGGAGGGGCAATAACGCACCCCGGTGCCGGTAATAGTCCCACCGTAGAGCGAACTTCTGTCGAGGTTGTCGCGGATGATGGAGTGCGTGGCGGGAGTAGTATGGGTAATAAAACAGGGTATTTGAGCGTGTCCGACAGGCCAGGGTCGAAGCGAATCGGCGGAATGTTCCACGTGGAACATTCCGTATTCCCGTCTCGCCTGCCAGGAAAACAGGGGCGGCGGCTCAATGCCATCCTGTCTTTCCATGGCCTCGTAATTCAGGCTGTCCCTGTCCAGCCTGGGCGGAGTTCCCGTTTTCAGCCTCGCAGTCCTGAGCCCCAATTCCCTGAGCGAACGGGTGAGTTTTTCGCATGCCGGTTCGCCTCTTCTCCCGCCGGATTCATTTCTTGTGCCAATGTGGATCGTGCCTCCCAGAAAGGTCCCCGGCGTTAGTATAATGCGCTCGCAGGACAATTCCCGCCCATCTGCGAGGGACAGGCCCGTAACGCGGCCGCGCCGGGTAATTATACGCTCGGCGGTACCTTCAATAATACTGAGATTCGGCTGAGTGGACAGCAACTCCTGCATTCTCGATGAATACGCGGACTTGTCACACTGGGCTCGGTTGGCTCGAACGGCCGGCCCTTTGCGGGTATTCAAAATCCGAAACTGTATACCGGAAAAGTCTGCGTTTCGGCCCTGCTCGCCGCCGAGAGCGTCGAGGTCAAAGACAAGGTGAGATTTGGCTATGCCGCCTATGGACGGGTTGCAGGACATGCGCGCGGCGGCCTCGAGAGAGGTTGTGACCAGCGCGGTGGGAACGCCAAGACGTGCGGCGGCAAGAACTGCCTCACAGCCCGCGTGGCCTGCACCGACGACTATGACTTCGTGTGATGGTTTCGTGTTCATTTACCGATGCAGAATCTTGAAAAAATAGAATCAAGCACATCTTCGCCGGCGTCTTTGCCCAAAAGCGTCCCCAAAGCGGAGAGAGCGGAACGCAGGGAGGTTACTGCAAGTACCTGGTTAGCCTCGTCGCCTGCGGCAAGGAGAGAGATGGCTTCGTTCAACAGGTTCTGAACGTCCTGAAGGATGCTTCGGTGCCTTTCGCTTATCGCAGCGTGTGGGTCGGAAGACTCGTGAATGCCCAGGATGTCGGAAAGTAAGTCGCGTATAGTCGGAACATCGCGCGCGGACAGCAGGGATACCGGGACTGACGGATGGCGGGGGTCCTGAGGCAGTGTTGCCTTCCGGGGAAGGTCGGCCTTATTAAGAAGCAGGAGCACGGGCGGAGTGGCGGGTCGCTTGAGAATATCGAGGTCGCGGTGCGTGAGCTCGGCTGAAGTGTCGATAACGTGAAGAATAATATCGGCTGTAAGGATGGCGCGCTCAGTTCTCTCGATTCCGCGGGCCTCCGGTTCACTGCGGCCGCGCCGGAGACCCGCTGTGTCTACAAGCGTGACGGGAACTCCGTTGAGGATAAACTGCTCTTCGACTGTATCGCGTGTGGTGCCGGGAACACTGGTAACGATGGCGCGATCATTGCCAAGCAGACGGTTGAGAAGGGTGGATTTGCCTGCGTTGGGAGAACCGGTTATTACGGCCCGGGCGCCTTCGCGGAGAAGATGGCCCTCGTCCCAGGTTGAAAGCAGGGCCGCGGTGGAATCATGAGCGTGGCGCAGAAGTGAGGAAGCGGACGCGGCGGGGTCGGGGGGTGTATCGTAGTCGGGAAAGTCCAGCGAGGCTTCAAGCTGGGCTACGCTTGCGAGAATATTGTCATAAGTAGCTGTGACTGAGGCGCTTAGGTTGCCGGTGAGCTGTTCGAGGGCCGTGGCCGCGGCACGGGCGGACTTTGCGTATATCAGGTCGGCGACGGCCTCGGCCTGGGGCAGGTCGATCCTGCCGTTCAGGAAGGCCCGCCTTGTGAATTCACCCGGGTCGGCGTGGCGGGCACCGGCGTCGACGACGGCGCGCAGAACGCGGGCGGCGGCGGTGCGGCCGCCGTGACACTGGATTTCTACGACATCCTCACAGGTATAGCTGTGAGGGGCTCGATAGATGAGAAGGATGACCTCGTCTATGGCGGCGGAATCGTCGCCCGCGCCGGGGGCAGTAAGTTGCCCACGGATAAAGGTGCGGGCGGGACGCTGTGAAGGGGGCGGAGGCGTTCCGCGATAAGTACGGTCGGCAATGGAAAGGGAGTCGTGGCCGGAGACGCGTACGATAGCGATTCCGCTGGCTCCGGGCGCCGTGGCGATGGCTGTGATTGTGTCGGACGAAGTGTTCACGGGATAGTGAAATTACGCCGGGGTTGGCGGGTCGGCAAGCAGGAAGTTTGCGGGTTGTGGTGGACAGGGGGAAGGACGGAGGGTATGTTATTGGGTCTTGCAGGATTGCGATTTGTAAAGAACGGCAGGGAGACAGCAGGTAGTGTCAGAAGTTCCATGAAAACGGATGTTGGACGAGTTGGGACACTTAATCGCACACTTAACCGCCACCCTTTGTCGTATACGCTTAAACGACTCTGTTGCAACGGCTGGCACATGACGAGTAAGCAGGTCGGTTAAGGGTGTGCGTCCGCCGCGGCGGAAAGGGTGGCGGTTAAGAAAGCGATTAAGTGTATTGAAACCGGGGGAGAGAGCCAGGATGT
>JAWODU010000109.1:0-5336 GCA_046483125.1 Kiritimatiellia bacterium
TGTTCTTTCGTGGTCCTCGGCCTGTACGGTCCGGAAAGCGTCTTTCCTGCCTGCCAGGCGCCTGTCAAAAGGGAAGTCGGCTTTCAGGCCTATTCTCCGGGTATTGATCCGCTGAAATCCGGTTTTGAACGCGGGGGAATCAGGCTTGAGGGCGTAGTCGGTATATACGGCGGCATGGACGGGATTTTTCCGGTCAAATTTCGGGTCCGCCTGGATGCTGTTTGCCTCCCTGCCCTCCCGGACGTACTTTTCGATTCGAGAATGCGCGGGATAGATAACGTTGCGGTCGGCTTCCTTCAGGAGAGGCATTCGGGCGGTTTCCCGGACACTTTTCGAAAAGACCTCGTTGGGGTCTGTTTCATGCCGCTCGTGATAAAGCAAGGAAGCGGGCCGGAAAAAGATATTGCGCCGTACCGCGATATTTCCCGCGGGCTCCCAGTAACGCCCGTACATTATGGTCATGCCGATCGAGCAATCTGCCACTATATTATTTTCGAACACGTTGTTAACGCTCTTCATCAATATGACAGCCGTGCGGTTGCCGCCCCTGCACTGGTATATGATGTTGCGGCGTATGGCGAGGTGATGCGACGCGTCGTCGGGATAAAGCTGGAATGCCCATTCGTTCCGGTTCACAGCCAGGTCGAGGTCATGCACGGCGTTGTTTTCCCACACGTTTCCGCGGCCCGAACCCCAGGACTCTATGGCGCCGTAGTCCGAACTGTCCCTGCACACGTTATGGATTTCATTGTACCTTATCACGTTGTTCCGCGTGTGAAGAAAATCAAACTGATTCCGGAAAGTCACCTTCCTGCCGTAAAGCTTTTTCGGCAGTTTCCCGTAGCACTCTCCCTTGTATGAGATTCCATAGCGCGGCATCTTCGCTATCACGTTGTGCGAGATTTCATTGTCCCCGCTCTGGTAAAACTGCACACCACAGCCGTGCCCCACGAGCTTCCCGCAATCGTATATCACGTTGTTTGAAACAAGATGGTTCCTATTCACGTACGAAGCCGCGGCGGACCTGAAGGGGCCGCGTCCGGGTTCCCATCCGTTCATGTACACCCCGCCGAAACCCGAATCTTCAATCCAGCACCCGTAAACCGAACATTTTTTCGCGCCGTGGTTCATGTAAACGCCGGCTACGCCCGCGCCGAGAATGCGGCAGAATTTCAGCTCTATACGTTCGGCATTTTCAATATGAACAGCGCCATGGCGGGCGTAGCGCGGCATCGCGTTGTGGTGTCCCCCGGCGCCCGGCGCCTCCCATTTTTCCGTAAAGTCCGAGGCCCTGAAGGTGATGCCTTCGAACCTGATGCCCGTTACCGGCTCGCCGGGCGAGGAACCCCGAACGTCAAGAATCCGTTTCGCGCGCGGGGTTACAATAAGCTGTTCTTCGATGGGAAGCCGGCGCGGGCGGTAATACAGGTATCCCCGTTGCCTGCTCAGGCACCATTCCCCGGGCTCGCTTAAAAGTTCGGGGACGCCTTCCAGGTACACGCGCCGGTTCAGGTCAGCCCAGTCCACGCCGCCCTCTTCCAGGGTAAGCGTGCGCTTCCGCCTGTTGACCCTTTTGACTTTTCTGGTTTCCGAAAACCAGTCACGGCCCACGAAACCGAAGACCCGCGCCCCTGAAAAATCGTAGTCAATCCACCTGTCCGGAATTCTTACCGTGGTATTGTCTATGACCCTCAGCCTGCCCCCGTAGCCGCGCCCTTCCTTCGGGTACCGCGCCATTACCGCGCTTTCCCCGTTTTCATACAGCCTGAAAAAGGGTTTCTCGGGATTTACTTTCGCGCGGTAAACATCCCCCCGCAGTTTTTCCCATTTGTTTACGGGTATACCTCCGTATACAACCGGCTTCTTCCCCGGCGCCGTTTTGTATATAACCTTGTGACCGTTGCGGCCCGAATCCCGTTCGTCGAACCTCAGCGGTTTCGCAAGGAACCACGTCCCGGAATCAAGAAACACGAAAACGTCGCGCTGCATGCCGCCGCTGATCGTTTCGCGAACGGCGTTTCTCGCGCGAGTGAGAGAAAAGAAAGGTCTGGATTTTGTGCCGGGGCCGCGGTCACTGCCGGCGGGTGAAACGTAAAATCTGGTCCTTCTGTCCATCCGCGCTTCAACCCGTGTTCGCGGGTCCCAGATGGAATTCCCCGTCGTACGACCAGCCCGGCTCTTCAATATCCATGGTCTTTGTCTTCCAGCCGGCTTCGACACGGCGTTTCAAATCGTCGAATCCCCTGTTCCAGCTGAGGCCGTCGGGAACCGTCACGTTCATGCTTCCCGCCGCGTTCCCGTAACGCAGACAGTCTTCCGCGCTGTGGCCCCACACGAACGCCGCAAGGAAACCCGCAATCGCGGAATCACCCGAACCCAGGGCCCCCACGAACTTCTCTTCCTCGTAAACGGGAAACCACATTTCCCGGTTTGCCCAGTTTGAAGTATCGGCCGGGGCCGCGGCGCCGAATTTTTTCAACCTGGATTCATCTCCGGTCCGCAGGTAGAGCCCCCTGTGCCCGCACTTTATCATGGCGGCCCCCGCGCCCATGCGCACCAGTTCTTCTCCCATCCCCGATATTTCCGCCACGCTCATGTGGTCCAGCACGCTGTCTTTGGGCCCGAGCTTCTTCTTTTTTTTCAGGAATTCCTCCCTGTGCAGGAAAAAAAACAATTCTTCGGCGCTGGGCACCATGATATCGGCAAGCGGCACCCACTTCTCCAGGATAGCCCGCCAGTCCAGTCCTCCCATGTAACTGTCGGTATCGGGCAGGGACAGATCGAGCGCCACCGTCGCGTCCAGACTGCGCATCTTTTCCATGATACGGGCCAACTCGGCTCCAGTGTCCTCGCATATCCGGCGCATCCACGGCGGATATCCGAAAAGAACAAGTCTTGAGCGTGATACAATGTCAAAATCCATGTCCTCAAGGCCGAAAGTATCGTTAGCGCCGCAGTGGTGCAGGTAGAACCTGTCTATGCCCGGGATGCAGACTGCCACGGTGTATGAGGTGGATTCTCCATCAACCGCTTTTATGCCTTCAAAACGGCCCTCGTGGATCTCGTACCACCGGGATATCATTTTCCCGAAGTCGTCCCTGCCTATTTTGCCGATAAGCTCCGTTTTGACACCAAGCCGCTTTATTGAAACTCCCGCGTTGGTTACCGGCCCGCCCGCGGCCACGACACAGGGCCCCATATTGATCATTTTGCCGGGTACGAGAACGTCGGTAATGCTGTCCACTTCCCGGTCGATCATAAACTGCGGAATAATATCCAGGCAGGTATGCCCCGCCGCCGTAATCTCAAGGTCTTTTCCTGTTTCACTCATGTTCGATGGTCTTTCCCTGTCAGGACCCGAAAAGCCTGCGCGCCGTCTCCGCGTAAGATTCGGGCGAAGAACTGTAGTTAATTATCACCGTTTTGTATTCCGGAAGCACCGTGAACGGAAAAGGAGCGTTGGTCACAACTACCACGGGTTTACCCCATCCGTGAATTTCCTTTACGAATTCATTACCGTAACCCACGCGACGGTTGTAATAATTCGTTACTATGAACATATCCGCTTCATCCCGCCGCGCACGCACTCTTTCCCGGTCCGCTTCCACGTAGTGAAGCGTGCACTCCACGACGCCAACGTTGTCGGAATGTTCCAGGCACTTTTCCCACAACAGGCTCGGATGGCACTGCTGGATGTTTGTGAACTCGTGAAGCGGGTTCACCTGTTCGACCAGAAGTATAAACCTGTCCCCCGGAAGGGGCAGAAGGTCCGCTTCGTCCCTGATTACGCGCACCGACCGGTTGCCCGATTCGATCGATATTCGCTCCACTTCCGGGTCCCTGATGCCCTCGGAAGCTTTGCCGGGATCGCGGACCGTACGGTCCCCCTCGAAGAAACCGTAATCGTATTTAACCGAGAGAGTCCTCCTGACGGCGTCGTTGATGCGTTCCTCGGCAATGGTGCCGTCTTCAACCGCCCGGACCAGCGCCGGGAACGCCTCGTCTATGATGCCGCCCTCGTCGCGGAACAGTATCTGGTCGCCCCCCGCGTTGATGGCCAGAATACAGGCTTCCGGAACATCGAAACGTTCAATTATTCCCCCCATGGTGATTTCATCCAGAATAACACACCCTTCAAAACCCAGTTCCTCCTTGAGAATGCCGGTAGTGATCTTCCTGGAGAGCGTCGCCGGGTAATCCGGATCTATCTGAGGATACAGCGTGTGCGCCGTCATCACGGAAGGAAGGCCCGCCTTGAACAGTTCCCTGTACGGCGCCAGGTGCACCGAAGAGAGTTCCTCCTTTGATATGTCTATCACCGGAAGGCCCCGGTGAGAATCCGCCACGCTCGCCCCCCGGCCGGGAAAGTGTTTGCCACTGCAGATCATTCCCGCGTCCCTGTATCCCTGAAGCGCCCGGAGCGACATTTCAATCACAACATCCGGGTCGTCCGACCAGCTCCTGGTGCCTATCTCAGGGTTCATGGGGTTCGTGTTGACGTCAACGCACATGGAATAAGTCCAGTCAAAGCCGAGAGGAAGAGTCTGTCTTGCCACCGCCCACGGCACGTCATGGGCGAACTGTTTGTCGCCGAGTTGTGTAATGCCCCAGTATGTCGGCATGAAGCGGTAACCGTCCCGGTAGTATTCCGCGCTCTGGTCGCCCTCGTCGTCAAACGAAAGATACAGGCAAATGCCGTTGTTACTCTCGATCGAGGCTTTCTTGAGGCGGTTGATCACCTCGCAGTATTCCTCGTTCCTGAAAAAAGGACACGGAATGTCCGTCAGGAAATCGCGGTTGGTGCCCTTCATCAGCCGGATCATCCTGGTCCTGGCGTATTCGACATTGGTCCCCCCGGGATCGTGAACTGCGGTCCGAATACGCCATTTCAGACCCCCGGCGAGTCCCGCGGGGTGATACTCCCGGATTTTCCTGATGGTTTCGGGCGTAATGATCGTGCTTACAAAGCCAAGCACCAGGCACTGCCCCACCTTCTGCTCCACGCTCATGCCCGAAAGCAGGTCTTCGATAAAGGTTTTCTTTTCTTCGACGTCCATTTCACCCTCCGCGCGTTCAGCCGACATGATGGCCTCTCGCATCCCCGATGTCAATGACGGGTATCTCAAAAGCGGGGTATCTCAAAAGCGGGGTCAGAGTACCAGGAAAAGGTCAACAGTAAATTCTGATTAATTTTGAGACAAGAATATCCCTGTCCCTCTTGCGGCTGTTTTTTCAGACATTGCTTTTAGAGGGTTTGCAGGTTTTATGAAAGAGTAAGGGTTGTACGGATCAAGAGCAGCGGAGGTCCGGCGTAGCCGGTGGCGGAAGCTGTCCGT
>JAWODU010000113.1:0-6999 GCA_046483125.1 Kiritimatiellia bacterium
GTGATGTTCTTTGAGACGCCGGACCCCGAAGCGCCGTTTTACAGTCCGGAGGTCGACGATCCAGCGACGGTCGGCGCGCTGGCGGATATGTTCACCAACGCAGGGTTCGTGCTCACGGCTGTTAAGTGTGCGGTTAAGTGTCCCAACTCGTCCTACATCCGTTTCTTATAGAACTTTTGACACTACCGGTAATTCGACAATACAGGACCTTCGCGTATCAAGTCAACCGGCCGGTTTTTTCCTGTAATCCGGCGCGGATTTATGGCAAAGCATTCCTTCACACAACCATGAATGAGTCAGAATCTTTCCTGAAAGACGATTTACCCGCCCCCGTGGCGTCCCTCCTGCGCGGGCGTTTCGGCGACACCGGGGAACTGCGCGTCGCCCTTCGGGGCGATATGCTGGAGGACGGCAGTTTCGGCGAAACCTGGCTGGTAGCAGACAACTCCCGCCTGGGGGTGGTAAACGTCCCTACCCATGGGAAGCCCGCGTTCGCGGCAGAGCACGAACTGGAAAATATCGAGGAACTCAGTCTCGTGCCGGGCGTGAGCAGTGCCGTACTTGAAGCCCGGAAGGGCGGTGTCAGGCAAAGGATCCTTCGAATCTCCAACACGAGAGAAAAAGACTTCGCCCAGGCCGTACGCGCATTGAACACCCGGATCAGGGAACGAAAATGGAAACCGGAAACTGCGGAGCGAAAACAGAAACGCTGTCTTCGGTGCGGATGGCCCCTGCCGGACTCCATGAGTGTCTGCCCGAGGTGTCTGGACAAGAAAATGATGATAAGAAAAGTCCTGGCGTTTCTCGGTCCGTACAAACGACTTGTGGCCGCACTGTTCGTTTTCATGGTTACCGGAACTCTCGCCGGACTGGTCAATCCCTATATAGGCAAGGTACTCGTTGACGATGTGCTCAAGCCCATGCAGAACGCTCATCTCCTGCCGATACTCGCCGGTGTAATGGTCCTGATGTACGCTATCCAGACCGGCATAGAAGTCTTCACGGGGCGTACCTCCGCCCGTATCGGCACGAGCGCCATATGCGATGTGCGCTCGTCAGTTTTCCACAGGCTTCAGGACCTTTCGCTTTCGTTTTATTCAGGACATCCGACCGGCGGACTCATAACACGCGTAAACCAGGATACAGCACAGCTCCAGAAGCTTCTCGTGGACTTTGTTCCCTACGGGGTAAGCAGTATATTCATGGCAGTGGGAATACTGATTCTTCTTCTCGCGCTCTCGTGGTTTCTTACCCTTTTTGTACTTCTGCCGATAGTGGGCATGAGCCTCTTTGTATGGAAAGTTTTTCCCCGATTCCGCGTGTACTGGGAAAGGTATTTCGAAAAACGTTCCCGGCTGGCATCCTACGTCGAAAACGTCATTAACGGAGTTCGTGTAGTAAAGGCCTTCGGGCAGGAAAAAGCCGAAACAGTCCGTTTCGACGGCCGGAGCGCGGAATACCGCGACGCCGCGCTTGCCGCCGAATACCGCCTCGCCGTCACCATGCCGTTTCTTCACATGATGGCCATGCTCGGCACGCCGATCGTCTGGCTTGTCGGGGGCATGCTGGCCTTCCGGGGATCCATGACTCTGGGCACAATAATAGCCTATACCGGATACGTGGCCATGCTGTTTCGCCCGGTCTTCACAATCACACGCCTGGCTCAGATCATTCCCGACACACTTGCCGCCGCCGGACGCGTTTTTGATATCATTGACTCGCGCCCCGAGATTGCCGACGTTCCGGACGCGGTCGCAGTGCCGCGCCTCAGGGGAGAAATTACCCTTGAAGACGTCACTTTCGGATACGAATCAAACAAACCGGTCATTCATAATCTCTCCGCTCACATAGCGCCGAAAGAAATGATCGGCCTGGTCGGTCACTCCGGCGCCGGTAAAAGCACCGTGATCAACCTGATCTGCCGTCTTTTCGACGTGGATTCCGGCAGGATCACGATTGACGGCCTGGACATAAGAAAAATAAAATACGGCGACCTCAGGCGCCGGATCGGAATCGTCATGCAGGAAACTTTCCTCATGGACGGAACCATTGCCGAAAACATCGCCTACGGCCGCCCGGGCGCAGGGATAAAGGAAATAATCGAATCCGCCAAAGCGGCAAATGCCCACGAATTCATTATCGGCAAGGTGGACGGGTACGATACGGAAATAACGCAGGGAGGGAAAAATCTTTCGGCCGGCGAAAAACAGCGCCTCGCGATAGCCCGCGCCATTCTCTGCGACCCGGCGATACTGATCCTCGATGAAGCCACCGCCAGCGTGGACCTCGAAACCGAAAAGCAGATACAGGACGCTATAGCGAAAATGATCGAGGAACGCACCACAATAGCGATAGCCCACAGGCTGTCCACCCTGCGCAACGCGGACCGGCTCATGGTGCTTGAAAAAGGGAAACTTGCGGAACAGGGAACACATGAAGAACTGTTGAGGAAAACCGACGGTGTCTACAGGCGCCTTGTGAACCTGCATAAGGACACCTCCGGGCTGAGGGCGGTAGACGGATGAGCACGACCAGGTTTCTTAATCCTGAAAACTGCGCTGTGTCGCGGGGCAAAGCCGGATACCTGCAGGTACAAATTGAAAACGGGCCTGGCTGTCCGCAGGCCGTATTCCGGCGCCTTTTCCCGATCAGAATGCCGTCCTCTTATATTTCAGTCGGCGACAAGAACGGAAAGGAACTGGGTATCATTGAAGACCTGTCGGATTTCGACACGCGCACCCGCCGCATGATCGAAAAAGAACTCGATTTCTTCTACGCGGTTCCTGTAATCATCGATATCCTCGATATCAGGGAAGAGTACGGGTATTATTACTGGCAGACCGTTACGGACCGCGGCCGGCGGGATTTTTACGTCAAGGGCCGCGCCGACAATGTCAGGTCCCGCCGCAGGCGGCGCAGTGGGAACATCAAAGTCCACAGCGAAGGATCGGTGTTTATAACCGATATCAACAATTGCCGATACAGGATACCAGATGTTTCAGCCCTGAACCCCGCCGGACGCGCCCTGCTCGACCGCGTCCTCTGACACGGAACCGGAAAACTCCCGGCGTTTCGTCAAAGTACTATCAACCAAGCCATTTCTCGATCCCGGCTTCGTCGTCCCCGTTGTAGCCCGCAAAGCAGTTATCCATGATCTTCCAGTAGTCCGAACTCGGATTATTCTGAAGCGAATAGGAATTGTCTACGTAAAGCCCTCTTTTTGCCTGCCGGCGCCACTGGCGGAAAGATTCTTTGCAGTACGCGGTTACGTCACGGTCGGTCTTTTCGTAATCGACGATATCGCGCAGTTCGGCGTCCATTTCCCGGACAATTTCCGGCTTCTGTTCGCTCAAATCATTGAGTTCGCCGGGATCCTTTTCTATGTCGAAGAGCTGGGGCGGGTAATTCACGTAGGCAATGTACTTCCAGTTGTCCTTCCGAAGCATAAACGCCGAAGTGTTCATCGTGGTACCGGAGAACATGGCATAGGCGCTGTTGCGGCTTTGTTCAGTCTTTCCCGTCGCCAGCGGAAGCAGGCTTTCCCCGTCGCAGTCTCCATGCCCCTTCATGCCGCCCATTTCCAGCATGGTCGGATGCAGATCTATGAGCGAAACCAGGTTATCGGTTCTGCCGCCCGCCGGAATACCGGGCCCGGTCATGATCATCGGAACCCGTATCGACGCTTCGTACATGGACATTTTGTAATATTGCCGGTGTTCGAGGGCCAGTTCGCCGTGATCGCTGGAGAAGATAAAGTAGGTGTCCTCCGCCAGGCCGAGACGGTGCATGGCTTCGTACACTTTTCCCGCCATTGCATCCGCTTCGGCGCACATCGCGAAATATATCCTGCGCACCTGCCGGACGGTATCGTCGTCGAACCCGTAACGCCATGACTTGCTGTTGCGCTGGAATTTAATGCAGGGATGATCGCAATCGTCCTTTTCAGGTATATCCACGGCTTCCTCGGGTATCTTTTCCAGCCAGTACCTGTTTGTCTTGAACGATGGGTGTACGAGCCCCGTGCTGACATACAGGAAGAAAGGCCTGTCCGATTCATCCTTTTTCTGCTCTTCCAGGAACGCTATGGATTTGTCGATCTTATCCCAGTCGGATTTATGACATCGTTCCTCGGCATCCCCGGCCACGCTGAAGTCCTGGGCGTTATCGTCGGCATAGGAAGACCTGTTGATATTCGCCCTGCCCAGCCAAGCGCTTACCCGGGCCTGCATTGAGTGCCCTCCCGAGCGGTAATCCAGCTTGCCGAAAGTCGCAAGGTTATGCGTACGCGGCAGTTCGTCCAGGAGGGACCACATTCGCGGCTCAAGTCCCTTGTAGTTGTTCCAGCTCTCGCAGTTATGGGTATAGCGCCCGGACCAGAGATTGGCCCGTGCGGGACAGCATAAGGGATGCGAGGTGTAAGTGTTCGGAAAAAACATTCCGTCCCGGGCGACGCGATCGATGTTGGGAGTAGCGTCCTTCAGCGCGGGGTGGCCCAGGCCCCCCAGCATTCGTCCGTCCCAGCTTTCCGCGTGGAAAAAAACAATATTCCGCTTTTTCATACCGTTATGACTCCTTTCACGGCCGTTTTCGTTTCATTCTAAGTGCTTCTACCAGCACACCAGTCCGTCCCTGTCGATAACAAAGGGCAACAGTAAACCGCCCAGGTCAACGCATTTCCTCTCCAGGACACTGCGGTGTCCTTCCCGCGCCACGAACAGCACGTATCCGCCCCCGCCCGCTCCGCAGGTTTTGCCGCCCACGGCGTCCTTTGCGGCGGCATCATAAAATTCCCTGAGCCGCGCCGAGTCACAGCTTTCGTGAAGACGCTTGTGATGGCGCCAGTTCTCGTTCAGTAATTCGCCGAAACTGTCTATATCACCTGCACGGAGCGCCTTCGAACTTTCATCGGCGATCCGCGCGAGATTCTTCATGGCGTCAACCGTGGGGCTGTGCGGCAGAGCGTAACTCCGCTTGATGTCGCTGTGAATATCGTACGACAGGTGCGCCTCTCCCGTGTAGACAAGCACGCATCGACGCTCCAGTTCGTAAAAGGTGCCCGCATCAATCCGCGCCTGCCGGCAGGCGGTCCCGCCGCCCCTGCGGTACGTGATCACGTTTATTCCGCCGAATGCCGCACCGTAACTGTCCTGGCTTCCGCCTTCCATGCCCAGATCGTCCCGTTCGATTGAATTCGCCAGTTCGGCGGTATCCCGACGGTTTCGTTTAACCCCCATGGCCTTGTCGAAAACGCCCACGCAGGCCACGCCCACTGCGCCCGACGAGCCCAAACCGCTTCCCGGAAGAACTTCGCACGCCACCGAAAGATGAAAGCCCCATGGCGGCTTCATGCGAAGGGCAACTCCCTTGAGGAGGTCCAGTTCTCCGTCTACAGCAAGCTCCGACGAAGACCCGGCGCGCGCTTCCCGGTTCAGATCCTCGGACGTGATAACCGCTTCGGTCGTGTCAGGTCTGACCTCCAGCCGCGCGCAGGCACGCCGCGCTATACCGATGTTAACCACCTTTCCGCCGTGTTCAATACTGAACGGCGGAGCGTCGGTTCCGCCGCCGGCCGGATCAACGCGCACCGGCGCCCTTGCTGAAAAAACTTTCGTTCTACTCATGGCTTTAATGTTCCCGCACTTCTGTGAACCGTTGCTCCCGCAGTCTCTACGCCTGCGAATGAGCCCGGACACATTCTGCCATCTGGCGTACGTTCTCCGGCGGCGCCCGCGGCGGCACACTGCAGGCCGTGCTCAGAATATACTGACCGCCGGGACTTCCCGTCTCGTATACTTTTTCAATATCCGCCCGGGCTTCTTCAACACTTTTCTTCAGGACGGTGTTTACCGGATCGACATTGCCCTTAATGAAAAGACGGTCTTTCAAAAGATGTTTGGCTTCGCTCAATTCCACGGTGCCGAGCGGCGGAGGATCGAGTGTTTCAATGCCGTGAATGTCCATTTCGCACATGAGGTCCAGCCTGTCGCCTATGGCCCCGCACGTATGATCGTAACATACCGCGCCTTCAGAGCGTACCGCGTCGGCGATTCTGCGTTCAAAGGGCACTATCCATTGAATGTACTGATCCCGGGAAATGAAACCCGCTCCCCCGTAAGGCGACGAAACCTTTATCGCGTCGCATCCTCTCCGTACCTGTGCCACTGCCCAGGCCACAGCCATGTCGGTAAACGTTTCCATCAGGTCTCTTACATGTTCCGGGCAATCCAACAGCGCGATCAGTCCGTTCTGCATGCCCGCGATATTGAGCAGATGATCGAAAGGCGAACGTACTTCACCGTGCACCGAATACCTGTCCCCGGCCGCCGAGATGACCCGGTCAATGCATCCGAACCAGTACTCCGGGATTTCCTCCGGACTTCGAAATACCGCCGTTCCCTTGTGCCGGCACCATTCCACAAACGATTCCGGTGCCCATCCGAGGGGCTGTGCGGGATCGATATCCCGTACCGCCGGAACTTCAAAGCCTTCCACGGCCCTGTAGTACGGATCGTCATTCCGAGTGCATTCAACCTTTGAGCCGTCAGAAAGATAAACCGTCGGCGGGTCCATCCCGCGGTCGATACGCTCGATGATTTTCTCGAAACCGGGTTCCCTGCCCGGCTTGTGGATCAGAATGCCGTCGAAATCGTAGAGTTCGCGTACGGCGAGAAGGGCCTCCGCGCAGGCTTCACTTGAAAGAAAAAAATCAACCGGATGAACGCCGGTATTGACCAGCGTATGCCCGATTGCGAGCTGGCACATCACCGGCACGCGCGGCGGCCTGCCCATTGCCATCGCCTCGGCAACCAATTCTTTCGGTGTAGACTGCAAAACCGAGTAACCTACTCCTCCCCGCTCCCCCTGTCAAAAGAGACTTGTAACAGACCTGGTCCTTAGTCCTTAGTCCCCACACCTAGTCCATACACCTAGTCTCCACACTTAGTCCATACACTTAGTCCATGTAAGTACCCACCACGTCTCTCCTGCTTTGCTCTTCTT
>JAWODU010000119.1:0-77010 GCA_046483125.1 Kiritimatiellia bacterium
TTGGGGCTCAGATGGGACGCGCTGACTCAGGATTGCGCCGCCGTGCGTACGCTCAAGGACGCCCTGCTCTTCCAGCCATTCCAGGTCACGCCTGACGGTGGCTTCCGAGACTTCCAACATGTCGCAGAGGTCAGCACTGCGTACAATGCGGTGAATCAGCCCGGCCAGCGGGAGGCTTATCGCCTTGCCCCGCCGACCGGACCGTCCGGGCTGGTTCTGGTTTCCTGTCCCGGAAACTAACCCAAGCTAATCAGTAATTTGTTACAGGAACAAAACCGACGCCCTTGACCATTTCCTGGCCAACTCTCGTCAGATGCAGTGTTACAAGCGCGTGCACGTGACTGCCCAGCCTGGGATAGCCGTTCGTGAACATGAACAGCGGCCTTGATACCGGATATTTCCCGGTGGCCACGGTGTTTTCGGTGCACTCGACACCGTCGATCGTCAGTGCCTTGACGCCCTGTACGAAGCCAAGACCCACGTATCCGATCGCAGCGGGGGTCTTGCTTACCCGCGCTTTTGCCGCCCCGTTGCTCTGAACGTATTCGGCGCCGACTATTTCCTCCTTGTGCATCACCAGCTTGTGAAAGGTCTCAAAAGTCCCACTGCTGGAGTCGCGGCTGATCTTCACGATTGCCAGGTTCGGGCCGCCGAGTTCCTTCCAGTTCTTGATCTTGCCCATGTAAATATCCCTGACCTGTTCCGTGGTAAGTTCTCCCACGGGATTGGCTGGGTTGACTGCAATAGCTAAGCCGTCCATAGCGACTACGTGCGCAACCGGTGTTACTCCGTTGGCAACAGCCGATTTAAATTCCTTTTCCTTCATGAAACGCGACATGTTCGCGATATGGCACCGTCCGGCTATCAGGCTCTTTGCGCCGTTACCACTGCCCGTTTCACTCAAGGTAATGTTCAGTTCAGGATGCTTGGCCTTGTAGTATTCTATGAAGGCCTTGGCTATAGGCCCCACTGTCGTGGAACCGTCAAACGCCACCTCATCTTCACCGTACGCGAACTTTCCCGTGATAGTCCCCATTGCCATTGCCGCAATAACCATATATTTCGTAAAATGCATTTTTTCTGTTTCTCCTGTTTAACCCCGTTTTTCTTTATCATGAAACCGCCTGTGAAAAGCTCAGAGCCGGTTTCAAGCCTGCTTTCCTTCGCTTTCCACCTCTTCCATCACTTCTGCCCGAGATCCTGCGGGGCAACCTCAGCACAAGTCCTCAGAATACGTACTGAGCCTGCACAAACATTTCATCAAGATCATGGCCCTTCTTTCCATCCTTGTTCTCACCCATGCGGTAAGTGAGCTGATACTTGATATCGTGCTTTGCCTGAAACACGTTCAGGCCCACGGACGCGCGATTCCAGCTGTCCGCATAGTTATCGGCATCCTGGCTCTGATACCCGGCCACCACCTCAAGCGCGTTCGGAACAATCATCACACCGCCTTCGACGGCCCAGTTCTTGAGCGTAGTTTCGCTGTTTTTGTAAAGCCCGGACGTAATGCCCGCCTGCACCAGTTCTGAGTTGAACTGGTTATACTGCGCGTCTATAGACACGCCGCCCCCGCGAATGCCGCCGCCGATTTCAAACCCGGTCACCGAATCAACGTCGTTACTCCGCGAAGCGTCCAGGTTGTCATCGTCGTTCGCCCAAGTGAACGCGCCAACGCCCAGATAGGCTTTGCCTTCACGGGAGAAGTCGCCCTGCGAAGGCTTATCCCAACCCATGGGATGTATAGCCAGGCGGGCCCCCGCCATCGGTCCTTCGCTCCAGTCATCGCCCCTGTTCAACGACGCAATGGTGTCGAAATCCAGCTTCTTGTTACTCGGATCCTGTCCGCCTTCGGCCAGAGAAAGACCCCAGGCAACCGTCTTGCTGTCATTGTTTCCCGTAAGGTGAATACCGGCCTGCCGGTCCGGGGTACCGTAGTTGTGGTCGCCCACAAACGTACGCTCGACCAACTGCTGTTTTTTCGACGAGGTAAGCTTTTCACGGGAAAACGGGAAGTTCATATTCCCGATCCCGATTGCCACCCCTTCGAACTCCTTGTATTGCAGGTAGCAATCCTTGATTTCCACTTTTCCCTTGCCCATGTCCCATTGCCACTTGCCCTTCCAGCCGGAGTGCGTCGAACCTTCTATGTAAGGACGCAAACGGCGAAAACGAAGTTCGTCCTCGCTGTCTCCATCATCCGGATCTTCCGAATGGTATTGAAGCTGTATGCGCCCGCCGAGTTTTATGTAGTCGCCGTCTTCGTTTTTATATTTTACTCCGCCGGCGAAAGCCGACATTGCCGTTGCCGCGCTGATGAGCAAAGCAACAGCCATATTCATGAACTTAACTTTATGTTTCATTCTTGTCTCCAATACTTCTGTGAATACCTGTAATTTGTTTACCAACAGATCTCGTGCTCTACTTCACATGCTCCTGACAGCGTCCCGGTTTCCGCATCACCTCCTTCCGCGTCAATTTGCGGTCCGACTGCCGATCGGCAATCAGTACCGAATGCCGTGGATTGAAAAATCAGCCGGTTAATGAAAAGTGAGCGGATTGTCAGAATTGTGTTAACCCGTACTCAGAATTGCCGGAGACCCGATACGGAGCGGTTATGAAGAGAAATGGGAACAACGCAAGGTAACAGAAAACCCTGAACTTGGGACCGGGAACCTTGAACCCCAGGCGGATTTCAAGTCCGTTTGGATGGTTTTATGAAATGCGGTTTCTGAAACGGTCCATCAATTCCAGCATTGTCTCCCTGAGGCCGAAAAGATCCGTTTGAAACTTGCGCAGTTCTTCAGAGGCCAGAATTTTTTTCTCGGCCACCACGCGGGAAAGCGCGAGAGACCTTTCCAGGTACCTTAATGCCCGCTTGAGGGAGGCTACCACAAATCCGCCTTCAGGCCCGGTGTCATATGCGAGGTGATCCAGCGCCCCTGCCAGTTTGGCGCTCAGTGTCTGTGCTTCAAATATCATATCCCTCAGGTCCCTGTCGCCCCCGGGACCCAGCAAACCCCTGTTCCGGCACGAGTGCCACATGGCCATGGCCACATGAAACGCCCTGTTGGTCAACGGGTGAGTAATACGGCCTCGCTTCGTCCTTATCCAGTCAACACCCTCGGTCACGGGGTTCGGCTCCGGATGTGCGGTTTCTTCAATATATTCCTCGTCCTTTTCAATCACGCCCCGTTCTTCGGCATCCAGCGCGTCGTCAAGCCATTCCCATCCCATTTCCCGTACTATAAGTTTTTCGCGTTCGGGGTTGCCGGCGTATTTTTCGAAGAGCGCTGAAAATTTTTCAGTAAGTGCGTCGGATTCCTCAAGGCTCTTTTTCCACTCGAATTCGTCCATCGGCTCGTCGTCTTCCTCGACAGGGTAATCATCATCTTCATGCCATTCGTCTTCATCCATCTCCATGAATTCCGACGAAGGAAGAAAACGCCCGATCCACTCCCTTAAAGCCTCGCGATTACGGTCCAACTGCGCCTCCTCATCCGAAGCGGTCATCCGCCATTCCCCGGCGGACATCTCTTTTACGCGAAAGGCCGTGGATTCTACGACGACCCTTCCGTTCGCCTCGCTGAACCATTCCATATACAGGCAGTTCTCGGTGCGCAGAGGTATGTGCTTGCCTTTTTCTTCAAGATGGCAGGCTTCCAGGGGCGAACAGGCCGGCACTTTTACCTTACGCGAGGCGGTGATATCACCGGCTATTCCCGTCTGCGTGCCGGCCAGCATATCCGCACTTTTTTCCGGTTCCGCTCCATTCCGCTCCAGAATAACGCGGTAACCGGCTATGTCCCTGAGGCAATTACCGGCAAGCAATAGTTCTATGGGCAAATCCCTTCCGGCCAGCCAGAGACGCCCCTTAACGCGGTCACGCCTGCGGTTATCTATTTCTATCCCCTTTACACCGCTGTCGAGTCTCAAGGCCATTGCCGAACCCGGGTCTGTGAGTAAGTAAATCAGGTCAAATGCTTTGCGACAGTTTTTCCTTGATCGCCGCCTTGCCCAAGGCCCCTACCATCTGGTCCTTCACAGCACCGTCCTTAAAAACAAGCAAAGTGGGAATGGACCGTATGCCGAATTGCGCCGCAATCTGCTGGTTTTCATCCACATTCACCTTCGCAATCCTGACTTTGCCGTCCATTTCAGCGGAAATTTCTTCGAGAACAGGGGCTATCATGCGGCACGGACCGCACCATTCGGCCCAGAAATCCACGACCACGGGAATATCGCATTCAAGCACTTCGCTCTGCCAGTTCTCCTGGTTGATGTGAATTATTTTACCCTCTCCCATAACAGCGCTCCTTTACTCCTGTACCTTCCGCAGTTGATCAATGTTCCGTGCCGCCTGAATTCTTTCCTTACTTTTGTATCTTATTCGGCCACGGGAGATCCATGCCCGGGGCTCCGTAGGACAACTGGGTCAGTGAAATATTCGGCCCGAAGGTCTGGGCCGCCAGCATCCAGATGGTTACGCATATGACCAGTACGGCCGCGACCGCAAAAACAGGGAATACCACGCTCGGCTGTTCAACCGGAGCCTGCACCTGCTGTTGAGCCTTTGCCGCCGATTCCTGCTGTTGGTCGCGCGATATCTTGATGCCTTTGGCGCCCTTTTTTCCCGGCCCCCGCGCAACTTTAATCGTTTTGCGCTTTGTAGGCGTCTGCCCTTCTGTCTCCGGAGGCGCCGCCTCGTCAAGCTGAGTAGTCTGATCCTTGGTCTGGCCCGCCGAAGGCACAGGCGCCGACGGCTTGCCCTGGGCGACCTTCACGGTGCCCGCCTCCGTGGGCGGCTTGAGTTTTATGGTCTTGGGTCCGGAGCCCCCTCCTCCAGACTCCTTCGAATCACTCTCGGAAAGTACCGCGTCAAGCGAAATCCTGGACGTCTTCCTTTTTTCATCGCCTTCTTCGCCGGCCCCGCCCGCCGCCGGAGCCTTCTGTGCCTGGGCAGACGGAGGCTGAGCGCCGGCTTTCTGTTGCGCCTTGGGCTGTAAACGGACGGTTTTCGGTTCACCTGCCGTCTGTTCTTTGGCCTCTTCACCGGCCTCGGGTTCCTGCTTGTTGAGAGCTCTGGCTATATCGAGGGGTATCTTGGAAGTTTCTTTCTTAGCGGAAGATTTGGGGCCTATCCCGCGCTTCACGCCCCCGCCCGGAGCAGACGCGGGGGGTTTACCGCCCGCGGAAGGCGGCTTCTGCATTTTGACGGTCGGACTCCCCGCCTCCTGCGAAGGTTTGGAAGCGGGGGTCTGTCCCGCGTCCTGTCCCGCGTCCTGCTCTTCCGGCTTTTCTTCCGGAACCTGGATATGCATCGTTTGCGAAAATTCGTCGCCTCCCTGTGCCGCTGACGGCTTGGGGGCATCCGCGTCGACGCTTTTTGAAGGTTCGGCGCCGGCAGGCGTCGACTCGCCGTTTCCCTGAGGCCGGATATTCAGCTTTGGAGGTACCGCGGAAGGTCCTTTTTCCTTATTGTTCGGGTCTTGCGCCATGTCAGCCTCCGGTGTTAATCAGATGCGTTCCACACACATATTTAAACTACCACTACCGCCGTAAACAGTCAAACAGCTTTTCCAGATCCGGGCTAGCCAGCCTGTCTCTGCGGTGCTTCGCCTTAGTCCGGACTCCCTTGCTGAGGTCGGGACGAAGGCGGGTTGATCCTGTCTAAAGTTCTTCTCCTTTTTTGTGACTTTTTGTGCCTTTTTGCGGCTAGTCTTCCTCATGTGCACGGTCTCGAGCCGCCTACACGGCCATGATTTCCTTTTCCCTGGCCTCCAGGGACCTGTCTATTTCCGCGGTATGCGCATCCGTACGTTTCTGGATGTCATCCAGCGCCTGCTTTCTGTCATCCTCGGTAATTTTACCGTCTTTCTGAAGGCTTTTAATTGTGTCGTTGGCCTCGCGTCTGACATTTCTGACGGCTACCCGCCCCTCTTCCGCTATCCTTTTGGCTACTTTTGTCATTTCCGTTCTGCGTTCTTCATTCAGCGGAGGAATGGGTACGCGAACGACTCTCCCGTCGTTCGCGGGTGTTACACCGAGGTTGGCGGCAAGAATCGCCTTTTCTATTTCAGGCAGTGCCGTGGGGTCATACGGACTAATAACAATCAGCCTGGGTTCCGGGGTCGCGATTCCGGCTATTTCTTTCAATCGCGTAGGATTGCCGTAATATGAAACGGATATATTTTCAACAAGAGCGGGCGAAGCCTTACCCGTTCTGATGCCGGAAAACTGTTCGTGCATCAGACTCAAGCTCTTGGACATTTTCTGGTCTGCGTCTTTGATAACCTGATCCAGCGATTCCATAATACCTCCCGTGGATTTTGGGTTTTCAGTATTCAGTGTTCAGTGTTCAGTGTTCAGCAGTCCGGCCGGAAACGGGGCACCAGGTAACGGCCGGCGGAATAGACCCTATGCCGACACCAGAGTACCCACATCCTCTCCGTTCAGCGCTTTTTCAAGCATCCCTTCTTTTTCAAAGTTGAATACCACTATGGGAATGCCGTTTTCCCTGCAAATGGAAAATGCCGCCGCGTCCATCACCTTCAGCGACTTCCTTATGGCTTCGTCATAACTGAGATTCCTGTAAAAGCGCGCATCGGGGTCCTTCTCGGGGTCGGAGGAGTATACTCCGTCCACCTTGGTAGCCTTGAGCAGAACATCGGCTCGCATTTCACTCGCTCTTAATGCAGCGGCACTATCGGTGCTGAAATAAGGATTCCCGGTGCCGCCGGCGAAGATAACCGCACGGCCTGCTGTAAAGTGATCCTCGGCGCCGCGAACAGTAAATGTTTCGGCGACTTCCGCCGTTTCAATTGCCGAGAGTACCCGTGCGCCGCATCCTGAATTACGCAGGAGAGATTCCAGAACGAGGCTGTTAATAACGGTAGCCAGCATACCTATATAGTCGCCCTTCAAACGGCTGATTCCGCTGTCCCCGCTTCCCGCTCCTCTGAAAATATTGCCCCCGCCAGTCACTACGCCGACCTCGACACCTTTCTTCACCGCATTGCGGATCTCGCGGCAAAGACGGTTAACGGCTCCAAAATCAAATACCAGCCCCCCGCTTTTGTTTCCGAAAGCCTCTCCGCTCAACTTTAACAGCACTCTCTTATACTTCATTCGCGTCAGTACCTCCGAGCAAAAGAAATTCACCGTCACTTTACACCACCCCGGAGCAGATGGAAAAGCAAAATCGCGGGTCGATTTGCATCGCTTCCATCCCGCCGTGACGCTAAATTATGGAGTGATGAGCTGGCACGTACTGCATCTTAAGCCGCGCAGTGAAAAGAAAACGGCAAAATACTGCGGTCTCCTCGGCATGGACTGCTACCTTCCTCTCCGCCGTGAAAGCAGGATTTACCAGCGGCGCAAGGTCGTGGTGGACAAACCGCTGTTTCCGGGCTATCTCTTCGTTTCATTAACCCGCCCGGGGCGGCTCGCTCTGCTCAAAACAAACAACGTACTGCGTGAACTCTCCGCTCCCGACGATTCACGTCTGCTTTACGAGCTGGACCAGATCAGGAAAGCCTTGAGCGTGGACCCCGCCCTGGGTGCCTGTAAGGCGCTGGAAAAAGGCAAACGTGTCAGGGTCCGCGGCGGTCCTTTCATGGGCGTAGAGGGCATAGTTTCTTTCAAGGGGAAAACCCGGGTCCGCCTCAATGTTGAGATGATAGGCCAGGCCGTCGCCGTGGAAGTGGAAGAAGAATGGCTTGAAGTTATCGACTGACACGGGATACGGGGTAACAGGCCGCAAACAGAGATCAGGGACACAAACCGGATCGCACGGTCTAAAACTTTACATATCGATTCTTTCTGGCGGATTCAGCGTCCCGCATCATCGCGATGTCTTCCGTACCACTCAACAAACCGCCCGATGCCTTCATCCATGGAAGTAGACGGATTGTACGAGAGCAGTTCTCCGGCTTTTGAAACGTCCGCGCAGGTGACCCTCATGTCACCCGGCTGTGCCGGCTGAAAGTCCAGTTCCGCTTTCCTCCCCAGTGCATCTTCCAGGAGTTTGACCATTTCGGAAAGAGTCGTGGTCTCGGATTCGCCGAGATTGATGATTTCAAAACCGAGGTCGCGGTCTATCGACGCTACTACTCCGTCGATAATATCCGTGTAATAGGTATAGTCCCGTTCAGTGGTGCCGTCACCGAAAAAAGGAACAGGCCGTCCCTTATCGATAAGCCGCGTAAACTTACTGATAGCCATATCCGGACGCTGGCGCGGACCGTACACGGTAAAGAACCGCAGAGCGGTTACCGATATCCCGTAAAGCCTGTGGTAGTTTCTGCAGTAAAGTTCTCCGGCAACCTTTGTGGCCGCGTACGGACTCAGAGGATTATCCACGCGGGCATCCTCGGAAAACGGAACTTCCCTGCGGCCTCCGTACACGCTTGAAGACGACGCGAACACCACTCGCCGGATACCGTGTCGGCGGACCGCTTCCATCAGGGTCAAGGTTCCCCCGCAATTCACCTTCTCATACAGGACCGGACTGCTCAGGCTCGCCCTGACGCCTGCCCTGGCGGCCAGATGCACTACCACGTCGAATTTGCGGGAGTCAAAAATATTTTCAAGCAGATCGCCGTCAAGGATATCGCCCTCGATAAAGGTGAACAGTTCGGACGTGCGCGCTTTCTGAAGGTTCGAGATTTTCAAAGCGGGGTCGTAATAGTCGTTGAGATTGTCCAGGGCCGCCACCTCGTCACCCCTTTCAAGCAGTCTCTCGGACAGATGACTTCCGATGAACCCCGCCCCGCCGGTAACCAATACTTTCATATCAGCCCTTTCAGAATACCACGTTGACGCCCGCCCTGGCCGTCCTGCCGGGCCGCTCCGATCCCGGGAATTCCTCATAAGTCTCGTCGAAAATATTGTCTACGCCCAGGACAACTTCCTGCCCGAGAAGAGCGAAGCCGCCGTGAAAATCAACGGTTAGATAAGAGCCCATGGTATTCTCAGCGCTGTTCTGAGCATCGCCGTACCTGTTTCCAACGTACCTGCACTGAACCACGGCATTTGCTGTCTCCAAAACGGCGTACTCAAACGAACAGTTGGCCTTGTGCCGGGCCAGGTAGGCAAGGCGATTGCCTTCCAACGCCGGATTGGCTCCGAATTCTTCGTATTCCCCGTCGGTAAATGTGTAATTGGCGGAGACAACCATGTTGCGGCTCATCCTCCAGCGCACACGGGTCTCGACGCCGTAAGTTTCCGCCGCCGTAACGTTCCTGATGCGAAATACTCCGTCGTCTTCAAGGAGAAAGTCAAATGAATCTCTCATGTCGTTGTAAAAACCGACAATTTCCGTCCTCACCGGTGATTGCCTGCCGTACCTGACCCCCGCTTCATAAGCCTTCAGCGTTTCCGGTTCGAGGTCGGGATTTCCTTCAAAAAGCATGCCGTTGTATTCCTGCTTGACGTAACGGTCGGAAAGGGCCGGTTCCCGATGGGCCATATTCGCCGAGGCAAAGATCCCGACTGCACCCGCAGGTCTACAGAAAAAGCCTACTCTGGGACTCAGCCTGGAACCGAAATCAGAGCTGTAATCCTGCCTCACACCGGCAATGACGCGGAAAACATCCGCAAGATACAATTCATCCTGGCAGTAAAACCCGAACACAGACGTCCGTTCGTCTATGGGTCCGGTAGCTTCCTCAATGTCTACGTTGTCGCTTCTGCCGTCCACGCCGACGACGGCAAAGTTGTTCTCCCCTGTCCAGAGCGACTGCTGGATTTCCCCGCCCAGGGTGTACTGATCGTAAATGCCTTCTCCGGGATATTTCCAATCGTATTCGTGTTTCCGGAAATCCCGGTAAAGCCGCGTCGTAAAAGACGCGTCCCTCTTTCCGCCCCGGTTCCACCGGTACAGCACGCCTTCGTGGTCCTTTCTAGTGTCCTGCTCGAAATTTTCCGCTGTGCCCCCGGCCGTCAGCGCCCCGAGGAAAAGGCGTATTTCCGAGTTGTCGGTGATCTGCCATCCCGCGTTACCTTCGATACTCTGAGCGATCCAGTCCCTGTCCGTTCCGTCCGAATTATCCGTGTAGCCGTCCGTCCTGACATCGGACACGGTTATGAAACAGTCCAGCGCCTCTTTTCGGTAGCCGCTGGAAATCCGGTTGTGCCAGGTGTTGTGACTGCCGCCGGAAACCATGATTTCCGTGCCGGGCCTGGTTTTACCCCTCCTGGTTACAATATTGATAACCCCGCCCATGGCGTTGGACCCGTAAATCGCCGAAGCGGGACCCCGGACGATTTCCACCCGTTCTATACTGTCGGCGGTAAGGAGAGAAAGCTCGGCTGTGCCCTGGTACTGTTCATTGATCCGCCGCCCGTCGATAAGCACCAGGACCCGTTTCGTGCCGTAACCCGGCGTCAGACCCCGCATATTCAGCCTCACCTCCTCGCCCGGAAAACCGCCTCCCTGTAAATCAATTCCCACGGCGTTTTTAAAGAGTTTGGCGAGCGTCACCGGCGCCGCCCGCCGTATGGCGGCGCTGTCTATAACCTGTACGCCGGCAGGCACGTCGAATACATCCTTCTTTACGCGCGAAGCCGTAATAATAATATCTTCTCCGTCCCCGCCTGAACCGTACGCGGTACAGGACAGGAGGAGAGCCGTCAGCACCGGACAAAACCCGAACCTGCCGGAGCCGTGCCTGCTTTCAGAACAGTTCGCCTTCGCTTTCGTTTGCTTCATTTTCCCCTCCGTCACGAGTTTCGGCGTTCGAATCTTCATCTTCAAACGGTACTGTTTCCAGTTTGCCGTCTTTTTTTACCAGCATTTCGATTTTGCGCTCCACTTCGTTCAGTTTCCCGTTACAGAACTTCAACAGCGCCTGCCCTTCCTCGAAACGGGCGACCATCTCCTCCAGCCCCATGTTCCCGCTTTCCATGTCGCCGACGATTGTTTCGAGTTTTTCCAGGGCCTGTTCAAAAGTAATTTTTTCCGATGAAGTCCCCTCAGTTTTTCCCGGAGTCTTTTTCTTTGCCATAAGAATGTCTCCTTTGTGTTTGTCCTCCAACGCCGCACTCTTTATTGAGATCCGCTACTTCCGATACCACCGACCCCTTCGCCAGGCGTGTCCGCAACTGCTGTCCCTTGCGCAGATTACCGGCGTTTCGAATCACACGCCCTTCGCTGTCCCTTGTAATGCTGTATCCCCTGTCGAGTACTGCCAGCGGATTCAAGGCTCTCATCTGAGTAGCCAGTCTTTCAAGATCCTGTCTGCAGGATTGTCGTTTGATCCGGATCTCATGAAGGACGCGGAGGCCTGCGTCGTCCAGTCTCTGCCGGTTTTCGCGGACCTCTACTCCACACTCGCTTCTCATCCTCAATTTCAACTCGTTCAGTTTCTGAACGCATCGCCGGACAGCGTTCGACGGTTCGCGAAATACGTAACTGCCCGCAACGGTGCCGAGGCGGCCTTTAAGAACTGCCGCCCGCTGAACGGCCGCTTCCCGCATACGCCTTCTCTTCTCCGCGAGGAGTTCACTGAGAGCGTCCTTTTTCTCTACAACCAGCTCCGCCGCTGCCGAGGGAGTCGGCACTCTCAGATCGGCCGCGAAATCGGTTATAGTAAAATCTATTTCATGACCAACGGCCGATATAACCGGGATCGAGGAGTTCGCCACGGCCCTCGCTGCAATTTCTTCATTGAAGCACCATAAATCCTCCAGACTGCCTCCGCCGCGGCCGACTATTAAAACGTCCAGGCCTCCCATTTTGTTCAAAGTGTCTATTGCCCCGGCTATTTCGCCGGCCGCGCCTTCGCCCTGGACCCGTACCGGCGCAAGAATCACGTGAATGTCCGGGAACCTCCGCCCGATTACCTGCAGTATGTCCCGCACCGCCGCCCCCGTCGGAGAGGTCACTATTCCGACGTGCCGCGGCAGGAGAGGAACAGGTTTTTTCCGCGATGCGGCAAACAATCCCTCGGCGGCCAGTTTCTTTTTCAAAGCCTCGAACCTGGCATGAAGTGCCCCCTTTCCGCTTTCTTCCATTTCGCGGATTATTATCTGGTGCCTTCCGTTTCTTTCGTAAACGGTAATGTCTCCGAAAGCGCGGACCTGCAGGCCGTCGGCAAGTTCGAACTTCACCCGCCCCCGGCTGTTCCTGAAAAGCACCGCGCTGAGCTGGGCCGATTCATCTTTTATGGTAAAATAGCAGTGTCCGGAAGACGGCCTCCGAACGTTCGAAACTTCACCTTCCACCCAAACCGAGCCGATTCCGGACTCCAGAACGGTTCTTATGAAACGTGTCAGCTCTCCGACACTGTAGACTTTTCTTTCCCCGGAATTCACAGTTCACTCCGTCTCGGGAGAGTTTATCCGCAAACGGTTTATTGCCCTCGCCTTCCCGCTGTCTTCGTCCGCATCCACAATAACTCCCTCAAGTACAGCTTTTCCACGCGCCATTCTGAAACGGGAAGGCATGCCCGTCAGAAATGTTTTTGTCACCAACTCGATGTCCCTGCCCAATACCGAGTCCGTCACACCCGTCATACCTGCATCCGTGATGTAGGCAGTGCCCCCCGGCAGTACGCGTTCATCGCTTGTCTGCACGTGTGTATGAGTGCCCACCACGGCGGTCACCCGTCCGTCCAGGTATCTGCCGATTGCCAGTTTTTCTGAAGTCGCTTCCGCGTGTATATCAACCAGAGTCACATCAGCGTTGTTTTGCTCCTCTTCCAGAACAGCGTCCGCCGTTCTGAATGGGCAGTCCATGGGCGGCATAAAAACTCTACCCAGCAGATTTATCACCGTTACCCGGCACGGACCCACGCTCACCGTAACGCGGCCGGTGCCCGGGCAGCCAGGCGGATAATTCGCCGGCCGGACAAGCCGCGGAAGATCGTCCATACGGCTTTCGATTTCCTTCTTGTCCCAGGTATGGTCCCCCATGGTAATAACGTCAGCTCCGCCTTCCAGCAATTCGTTGACCAGCGGCCCGGTAATGCCTTTGCCGCCCGCGGCGTTTTCGCCGTTTACAACGACAAAATCCGCCTTGCCCTGCTCCTTCATAGCCGAAGCAACTTTCCCGAATACAGCCCGCCCCGGAGCCCCCACCACGTCACCCGCTATAAGAATCTTCACTTTTCACCTCGCGTATTCCACGCATCTCGTTTCCCGTAATACTACTACTTTGATCTGCCCCGGATACTGCAGTTCTTCCTGCATTTTTCTACTGATGTCCCTGGCCAGAACCATCGCCCCGTTATCGTCCACGTTTTCGGGTTCAACAATAACCCGTACTTCGCGTCCCGCCTGTATTGCGTAACTCTTTGAAACCCCTTCGAAACTGCCGGCAAGGTTTTCCAGGGCCTCCAGCCGCTTCAGGTATATCTCCGTCGTTTCAGAACGCGCCCCGACCCTGGACCCCGATATGGCGTCCGCCGCAGAAGCCAGCACCGCGTAGACGCTCTCGGCCCCCACTTCTTCGTGATGCGCCGCGGCCGCGTTGACCACGACCTGATCCTCGCCGTGTTTCTTAAGGAAATCCGCGCCTATGGCGGCATGTCCGCCTTCCACGGTATGATCAAGGGCCTTGCCGATATCGTGAAAGAGCCCGACCCGTTTGCCCGTGGCCGCGTCCAGGCCGAGTTCCCCCGCCATGACACCGATCAGGTGTGCTACCTCCAGCGAATGCTTTAGAACATTCTGGCTGTAACTGGTGCGGAACTTCAACCTGCCCAGCATGTGAACCAGTTCCGGATGTACGTCCTGAACGCCGACCTCATATGCCGCCGCTTCTCCGGACGATCTTATGGTTTCCTCCATTTCTTCAATGTATTTGGATACAACTTCTTCTATCCGGGCCGGGTGTATGCGTCCGTCCGCTACCAGGTTCTCAAGCGACAACCGCGCTATCTCCCGCCGAACCGGGTCAAAGCCCGAAATTACTACGGCTTCCGGCGTATCATCGATAAGCACGTTCACGCCCGTGGCCGCTTCCAGGGCTCTGATATTGCGTCCTTCACGCCCGATAATACGGCCTTTCATATCGTCGTCCGGCAAAGCGACGGTACTGGTCATAAGCTCCCCGGCGTGCGATATCGTACAGCGCTGAACGGCGTTGGCCACGATTTCCTGCGCTTTTTTCTCGGCCGTATCCAGCGCTTCATCCTGCATTCTGCGGATTAAAGCGCCTGTTTCGTTCTGCATTTCTTTTTCCGTCCGGAGCAGAAGCCGCCTGCGTGCTTCTTCCCGGCTCATTCCAGCTATCTTCTGCAGTCTGTTGAATTCATCTTCAATCAACTGCTTCAGCTTCTTTCTTTCCTCTCCCAGTTCCAGGTTATGACGTTCGATTTCAGCGGATTTCTCATCGAGTGCCGCTTCCTTCCTGTCCAATACCGAGACTTTGCGGTCAAGATTGACCTCACGAGTTGAAATGCGCTCCTCCAATGCCGCGAGTTCTTTTTTTCTGGAAGCCGTTGCCGATTCGAATTCCTCCCTGGCCCGCAGGACCTCGGCTTTTGCCTGTATCTTCGCTTCCTTCCGTATAGTCTCCGCGTCCCTTTCAGCCTGACGCACCTTCTCCCTGGTCATTTTCTCCGCCGACATACTGCCGTAACGCCCGACAAAGAAACGGATAACGTAGCCCGCGACCACCCCGGCAGTTCCGGCTATACCCGCAATAACGCCGCTGTTCATGGCGATTTCTCCTTTCTGTACCCCTTACCCCTGTCAAAAACCCTTCGCGTACATCACTCTTTTTTCCGTCACCACGGCGTCCAGGCGGATGTCTCTTTTTCCCGCCGGAACCCGTTTCTCAATCTGAAATTCGAAGCCCAGACCCGCCGCAAAACAGCCGCGAACGCGCCCTTTCCGTTTTCCTGCAATTTCGCCCAGCATACGGTCATAATGACCTCCGCCCCGTCCAAGCCTGTTCCCGAGGCCGTCAAAAGCAACACCTGGAACCACGACAAAATCCACTTCCTCGAAAGGTTCCAGTTCCCGCACACCGGGTTCAGGAACACCGAAAGGGCCGGCGATGATCGGCGTCCGTTCGGTCAGGCGCGCGGGACGGTACCGTTCTTCCTCCGCAGCAAAGACAGGCACACATAACTTCTTACCGGAAGCCCTGCAATGCCCGATGATCGCTTCCGTGCATACTTCTCCGCCGAAGGCCATATAACAAAGAACTGTTTCGGCCGAATTGAATTCCGGAAGCCCGGCCAGGCGGTCCTGTGCTTTGCGGCTTTCCTCTTCAATCCATTCAGCTTTCAGCTCAGCCCGGCATTTCTTTATTTTTCCGCGAAGATCGGCCTTTCGGAAATCAATCGACAGGGTTTTGTCGTCTGCGTTCATTTTCACAGCTTTCTTTGGCGAAGGCGCTTCATTCGTTTCGCGATCACTTCTTCGTACCCGCTGGGTTTCGGTTCGTAATAGGCTTCTTTTCCCGGCAAATACTCCTGCCGCAGACCGCCCTCTTCATCATCATGCGGATAAACGTACTTCGGGGCGCCCGCGCCGCCTTCGGCGTCCACGTGTATATTCTTGAGGTGCTCCGGCACCATGGCGCTCCTTCCCTCCCTGACGTCGGAACCGGCTTTCTCTATCGCCGTGTAGGAAGCGTTGCTTTTAGGGGCGGCCGCAAGATAGGTGACAGCGTGAGCAAGAATGATTCTCGCTTCAGGCATGCCCGTGAACTCCACAGCGTGCATTGCCGATACCGCCAGTGTCAAGCCGCGCGGATCGGCATTACCCACGTCTTCCGATGCCAGTATAACCAGACGACGCGCTATGAACCTGGGATCCTCCCCCGCGTAAAGCATCTTTGCCAGCCAGTAAATCGCGGCGTCCGGGTCGGAGCCCCTGATACTCTTTATAAAGGCCGATATGGTATCGTAGTGACCGTCTTCGTCGTGATCATATACCACGGCCTTTTTCTGAATGGACTCCTCGGCGACTTCCCTGCTCAGACGGACCGTTCCGTCCTTTTCCGGCCTGGTCGTAAGCACGGCTATTTCAAGCGCGTTCAGCGCCCTCCTGGCATCCCCGTCGCATACCCGCGCCAGGTGGTCCAGGGCGGCGTCATCGGCACTGATCTTCCACGATGCGAAGCCTCTCTCGTCGGACAGGGCCCTGGCGAGGAGTGATCGCACCGCCTTTTCACTCAGCGGATTCAGTTCAAACACAAGCGACCTGGAGAGAAGCGGACTGTTTATGAAGAAAAGAGGGTTGTGAGTAGTAGCCCCGACAAGCGTTACGGCGCCCTCTTCAACGTGCGGCAACAGGACGTCCTGCTGGGACTTGCTGAACCTGTGCATTTCATCAATGAACAGGATAGTTTCTCCGCCGCCTCGCTGTCTGCGGGTCCCGGCCCGTTTGAGAATATCCCGCAGAGCCGCGACACTTGCCGCAGAGCCGCTGGTGCGTTCGAAACTTCGCTTTGTAACCCCCGCGATAACTTCGGCAATAGATGTCTTGCCGCATCCCGGAGGGCCGTACAGAATTACACTGGTGAGTCTGTCGGCCTCAACGGCCCTTCTCAACAGCCTGCCCGGGCCCAGAATAGACTCCTGGCCTGCGATTTCGTCGAGAGTCCGGGGGCGCAGTCTGGCCGCAAGGGGCCGTTTTGCGGAACCCTTCCCCTCCCGCTCCTTTCCAAACAGGTCCATGTCCTGCATGGCGAAAAAAAATACCCCGCCATGAGTCGTAAAGGCATCTATCTCCGTTCCTCTGATAACGAGGTGGGTGCTCTATCCGCCGCTTCATCGGGTCCCCTTACGGGGCTCCTTTCCACGCCGTTTTCAAGCTCCCTTGACTACAATAAAGGGTCAGAGATTTTCTGCCTGTCAGCGAACAAGGCAGGGTATTTGTTCCCCATACAAGAGCCTCTTTGAGGCTATTCTCAAAGAACCAGGAACACGCGCGACACCGGTACAGCCGGCGGAATTCAGCACAGCCGCCAAACCCGGCGCCACGGTATTTTGGAATATTCCGGATATAACAAAATTCGCCTTCCCCGCGTCGTTAAACACAACGGGCGACGAAATCCAATTTCTCAGCCTTGTAATCATAGGGGCGGAAACCCTGTCTTATTCATATTTTTGCGACTTCGGGTGTCTTTCCGTTTTTCTTAACAGCCGGCTGATACATCGGCCTTTATTCTCTTATTTCAGCTTCTAATTCCGTCTCCAAGGCCTTTTTGAGCGCGTCCCTGAATCCGTTGACGCGTTCATCGGTCAATGTACCCTCCGGAGACCGGAAAACCAGAGAATAGGCAAGACTCTTTTTCCCTCTGCCTATCCCACTGCCTGTATATATATCAAATAGAGTCACGGAAGTCAACTCCGAAGGAGCGTTTTTCCACAGCGTTCTTACAATATCTCCGTGTTTTACGCTCCGGTCGACTATCGCCGCAATATCCCGGAAAACCGCCGGATAAGGGCAGACTTTCTCGATACGGGGAGTATTAAATATATTCAGCAACAGCGGTTTCGTGGACATTTCCAGCAAACCCACCGGTTCGGACAGCCGCCACCGGCCACGGACCCGCGGACTCAGCACTCCCATCCGGCCGCACAGGGAACCGTCAACGGCGATATCAACCTGCGCGGTTTCGGACCACGGCGTCCCGTTGCCGGGACGGAATTCCACCCCCCCCGCGCCCTGCACTGAAGCAAGAGATTCAATAATTCCTTTCAGCCGCAGAAACACTTCCCCGTTCCCTGCCGGACGCCGGCCGCTCCCGGCCGCCTGCCCCGCTTTGCCCGACAAGCCTATGCACAACCTTTCTTCTTCACTGCTGGCGCCGTCGCCGTGCTTGCGGTAAACCCGGCCCAGTTCAAAGCATGCCGCCTCCGGGGTCTGGCGGGCCGTATTCGCCCCCAGTGTTTCCGCCATCTGGGGAAGGAGCGAAGTGCGCAATACGTTCTCGCGCCTGTTATTGGGATTTACGGGTCTGATCCGCTTTGCCTCTTCCGGCTCTTCCCCTTCGAAAAGATCGAGTACCTCGTCGGACACAAAGCTGTAATTGACGATTTCCGCCAGCCCGAGCGCCGTAAGATTGCTCCGTAACGCGAACACGGCCCTCAATCCCGAGTCATCCGCCGACGGAATCACGGCCGCGCGCGGCCTGTCATCCGGGACTTTATCCAGCCCGTGTATCCTTGCCACCTCTTCAATAAGGTCCGCTTCTCTCTTCAGATCCACCCGGAAAGTCGGCACTTTCACGGAACAGGAACCAGGTATCCTCTCATCCGGCTTCAATTCAAGTGAACGCAGAATGGAGAGAATGACCTGATCGTCTATTTCCACTCCGAGCAATCGGCGGACCCTGTCAAAACGACACTCTATTGTTTTTGTCTCAGCCTGAAGACCCGAAACATCCACACAGCCAGGCGCGACCCGGGCTTCCGCAATCTCTGCAATCAGGAAAGCCGCCCGCCGACTTGCCCATTCAACGATCCCGATATCGGCTCCCCGCTCGAAACGGGCCGAAGATTCAGTCTCAAGCGACAGTTTCTTAGAGGCAGACCTGATATTCCGGGGGTCGAAATACGCGCTTTCCAGTATTATGCTTTCCGTGGACGGCGATATTTCGCTCTCCGCGCCTCCCATAATGCCCGCCACCGCCGCCGGCTTCGAGGAATCGGCGATTACCAGAACATCGGGATCCAGTCTCCTTGCCTCGCCGTCCAAAGTTGTAATTGTTTCTCCCTTTCCCGCGTTGCGAACAACAATACGCTCTTCGGACAGCTTCCGTTTGTCAAAAGCGTGCAACGGGTGCCCGCACTCCATCAGGACGTAGTTTGTCACATCCACGACGTTGTTGACCGGATTCATTCCGCATTGAACCAGCCGCTTCCTCAACCATGCGGGACCGGGTCCAACATTAACTCCTCTCAGAATACGCGCCGTGTACTTGCCGCATTTGTCCTTATCATGCACTTCAATGTTCGTCAGACTTTCGGCAGGTTCTCCCTCCTCGGCCAAATCCGCCGATGGAAAACGTATTTTCGTGCCGTAAATAGCGGCGACTTCCCGGGCCACGCCTATGACCCCGAGACAATCCGGCCTGTTGGGAGTAACTTCTATGTCAAACACGGGCTCGGATTCGACGGTATCGACACTTTCAACCTCGAGGCCCGCAAAGGTAAGCTTTTCAGCCAGATCCCGGGCCGTGCAATCGAAGTCAACGTATTCTTTCAGCCATTCAAACGGTATTTTCATGCCGATTTGTTCCCCGGTCGCGCGAACTGTTTCAGAAACCTCAGATCGTTTTCGTAAAACAGCCTCATATCGTCTATCCCGTATTTGATCATGGCAATTCGCTCAACGCCCATTCCAAAAGCATAGCCGCTGACCGATTCAGGATCGTACCCGACGGTTTCAAGCACCGCCGGATTGACCATGCCCGCTCCCGATATTTCTATCCATCCCTTGTTCTTGCATATTTTACAACCCCTGCCGCCGCAGGCATGGCATGAAAAGTCATACTCCACGCTCGGCTCGGTAAACGGGAAGAAGTGGGGCCGGAACCGTACCTTGACCTCAGGACCTATCATCCTGCGGGCAAAGTACGTTATATCGCTTTTCAGATCCCGCATGGACACATCCCGGTCCACGTACAATCCTTCAATCTGATGGAAACAGGCGCTGTGAGTGGCGTCCGCGGTATCCCTGCGATAACACCTCCCCGGCGCGATTACCCTGACTGGCGGTCGGTTTTTTTCCATAACCCTGATCTGCACGGGTGAAGTCTGGGTCCTGAGCAGTTCACCGGATTCGAGCCAGAAAGTGTCCTGAATGTCCCGCGAAGGATGATCCGCGGGCGTGTTGAGCGCGTCAAAATTGTAATACTCCGTCTCTATGTCCGGACCGTCAGCCATCGTGAAACCAAGCAGACTGAAAATGCGGGCCGACTCTTCAATTACAAGACTCAGAGGATGCCTGGAACCGATAGAACGCCATGTTCCCGGCAATGTATAGTCGAACGATTGTTCAGGCCCCATGGCCGCGCCCGCGCTTTCGAAATCGCTTTTGCGCGTTTTCAGAAGATTATTCAACTCGCTTTTCAGCTCGTTTGCCGCGCGCCCTGCTTCCGCCCGCTTGTCGGAAGGCACCCGCTTGAGGTCCTTCATCAGACTCTGAACCACGCCCCGGCGACTCAGGTATTTGATCCTTACCGCTTCAAGTTCCTTCAACGATGCCGCCCCGCGGCATTCAGAGAGGGCCTGGTCTTTAATCGCGCTGATGTCGGAAGGGTTCATGTCACGCGTCCGGGAAACGAAAAGGACACATTGAGCGGCCCATTACGGTTAAGACAGAGACGCCTTAGCCAGCGCCGCAACCTGCTCAAAGCCGTCCGGGTTGTGAATGGCTATTTCAGAAAGCATCTTTCTGTTTAAAGCCACGTTGGCCTTTGCCAAACCTTCAGTCAACCGGCTGTATGAAATGCCGTTTGCCCGGGCGGCCGCTGAAATCCTGGCTATCCAGAGCCGCCTGTAGTCGCGTTTTCTGTGCCGGCGATGAATGGTTGAAAGCCACATTGCCCGGTCTACAGCTTCTGTGGCCGTTCTGAAAAGCTTACTCCGCGCGCCCCGGAACCCCGAGGCCCGCTTCAGACGGCGTTTATGTCTGCGGCGTGACGCTGGTGCATTTGTAACTCTCGACATCCGTCCCTCCAGTCCGCCTTCTAAAACAACTCTCTCACGCGCGCTTCTTCCACGCTGTCGAGAATGCCGGCGGCTCTCAAACGACGCTTGCGCTTTCTGGTCTTGCTCCCCATGAGGTGCCCCCCGCCGGCCTTCGCGTACTTCACCTTTCCGCCGGAAGTCTTCTTCAGCCGTTTCGCCGCCGCTTTTCTGGTTTTCTTCTTAGGCATGTGTACAACCTACGGATTCGCCTGCCCGCCGTCAAGACGGGAAATAGAGTAAAAAAACCAGGCGTCGATACTCTCCTACTTCTTCTTTTTCCCGCTCTGCCCCGTTATCACCGCCACAAGGCTCCTGCCGGCCATTCTCGGGGCCATGTTTACCGTACACATCCCCTCACAATCAGCCAGGACCCTGTTCACCAGTTTGAAGCCCAGGTCCCGGTGGGCGTGTTCCCTGCCCCTGAACGTCAGAGTGATTTTTACTTTATGCCCTTTCTGCAGAAACTCCTTAACGTGGTTCAGTTTTGTCTGGTAATCGTTTTCGGCCACGTTCGGGTGAAATTTAACTTCTTTTACCGTCTGGGCATGCTGGTGCTTGCGCGTCTGCCGCTTTTTGCGGCTTTCGTCGTACCTGTACTTGCCAAAGTCCATTATCCTGCACACCGGCGGATCCGCCTTCGGAGAGATCTCCACCAGGTCCAGACCGTATTCCCGCGCAAGTTTGCGGGCATCGTCTGTAGCCATTACACCTGCCATCGAACCGTCCGGTTTCACACAACGAACTTTCGGTACTCTGATCTTAAGATTTGTCCTGACAAACGAACGAATAGTCGGCCTCCTTTTTGAACAGTTTTATCACTTCCTCTATTTCCATTGCACCCAGATCACCCTTGCTCCGGCTTCTTACCGAAATGGTTCCGGCTTCAACCTCTCTGGGCCCGGCTATGAGCATATACGGCACTTTCTCCAGTTCGGCTCTTCTGATTTTGGCTCCTATCTTTTCGGATTTACGGTCAGACGACGCCCTCAGGTGCTCCGACGACAATTCCCGCTTTACCGATTCGGCGTACTCGGTCTGCTTTTCCGTCAGCGGAAGTACTCTGGCCTGTTCCGGAGCCAGCCATAACGGGAAAGCCCCGCCGTAGTGCTCTACAAGAATTCCGAAAAAACGCTCCAGACTCCCCAGTAAAGCTCGATGAATCATGTAGGGTCTGTGTTCCGCGCCGTCCGAGCCCGTGTAAACCATATCGAACCGCTCCGGCATGTTGAAATCGAATTGTATCGTGCTCAACTGCCATTCTCGTCGGAGAGCATCCTTCACTTTCAGATCAATCTTCGGACCGTAAAAGGCTCCCCCGCCCTCCTCCACTTCGTATTTCACGGATTCGCTCCGCAAAGCTTTTTCGAGGGATGCCGTCGCTTCTTTCCAGCGCGAGTTTTCTCCCACGGCCTTACCCGGCCGTGTCGCGAGGTAAGCGGTAATTTCCGTGAATTCAAACGCCCTTAACATGCGCATGGCAAAACGGACCGTAGAAGATATTTCAGTTTCGATCTGACCGGGAGTGCAGAAGACATGGGCATCGTCCTGCGTAAAGCCCCGGACCCGAAGCAAGCCGTGCAATACACCGCTTTTTTCGTACCTGTAAACCGTCCCAAGCTCCGCCCAACGAAGAGGCAGATCGCGATACGAACGTTTCTGCGATTTGTAGATCTGAATATGAAACGGACAGTTCATCGGTTTGATGAAGTATTCTTCTTCCTCTATATCCATCGGCGAATACATGTTCTCGCGATAGAAACCGAGATGGCCCGACCGTTCCCAGAGCAGGGAACGCCCTATGTGGGGCGTGTACAGTAAATCGTATCCCGCGCGCGTGTGTTCACGCCGCCAGAAATCCTCTATGACCGACCGTATTCTGGCTCCCCTGGGATGCCACAGAATCAGCCCCGGGCCTGTTTCCTCCTGTACGCTGAACAGATCAAGAGCCCGCCCGAGCTTTCTATGGTCCCGTTTGCCGGCCTCTTCGATTGCCTTGATGACGGCGTCGACCTGTTCGGCTGAGCCCTCCGCGACTCCGTAGACGCGCTGAAGCATGGCATTTGTTTCAACACCGCGGTAATACGAACCCGCGACGGACGTAAGCTTGAACGCCGGAATCGCGCCTGTACTCGCCACGTGAGGACCCGAACACAGGTCACAAAAGTCCCCGGAACGATAAAACGTGATTTCTTCGCCTTCCGGTATGTCCGCCAGCCGTTCCAGCTTGTAAGTCTGCCCGGACTCTTCAAGCATTTGCTCGGCTTCTTCTCTTGGCAGAACAAGCCGTTCAAACGGGATATCCTCGGCGATGATCGCGGACATTTCCCGCTCCATGGCAGGAAAATCCTCGGGAGCGATGCGATGAGGAAGGTCGAAATCGTAGTAGAAACCGTCCTTTGCGGCGGGTCCTATGTCCAGCTTTACATCGTCAAACAGTCTGCAGACTGCCGCGGCTAAAACATGCGCCGCACTGTGACGCACTTTTTCCAGATCCAAACTCGATGCCTCCTCTTTCGGTTGCCCAGTAATAAGACGGGCAAGATACCGCCGACCCCCGCCGCCTGTCAACATAATGCTTCGCGTATCTTATTATCCCAGTCTGTATCCCCATCTTAATCCCAATCTTAATCTTTATCTTAATCTCCCTGATATCAGATTATGATTAAGATTGTGATTAAGATTACTAATCCTTTACATCTCCTCCCTGTACGGGATGCGGATACCGTAGGATTCGGCCGTCTTTTCCATTGCCCGGAGAATACGCACGTCGGGTTTCCGCGCGTATTCCCCGGTCAGATGATATATTTTCCGCCTTGCCCATTCGGTCTTGATCCTCTTGTTTCCGCGCTCGACGTTCCCTGTCAACGGCAGATCGAAAACCATATCGCATTCCAGTTCGCCTGCACGCCCCGCCGCCTGAAACGTCACTTTTTCCAGCCCCTTCGGATATCGCCCGTACAGCACCAGCGGTCTGTCGAGATACAGATTACTGCACAAAACCGGATACACCTCGCAACCGGTATCCGAAGCGAATACAAAGTCCAGGTCCGTAATGACGGGTCTCCTTATCCCCGCGCACATCTCCTTTATTACGTCCGGAATAGACCACCTGCCCCGTGATATTATGCGCGAATCTCCTCTGTTACAGTAACTCAGCAGGTCCAGCAGGTAGGAATTGGCGGTTTGCACAGTGCCCGCCGTGAACACGGAGATTTCGCCTTTATTGAGTTTACTGAATTCTCCTATGATTTCAGAGCTGTGTACTACACCGGCGGTAGGACGGCCGTCGGTAATCAACAGCGCGGTAACGGGCCTTCCCGGTTTCCGCTGTAATTTCAAGAGCGCTTTCATGGATTCAAATATGTCCGTATTTCCGCCCGCCTGAAGGCTGTCTATGAAATCTTTCGCTTTTCCCAGGCTTGCCGGAACCGGGCGCGCCCAGTCCTTGAAACACATTTCCGGAGAGTCCCTGAACCCAACCACATTGAACCTGTCGCCTTCGCCCAGCATCGCAAGACAGTTCTTCAAGCCTTCTCTGCAGAAATGAAGTCTTCGTTCGGCCATGCTGTTCGAACAATCCTGCACAAGCAGTACGTCTCTCGACAGGACCGGCAGTACTTTTTCACCCTTCCTTTCTATTTCCACCTTGAAGTAGCCGTAGTCAAAGTCGAAGAAACGGGAATAAACGGTGATTTCCGCCTTCAGAACGTCTTCCACCGGTTTCAGGTCCTTTACCCTTCCGGTCCCCTCCACGTCCTCCGGCCTGCCGGGTTCGGGCCCCTTTCCTCCTTTGCCGTCGGACGGCATATCGCGCAAACGCCGTCTTACGGTAACTTTCACGTCCAAACCTCCCTTACCGGAAAAATCCTCACGCCCGGAGCCGCGCCCCTGCATTTTTATCAAGTCGGACGATTCCACCGGCGCGGTAATGTCAGGCGCCCCGGTCCTCCTTTCGATATCCGGAATGACTCTTCTTTCCAGCCCCCGGATTTCAGACCCGGCCGCCTCCCTGCTCACTGAAATAATTTCTTCTCTGGGCTCCCAGGCGCCGGGAGTGACGGAAGCATCACTTTCCGGCCCCCTCTTCATCTCACCGGCCGTGTCGCCGTTGTCGAAAGCCGGCGGCTCAAGGTCCGACTCGCTCGGAGGCGTCCCGAGTTTGCGCACTTCTTCGGTCAGTTCCATAACCGAGGGCGATTCACCGGGGCGCGTCACTTTGCCTCCCGGCCTCATGCTGAACGCCTCCCGCTTTAAATCTTTTATTCTTAAACCCGAACGGTTAATTACACTTTCGGACAGCGGCTCTGCGGACGACAGCCGTATGGCGTACCTTGAGGCCACAGTCAAAACCAGAACGTGGATTACAAAAGATACCGCGCAGGCCGATAAAGCGGCGGCGGTGCGGAATGATCCCGACCTTGCGCTCGAATTTTTTTTGCCGTAACTCATCTACTCTTCGCCGCTCTCCGTCTTCTTACGCCATCTGCTGTCCGGATATCTATCAGACAGTTCACGGACGGCTTTCTGTGCCGATTCATTCCTGCCCGCTTTTCTCAATACTTCAGAGGCTTCATACAGCGCCTCGGGCACAATATCCGGGTGATCAAAGAGAGTTGCCACAATCATGAAATATCGCGCGGCTTCTTCAAAATCCGACCGTCCCTCGGCGGCTTTGCCCAGGCCCATGTAAGCCCTTGCCCTCAAGCCTGTTTGTTCGTCTTCTCCGGCCATTCTTGCGGCTTTCGAAAACAGAGCACGGGACCGGTCATATTCTTTCTTTTCCAGCATCAAATATCCGAGTTTAAGCGCGCATTCCGGCGCATATTCAGTAACAACATCCTCTTTGAGCGCCCCGGAAAAGGCGCCGGACGCTTTTTTCTTTTCCCCGAGAGCCGAATACGCTCTTCCGGCCAGACACAGGGCCGCCTGGCGCCATTCGGGATCATCACTCCGTTTCAAAATCAGTTCCGCCGCGGATACCGCTTCGGCGTATTCCTTTTCTTCGTGCCAGTACTCGGACAGCCATTTCAGCAGACCGGGGGTAAACTCCTGTTTCAAGGGGGAATCGAGCAAAGGCCTGAGGAGAGAAGCCGCGCTTTCATCCTTTTCCTGTTTCAGAAGCGCAAGCGCCATGCTGTATGAAGCGTGCCGTTTGAGTTCGTTGTCCGAGGCCTTCTCCAGCACTTCTTTGAATTCCTCGGCCGCGTCGGCGGGTTTGTCCTGTGAGAACAACAACCTTCCAAGCCAGTAGCGCGCTTCAACCGCGAATTCGGATTCCGGAAATGTTTGCAGAAAAGATCTGAAGGTGCGCTCGGCGTCTTCACGGAGTTTCAACCGGATTTGAGCCCTGCCCATCTGATAAATGGCCTCTTCCGCGAGAGAATGATTCTGATGTCCGTTAATCAGCTCCGACCAGTCCCGGACCGCCTCGGCATCGTCTCCGTTTTCCGCCATGCACAGCCCTGAAGCAAAAAGAGCCCGCCCCGCAAGTCCGCTTTCGGAAGCGCCGGCAGACAGCCTGTAATAACGCGAAGCCTCTTTGTAAGATCCGCGTTTCCGGAGCATATGAGCCAACCGAAACGCGGCTTCATGCGCCGCTTCGGTCTTCGGGAACTCTTTCAATATCAGTTTGTAGTACTGAATCGCCCTGTCCCCGTCATTCAGCCCCGCGTAAGCTTCGGCCATGAGCCGATAAACGTCTTTTTTTCTTCCGCCCGCATCCAGCGCGCGGCGCGCGTCCGCAACCGCCTGAAGCAAATTATTCATTTTGTAACTGCTCAACGCTCTTTCATAAAATGAAGGCCCGGTGAATTCGCTGTCAGGATACTTCTTCTGCAGACGCAGGTAAGTCTCAGCGGCCGCCTTGTACCTTGCCAGTTGACGCTCGCAATTAGCCTTGAGATAAAGCCATTCGGCCCGTTTGTCCCCGGAGAGCCCGTCCCCTTTCAAGGCCGTATCCGCCAGCTCGAGCGCCCGCGCGTAAAAGCCGGCGTTATGCGAAGCCCAGGCCGCGGGCAACGGCGATTCGACTGCGCGACTGTCCTCGGAATATTCTAAAAGCAAACGGTCATAGGCTTTCGCGCTCCGGGCGTACTCTTCCCGCCGAAACCGCAGTAAGCCGGCCTGAAACAGGGCCTCAGCCGCGACACGGTCCGTTTGGGCCGTCTTAACGACCTTGTCGTAAAGTTCAAGAGCCTTCTTCTGAGTATCGGCCTGCCGGCCGTATATTCCAGCGAGTTTTAAAAGAGCGTAAGGGTAAAAGCGGGACTGCGGGTGGTTCCCGGTGATTTCTTCCAGACGTTGAACCGCTTTTTTCTTATCTTCAGGAAGAAGGGCTTCGCCAAGGTAATAAAGGGCGCCGGCAGTAATATCCCCGCCGGGGTTCCGCTCAAGCAGTTCCCGCAGTAACCGGACCGCTTCCCGGCGCTCTTCGCGGTCAAGATGCAGAATCGCCGCTCTGAAACCGGCTTTGTGACTCAACTTACCCGCAGAACGGTTGAAAACGCGCTTGTACATGGAGCAGGCGTCTTCACTCCTGCCGAGTTTCTCAAAGCTCAACCCAGCCCCGAACACGGCCCGCGGAGTCTTTTCACTGTCAGGACAGGCTTCGATGAAAGCTTCGTATTCTCCAGCCGCCGCTTCATACATTTCCCTGCTGAAAAGCGCATCCGCGAAACGCAGTCTGTCTTCCGGAGTCACTGTTTCCCCGGCCGCAGCCCCAGCGCACAGCAGAATCAGGCAAATACTACGGATCAACAAACGCATCCCCGTGCCCACGGTGAAAAAACTGTTCTTCATGCAATCGACGGTCTCGCAATCGCGGCATGCCCGGGCCGCCTGTGGATACCCGCCCCGGGGGTTCACTTTCGCGTCTCCTGCTCCGGTTCAGTCGCGGCAAACGATACATTCCAGATATCGGCCGACGCGCACATATCCAGCACGCGGATCACGAATCCGTAAGGAGTTTCCCTGTCTGCCCGTATCAGGACCGGTGAACCTGGAAACAGCTCCACCACCCGGTTCAGCAGAGAACCGAGATCCTCTTCGTTCAGCGTCTTCTTGTTTACCACAACCGTTCCGTCCGGGAGAATATTCAGGATAATTTCGCCGGGCAGACGCTGGGGCACTTCGCCCGATTTCGCCGTTGGAAGCGTAATATCCAGTTCGGTTTCCCACTGCGAATATATCTGCGTGGCGATAAAGAAAGACAGCAAAAGAAACACCACGTCTATCATCGGCGCAATCTGAAAACCGGGTTCGGATGAAGAAAGTCGAGCACGAAATCTCATACCTGTTTCTTGCTGAGGAAGGCCGTAAGAAGCCGGGTTGAAGCCGATTCAAGACAGGAAACAAGCCGCGAAGCCTTTCTGCGGAAATAAGCGTAAAAGGCCATGGCCACAATACCGACTACCAGGCCCGCCGCCGTGGTAACAAGCGCTTTGGAAACGCCCATGGCCACCGCTACCGGTTTGGCGCTCGCAGTTTCAAGGCCAAGGGATGTAAACGCATTCAGCATGCCCCACACTGTCCCGAGCAAACCGATCATCGGCGATACCACGGCTATATCCATCAGGTACTGGGTCTGCCCCTGTATGGCATCCGCCTGCCGCGCTCCTTCGCCTTCCATCACATCCTTCATCAACAGCGGATCCGCCGCCGGCACCTCGCGCACATAATCAATCACCGCGCCGGCTACGTCCGAAAGCGGGCAGGGGCGGTAATCGCAGGTTCTGCGAGCCTCTTCAAACGCTCCGCCCTCGATCTTATCCAGTAATTCACGAAACAGCGCTTTCGGAGCCACCTGCGAAGGACGCAATACCGCAAAGAAATACGCTATTAAAGCCACGGCCGCAAAAGATATGCCGATCAGGACAAAAAATATTGCGCCCCCGCTCTCAACGATCCACCGGGTTGTCAAGCCGGCCTCGCCGCTCTCTCCGGCTTTCTCGACGGTTTCAACGGCGGCCCGCGGGGACGTTTCCTGCGCCGATAGAACGCCCGCGGTCCCGAACATCCACCCGCACGCCATAATCGCCACCAGAGTTATTTTCAGATATTTCAAGTCCACTCTCTCCTTGTACTCCGCAAAACGGGGGTTCAGGCCTTCCTTTTACGCGCCGACAATTCCGGATACGGCACGCCGAAAAGGCGCGATACACACTTATGATAGTTTCTTAATTCACTTCCGGCAAAGCTTTTTGCCGATTTTAACTGGCTCCGAAGCTCGTCTATGCCGAGATCCAGAGGACCGCCGGTATGCTTTCTTTTCGACATCGCCTCCACGGGATTGAATTCACCCGCGGATCCGGGATTCTTTTTCACATGATCGTAAGCCTTTCTGAAACTCATCCCCCTCGCCGCCATTTCCAGTGCCCGGTCCGTCGCAAACACAGCCGGCTCAAAAGCTGAAACCAGCGCTTTTTTATTAACCCTGATATTTTCCACCAGAGACCAAAGCACCTTTACACAGCCCCCCGTTATCTTAAGCCCTTCCATGAGCGGCGCCTTGGTTTCCTGCAGGTCCCTGCTGTACCCGCCCGGCAGTGAACTTACAATCGATGCCGCGTTCAAGGCCCCGGCCTGCACGGAAGACGCCCTAGCCCTGACCAGTTCCAGTACATCCGGGTTCTTTTTCTGAGGCATTATACTGCTTCCCGTACAGTATTCCCCGGGCAGGCTGAAATACCCGAACTCCGGAGTCGAATAAAGTATCAGGTCCGAAGAAAACCTCGAAAGTGATATCATGATCTGACCCAGCGCCGAAAGAACCGCCGCTTCGCACTTTCCGCGCGTGTTCGAAGCGTGAAGCACGTTGTGTACCGGTCCTTTCATTCCAAGGAGCCGCGCCGTCAAATCACGGTCGATTCCAAAAGGAACGCCATAGCCCGCGGCGGAACCCAGAGGGGACCGATTGTTGAGATCGTACACGGTCATTATGAGAGACAGATCATCAAGCAGGCTTTCCGCGTAAGCCGCAGACCACAGCCCCACGGAACCCGGCATAGCCGGTTGTGTATGCGTTCTGCCCACCATGGGAACCCGGGCATGCTTTTTCGCGAAACCCGACAGGGCGTTCGCAAGGCCGGCAGTATCCGTTATAAGATGCGCCAGCCGTTCTTTCGTATACAGCCGGATGTCAAGCGCCGCCTGATCGTTTCTGCTCCGGCAGGTATGCAGTCTGGCGCCCAGGTCTCCCAGTTTCGCGGTCAGCGCTCTTTCCACGGCCAGATGTATGTCCTGGTCGGCCTGCTTTATTCTGAAGGAACCTTTCCTCGCAGACCGCATAATCCTCAACAGCTCGGCTTTTATTTTTTCGCTGTCCTTTTTCCCGAAAGGCCTCACCGCCCGCGGCAGATGTACCAAAGTATCGGCGTGGGCCGCGGAGCCTATGCAGTCTGCCTCGGCCAGTTCCAGGTCCATCTCCGCATCCCTGCCCACGGTAAAGGACAGAATATCTTTTTTGACCGTTCCCACTATTGTTTTCACGCTTTCCCCGCTGTCCGGCATTCCGCCGGGGATTATTCAAACAAAACCGGGCTGTGCCTGTCGAGCATAACGTACGAAAACCCCGCCTCCCCGGCCAGGCCGAAGGGCCAACCGCCTGTCCCGGCGTAGTCCCGTCCACCGTCCGTCATCTGCCATCCGTCATCTGCAATCCGTCATCTGTCGTCCGTCATCCGCCCTCCGTCCTCCGCCATCTCCCCTCTGACCTTATCCTCCAGCTCTTCAAGCGCCTTTTCCGCTTCCGACAGCAGGTCCCTGAGAACGTCTTCTCTGCGCCCGTTTCGCACCGCCTGAAGGAAAGCACAGTACTTTTCCACCACGGCCGCGAACTCTTTGCCGCGGCCTACAGCCAGTAGTCGCAGTGTAATACTTTTGCTCTTCAGCGCCGAATCAATCCACTCCGCGTCACGCAACCCGGCTAAATCGCCGAATGCGATAAATCTGCCGGGATCTTCAGCCAGCGGTACGCCGCCTTCTCCGGGACGCAAACGGAGTTCCGTCTTGAATTGCTCAATACCCAGCGGCGTAATGGAGCCGAGGCGGTAGACCATACGCCGCTGACTCAGTATCCACTCGTCCCATCCATCCTCCATTTCCAGGATTTTGTCGTACCGTCCGATGTAAGAAAGCGCAATACCGGCGGTTATCTCTTGTCTGTCTGCAATGCGCTCAATCATCCCGGTAAAAAACCCTCTCTTGTCCGGAAGAGATTTAAGCCAGCCGAAAAAGACGCCGCACACGGCTTCGCCGGCGTCGCTTCCCCCCGACGCAAGTATTTCCGCCGCCGTCGGCACCAGTCCCTCCCGCCACATCCGGTAAACACGGTGCCCGTTTCGCGCTCTCAGGGCGGGATACAGGTCCTCGGCCAGGCCGTACCACAGCCAAAAGGGAATCCTGCTTCCCTGCGGTCCGCCCGGGCCCGCCTTCAAACCCTTCCGGAGCCTCATGCCGGCAATCTTCGCTTCAAGCAGTACCCTGCAAAGTGCGGCCTGGGCTTTTCTCCCGTCAACTTCGGGATAACCGTTGAGTATCAGCCTCTGGATGAACTTGCCGTTTTCGAAGGAAATCGTTCTCAGTATCCGTCCTTCCGGCATGCCCTCGGCACCTTTGCCTCCGCCGGTCTGCGTTTCCCGGGCCTGCGGCCCGCGAAGCACGATAAAGACATCACATTCCCCGCCCGTGGACAGATCCACGCCGAGTGCTTTTTCAGCTTTTGAAGCCGTTTCCTCGGCCCATGAGCCGATTTGCATATTGTACCGGGCGTTTGTGCTTGAAACCAGGAAGCGGCCGCCGGGACTCCTGGCGACCCGAAAAGAGCGGTAAAGACCGGCGGCAGTGCTTTCGGCGGCGTCGCTTCCAGCACCGACAGACGCCCCGATAAGGATAACAAGTACCGGGAAAAGAGCGCGGCACCGCATGCCGCCTTGCGCGGGGTGAATCATTTTTCGATCATCACCGTCAGTTTGTCGTCCGAAATTTCCATTTCGGCAACACCCGCGATCTTCTTCCATTCCTCCGTCCGGCTCACTACATCGCGAATCCTGCCTTCCGCAATGCCTTTCAGCGGCCCGGGGAGGCGCATGTGCCCTACCCACCCCTTGGCCACGAACAGTTCGCCGTTCCACGGATAACAGAGAATCTCGTAAGACATGTGTGCCGTCCACTTGAATTTAACAAGGGGCAGTGTGAATAGTTTTTTAACCATTCTTACCTTGCACGCTCCATTGCTGAGAGAAGCGCTGAAGCCTTCAAGGTCCATTTTTTCAGCCTTGTGCCTCAGCATTCCGTTTATGTCCTTTTCACTGAACTCGAGGCGCGCCCTCTGGCCGGTCCGCAGACGCTCAATAACGCCTATGCCGCGGGCGACCCTGTTTTTACCGACGGCGGTGCCCTCTTCTCCCAGAGTACCCATCCTGGGCCACAGTATTATACCGATGAGACCGGCAACCAGTACAACCGCCGCCAGGACAAGCTTGCGCCAGTGTTTCTGCATCCAGCTTACTTTCTGGGTCTCGGCCAGATTCTGAGAACTCATCCTGCTCAAGTCGAGCTTGTTGCCGCACGACACACAGAAAACACGACCCAGAGGGTTTTCGGATCCGCATTTCGGACATGTAATCATAATTGCACCTTTTGAGCGTCTTTCTTGCCCTTCGTTTCCCCGGTTTTTTTCTTCTGCGCCGGCTCGCTTTTTCCTCCGGATTCCTTTTTGCCGCCGTCAGCGCCGCCCGTCTTCTCCGTATCCTTCTCGGCGGCTTTCTTATAGCTCTCACTCCGATAATCCGTCTCGTAAAAGCCGGAGCCCTTGAACAGAATCCCCGCGCCTACTCCAAGAACCCGTCTCACCTTGCCCCGGCATTCGGGACAGCGCTTTCTGGGCTCATCGGTCATGCTCTGAAACAGTTCGAAACTATGGCCGCATTTCAGACATTCATATTCGTACGTAGGCATACGGGTATCCCGGAGTTGAAATTCGCACTGGAATGTACCCTGTTTTGCCCCCCCTGTCAATCCGCTTAAAAGCACGACGGGGCCGGGGGGAGCGCAAGCCACTTCCGCGGGGTTTCTGTCTGAAGCAGAGCTTGCTTGATGATCCCATGGTCGTGTACCTTGCAATGACGAAGCAAGAAGTACCCAAGCCCGGAAGAACCCTGAACCTTGAACCCCAAGCGGATTTCAAGTCCGCCTGGCCAGGCCTCTTTATTCTTGCCCGGGACGTATTTCAGGATAAGCTCCTTTTATGGGTTTTGATCTGGCACACTACATGGAAGAAAAACAACGCGCCGTGGATGCCGCGCTCGATCAGGTACTGCCGCCCGAAACCGAGTGGCCCGCGACTCTGCACAGGGCAATGCGCTACAGCGTGTTCAGCGGCGGCAAACGTATCCGCCCTGTACTATGTATCGCTTCATGCGCCGCGTGCGGCGGTTCATCCGCTTCCGCCATGCCGGCGGCCGCGGCGATAGAGCTGATCCACGCTTATACTCTGGTCCACGACGATCTGCCCGCCATGGATAACGACGCCGTGAGACGCGGTCGGCCTTCCTGCCACGCCGCCTTCGGCGAGGCAGACGCGATTCTCACGGGCGACGCCCTGCAGACCCTGGCGTTCGGAACACTCTCCACGGCTTCTTCCGTTCCCGTTATTCGTCTGATATCCGAACTGGCGGACGCCGCAGGGAGTACCGGCATAGCCGGCGGACAGGCCGAGGACATTTCAACTTCGACTCAGGCAATCACGGCCCGGGAAATCGAAAGAATCCACCTCAAGAAGACCGCCGCTCTTTTCCGTTGTTCGACGCGGGCCGGAGCGCTGTGCGCACGGGCTTCGGAGAAACAGATAGCGGCGCTTTCGGTATACGGGGAAAGTCTCGGACTGGCATTTCAAATAACCGACGACCTTCTCGACGCGGACACAACCGGCCCCTGCGGCGGCCTTGAAAAAGTTTCCTGTCTCAGAGTCTACGACAGGAACTTTGCGCAAGAACGCGCGGAACAAATGGGCGAAAAAGCGAGAAGAGCCATCAACGGTATTTTCGAGAAGGACACCGAACCACTGGAAGCCCTGGCCATGTTTTCCATACGGCGGAACAGCTGATGAACAGAACATTGATATACATCTCAGCAGTTGCGGTATCCTATTTCCTGGGCGCTGTGCCCACGGGACTACTGGCTGGCCGTGCCGGGGGCGTTGATATACGCACATCCGGCAGTGGCAACATCGGAGCTACAAACGTCTTTCGCGTTCTCGGGGCCCGCTGGGGCGTAACGGTGCTGATCCTTGATATCGCCAAGGGCTTCGTTCCAGCTTTTTTCTTCCCGATTATTGTTTCGTGGCTGAGCGGCCCAGCGGAAACGGGAACGGAGTTCGGCATGTTGTGTGGTTTCATGGCGGTAATCGGTCATAACTGGCCGGTTTATCTCAAGTTCAAGGGCGGCAAGGGCGTGGCCGCAAGCCTGGGCATGCTGGCGGGCATAGCGTGGATTTCCGTCCTGTGGGGGATGGGAGTGTGGATTGTTTTCACGACGGTTACCCGTTACGTTTCAGCCGGGTCCATTGCCGCCGCGCTTACCGTCGCAGTGACCGGATGGTTCTTCCATGCAAAAGAAGGCCCGCTTCTGCCCGCTGTCTTGACTGTACTGGCGGGCATTGTAGTATGGCGGCATAGAAAGAACATAATCAGATTGATGAACGGCACCGAAAACCGGATACACTTTTCCGGGAAAAGCCATGACAGATAAAGCAGTTGTAATCGGAGACGGCGGATGGGGCACCGCCCTGGCCCTTTTGCTGACCGGGAACGGCGCTTCGACAACCATCTGGAGCGCCTTTCCGGAACATGTCGAGGAATTCACAGAAAAGCGTGAAAATACTTTCTTTCTCCCCGGCGTGCCTCTTCCGGAAGAAATTCGCATCACGCATGACCGCCTCGAAGCCGTAGACGGCGCGAGTCTGGCGATTCTTGCCGTGCCGTCAAAGTATTTCGCTTCGGTTGCCGCCTCTTTCAAGGATATCCTTCCGGATCAATGCCGTGTTCTGACTGTAGCCAAGGGTCTGGCGCCGGAAACATTCCAGAGAATGAGCCAGGTGGCGGAACGGGCGCTCGACAAAAAGCCCGTAGCGGCGCTCTCCGGTCCCAGCCATGCAGAAGAGGTAGCCAGAAAAGTACCGACCGCGGTCGTTGCCGCGTCGCCGGACACGGAGTACTGCCGCTGGATTCAGAAACTTCTGACCAACGAAAGATTCCGGGTTTACACATCGCCGGATATCGTAGGCGTCGAATTAGGCGGCGCGCTTAAAAACGTTATCGCCCTGGCCGTGGGTATAGGCGACGGCCTGGGATTCGGCGACAACACCAGGGGCGCTTTAATTACCCGGGGCCTGGCCGAAATATCGCGGCTGGGATGCGCTCTTGGCGGGAAGCCGGAAACCTTTGCCGGCCTGAGCGGCATGGGCGATTTGATAGCCACATGCACCGGCCGCTACAGCAGAAACCGCCACGTCGGCGAACGCCTCGGCAAAGGAGAAAAGCTGGCCGACATCCAGGCCGCCATGAAACAGGTCGCAGAAGGCGTCGATAACTGCGACGCGGCTCACAGTCTTGCCGGGCGGGAGGGGCTCGAAATGCCTATAACCGACCAGGTCCACGCGCTTCTCCGGCGCGGCGCCGATCCCCTGGACGCCGTCCGCTTGCTCATGCACAGAGAACCGAAACCGGAATAGCCGGCACCAGCCTCAAGAGGCCGAAGCCTCGCGGCGGCGCTGAAGCAGGACCTGCGCAATCGACAGGCATTGGCTCACCGTCCAGTACAGCAGAAGCGCCGACGGCATGCTGTAAAGAACAAACAGCAGTACAACCGGCATAATGGTCATCATCTTCTGCTGTTGCGAGTCCCCGCCGGCGGTCGTCAGTTTCTGCTGCCAGTACATGGTAACGGCCATCAGAAGAGGCAATATATTCAGCGAGTCTATCAGCGGAAGTTTTTCAAACAAAGCGGTGCCGGCAAAAAGGGCCTCCGGCTCGCTCAAATCTCTTATCCACAGGAAAGAAGCAAACCTCAACTCCACCGCACTGCGCAGAACCGTAAACAGGGCGATAAATACCGGCATCTGTACAAGTATCGGCAGACACCCCGCCATCGGATTAACACCGTGCTCTTTGTACAGAGCCATGGTCGCCCTCTGAAGTTTCTGAGGATCTCCTTTGTGTTTTTCCCGCAATGCAGTCAGTTCCGGCTGTAACTTCTGCATTTTTTTCATGCTCTCCGTGCTTTTGTGAGTCACCGGCCAGAACAGAACACGCACGATAAACGTCAGAATTATGATCGCCGCACCGTAATTGGGCATGAAGCTGTGAATTCCGTTCAACGTCCAAAGCATGATTATGCAGAGGCCCCGCCACCAGTCCCACCAGGCGTACAGCATTACCTCGTCCTGCCTTTTCCCCAGGTCCTTCAGCAGAGAATATTTCTTGGGGCCGATGTAACACTGTGCGGTTCTTTTAAAGCTTTCTCCGGGCTGAAGAAGGGCTTCGTCGAAAATCATTTCCGCCCGGACCGAATCGAGTACGGCAGAGGCCATCCAGGTGCCCCGTTTCCGAGGATCTTCCGTTTCCGGAACATTTCTCCGGGCGCTTACACGGAGCGCCGCGGCGGGCTCCGCCGCGGACATCAACTGGACAAAGAACTTGTTTTTGGCCGCAATCCAGTCCGTGGCATTCGTTCTTGTAAAACTGACAGAGTGCGGCAGAGGTTCATCGAGCCCGGGCTTGAAGCACGCGAAACCTCCGCGCTTGCCTTTCTTTCTGAATCTTTCGGCAAGGCTCGCCTTATCGTCCTTTGGACCCTTCTTGACCCAGTGGATCACGTCCCTGCCGCCCCCCGCGGGAAGAGAGTCAACGCCAAGGTAGGAGAAACGCCTGCTCTGTTTGGACTGGGTCTCTATCGTGCTCATCGGGCCCAGGCTCATGCCATAAGGAGGAACTGCCCTGGGTTCATCGCCCGTGTTCGTAAAAGTATCCGTAACAATCAGCTTGTAGCCGTTAGTGACGATGAAGGTACGTTCAAGTTTGAATCCCCCGCTTTCTCTCACGATCATCACCATCCTGCCCGACGAATCCCTGGAAACCGTGAAATCGTTGTTCGTAGTGAAGCCGGGAAAATCCACCAGCGACAGGGCGGGCCCGGCGGAAAATTCCAGTCTCAGGGGACCGCTGTCTTCCTCCAGGCCCGCCCTGTATTCCTGAAGTTCCGCGCCCACTATTCCGCCGCCCCGCGACGAAACAGTAAACCGCGAGCGGTCCGACCCGAAAACAACCGTCTTTTCCGGCAAGCCGTGACCTTCATCCGTTAATCCATACTTCTCCTCGATAAGGTTCGATCTTTCCGGTTCCGGGTGTTCGTCTTTTTCTTTCCGCTTTTCGCCCGCGGCCCGGAGACCTCTTTCCCCCGCACCGGCCCCCGGGTCCGCGCCGAACCTTCCCGGATCTTCGGCATCTTCCCCGGTTGTTTCGACCGCCTTTTCTGCCGTTGCAGGCCGCAAAGGGGCCTGGTTTTCTCGCCCGCTGTTCCAGAACCCCCACCCCAGAAGCAGTAGAAACAGCAATACGATTATCGCTATATCAGACTTGTTCATGTCGTTAAGACCTTCTTCCTGACGGATCTGCGCCCGGCACCGGATCAAAACCTCCCGGATGCAGGGGGTGGCATTTCAGAACGCGAACAATGCCCAGTTTCAGTCCCCTCGCCGCGCCGCGCCGCCGCACGGCTTCCAGGCAATAAGCCGAACACGAAGGATAAAATCTGCAGGAATTTCCCAGAAGAGGAGAAACAAGCGACTGATACGCTCGAATCACAAGGATCAGAAGCTTTGCCGGAATGCTTGCGTTTTTCATGTCAGAAATTTCCATAATCCCATGGCGCAATCAACACCGCTGTTTCCCTTCGCCGGCTGTTTTGTGTTTTGCGCTCAACGCCGTTTTAAGAATTCCCTCTTTCCGGGCGAGAACCAGCAGGTCCTTTTCAACCTCCTGTCTTTTCACGCCCAGTATCGGTTTTCTGGCGATAAGAATCACGTCGTTCGTTCCGCTGAACCTGTGCCGGTTCAGACGATAAGCTTCACGAAGAAGTCTTTTGGCCCTTACGCGGTCCACCGACCGCCGGAATGTCCGTTTTCCGGCAATCACGCCCAGCCGTCCCCGGCCTTCATCCCCGGATACACGAAGAACGATGAACCGTCCCGCCCTGCCGCCTCTCCGGCTCATCGCTCTTGAGAACACTTTCGACTCTCGAATACGCCGTGTCCGGCCAAGACGCCTGTCATGGGACGGCCCGCCTCTCGGGGACCCCTCGCGCATTATTTGGCCACTTTCTTACGCCCTTTACGCCGCCTCCGGGCTATAATCTGCCTCCCTCCCCGGGTTGACATTCGCGCCCTGAAGCCGACCTTTCTCTTTCTCTTTACCTTGGAAGGCTGATATGTTCGTTTCATTTCCTCTCCATTATTCGGCGGCTTTACGGAGAACAGCCTCGCTGATCGACCTGCCGTCGGTCAGAACGGGAGTTTCCCTGGGCCTCCATCCCCGCCGTTTTGCTTTGGCCACCTGATAATGGCCCTTAGTGAAAAAAAGCAATAAATCCAACTGTGAAGCAATATTGTAAAATATGTTGCCGGCCGTACGCAGCCGATCCAGCGACGCGCCCGTCTGCCCCTGCCGCACTTTTCTCTTCTCCAGGCAGGCCATGATTAAACGGACAAACTCCGTAAAGAAACGCGAATACGTTTTTACCTGGCAAACGTCAAATCCATTTTTCAACACGGAAAACAACCGTGATTCGGTGTAGCCCGGCCTGGCCAGCCCGCGTGCTTCCGGCAGGAGGCCGAATACGTTCTCCATCATGCGCAGAAGACCTGCCTTTTTCGTCCTTGCCGTCGTCACAATCAGCATCCCGTCAGGCTTGAGTATCCTGTGGCATTCCCCTGCAAAAGCGGCATCATTGTCAAGTTTCTCGAGGAAATTCAGAACCAGTACCGTATCGAAGAGTTTGTCTTCAAACGGCAGAGCGTCATTGCTGAACTCGTGCACATTGTCTTTTACCAGCTGCCTTACAATCGGCGTTCTGGACGCATCGCCCGCAATCGAATGCCACTGCCCGCCGTGGCGCCTCAAGTGGTAACTGGTCAAACCGTTCTCTGCGCCGATATCCAGGCACAGCTTGCCGCGCGTATTACCGAGAAAACCCAGCACCTCGTGAAGCTGAATGCGCAAAGGCAGGTTTTTCTCAAATAATTCGACTTCCCTGCCTGCATCAGGCGTCGATTCGCCAAGAGCCTCGTTCATCCATTTTCCTCACAGTTATCGCGGTGCATTATATCCGCGCGCAAGCGCGGGTCAAAACAAATGCCCGGGACTTTTTTCCAGGGCATTCCACAGCATGATCCCGTTTCGGAAGGTATAAACTGCCCTGCCCGTCACGTTCCATCCTTCAAATGGAGTATTCCGCGCCCGCGAACGGAACATCGAAGAACGTATGGTGTACGGATTCTGCAAGTCAAGAAAGGTAATATCCGCGGGGGCGCCCGGCGCCAGCGACGGCACAGGCAGATTCAGAACTTTCGCGGGTCCTGCAGTCCATCGACTGATCCATTGGGCCAGTTCCATAAGCCCGCTTTTGACCATAATCGTGTAGGTTACCGGAACCGCGGTTTCAAGCCCGATAACCCCGAAAGGCGCTTCAACAAAGCCCCTCCCCTTGGCCGCAGGAGTATGAGGGGCGTGGTCGGTGGCAAAAACGGAAATCGAGCCTTCGGCAGTTGCGGCGCGGAGAGCTTCCCGATCCTTGGCACTTCCCAAAGGCGGATTCATCTTAAAATCCGGGTCAGCGGACCCGATATCCGCATCGCAGAGGGCAACATGATGGGGGGTGACTTCAGCGGATACCCGCGAATCCGACGCCTCGGCCACGGCACGGACTGAATCCCGGGACGACAAATGCTGAACATGAAGCGCGCAACCGGTTCGCCGGGCCAGTCTTATGTCACGCTCGACAATGCTCGCTTCCGCCTCAGCCGGTATTCCGGGAAGTCCCAATCGCTTCGACTCCTCTCCCTCGCGTATGACCCCCCTGCCGGCCAGCGACGGATCCAGCGCGTGATCCAGCACGGGTTTGCCAAGTGAATCTGCCTTGCGCATGGCCTGCTCCATAAGACGGCTGTCGCCAACAGTGGAACCGTCGTCGGTAAAAGCACATGCACCGGCCTTTGCCATGGCCGGAAAATCGCCCAGGGAACCGCCGCCGCGGTTCAGCGTGACACAGGCGGCGGGCAGAATCCTCGCAAATTCAGGGCCGGAAACCTTTTCCAGCAGCCGGAGTACACGGTCGCTTGAATCGACCGGGGGAACGGTATTGGGCATCATAAGAACCGTCGAAAAACCGCCGGCTGACGCCGCACGCGAACCGGACTCAAGAGTTTCTGCGTCGGGATCGCCCGGCTCCCGGAAATGCACGTGCATATCTATCAGGCCGGGAACGGCTGTCAACCCCGCCCCCTCAATACGGGCGACCTTTCCCGTCAAGCGTTCGGGAACGGGCCGGATGAAGCCGTTTTCGACATAAATATCCGATATTTCATCCCGGGACAAAACCGGGTCAACGACCCGCGCACCGGTTATGAGCCATGTGTCATTCATAGCGGCCGACTATAGCATAGCGCCCGCCGCACTGAAACGGCGTTTTTGCCGCGGAACGCGTTATGAAATCAGGGGCACGACAATTGTAATTATGGCGTCAGACCTCCGCGACCTCGTGTCGCGGGTGGAGGAGATTTGGGAAAAACTCTGCCGTTTTCCCCAAATCTTTTGCTCCTGCCGCACCCGCCTTCGTCCGTCAGCCGACGGACTACGGCGGACAGGCAAGGCGGCAGGGGGCGGAAGCCAAAATGAGGATTTTTGAGGGAGACCCGTCCGGCCTTGACACCGGCACTCCCGTATGCGAATAATTCTTTTTGACGCTTACCGCCCCGAAAGGCAGGCAGACATGGCATTTCTCAAAGTAACATCGGGTCCGTCGAAAGGGAAAGACTTCAAGGTTGATCGTGACGAGGTCGTGATCGGCCGCAGTCACGACAACGCTGTTCCCCTGGGCGATCCCTCCGTCTCCGGCCGGCACTGCGTAATCGAACGAAGCGGCAGAAAATATGTGCTCAGGGACCTCGACTCCACCAACGGCACTCTCCTGAACAACGTGCGAATTACAGAATACCGCCTCAGCCCGAAAGACGTGATTCGCGTGGGCGCCAACGAAATGATCTTCGACGGCAGTGATATCGAACCGCCCGGAGATGACTCATCTCTTGATGAAACGCAGGTTACCGTAAAACTCCCGTCGGAAAGCGTCTCCAGCCAAACGCCGTCTCCACGTTTCGCCGCTCCCAAAGACAGCAGAATGAAATGGGTTATAATCCTCGCCGTACTGGGAGTTGTAACCCTGGCGGCTCTGGCGTGGTTTCTTGTCAGGCTTTTCGGAAGCTGGCCGCTCACAGATTAGGCCGCTGGATCAAATTCTCAGTAATGCCGCCTCATCTTCCTTCGCTGACTCAACTTCCAGCGTATACATCCCGCGGGCGGATCTTACCCTGACCGACACCTTGTCCCCGGGCAGGCAATCGCTGTATCTGGCGCATATCGCCGCGCCCTCCGCTACATCGGACTCCCGCGCAGTAAAAGGAAGAAGTCCGGTCGGCCCCGGCGCACTTTCCACCTTGAGCAGGAGGTCATACAGTTCTGCAGTACCTTCAAGATAAATGTTTTCCGGCTCGTTTCTACCCACTATCAACTTCAGTTTCTCGCCCAGCCGGAAGTGTCTTCCGACTCTCAAAAGGTCAATCGACCTTACTCCGTTCAACCCCTCATGAGTTTTCAAATCCTCCAGCCGCCTGCAGAAATTGGGTTCAGTAAGCCTGCATCCTCCCGCCGGGGCCGGTATGTCCTTCAGCCCGAATTCTCCCGCAAGCTTGATCTGGCTTTTCCGGCCCCTGCCGCTCAATGAAAGCAGTTTTGCCCTGTCAATCAGGCCTTTTTCCTCCAGAGGAGTGGGAGGCAGAAGACCCGCGCTGAGAGGCCTGAGCAGTACGTCGCCGCAGGCAGACTCTCCGGCTATCAGTTCCAGGCTCTGCATGTTTTGAGACATCGGCCTTTCGTTAAGCACTTCGCCCGTAGCGATAAAGTCAAAACCGAGATCCACCCGCAATTCTTCCGCTCTTTTGAGCATGAGGATATGGCAGTCGATGCAGGGATTCATGCAGGAACCGAATCCGTGTTTCGGTTTCTCCAGAAGAGAAACGATATCGGCCGAGAAATTGACAATTTCAAGAGGAACGTCAAGCTGAACACCTGCGTCTTTCGCGGATTCAATATCGAAAAACGGGCTGTCAAACACAACGCCGTGAACCACTATCCCCTGCTGTCTCAAGACGCATACGGCCAGTCTGCTGTCCAGCCCGCCCGAAAGAAGGACAAGCCCGCGCATCGGTTTGTCATGCTCCGTCATCGCGGCTAAAAGATATATACTGAAAGCATGTTGGTAAAGCGTAAAAGAACAGTGCCCACAATGTCTCTACTGCTCTGCTCCCTTTGCATCGCGCCCGGCGGCGCTGGAGCCCGGAAAAGGTGACAGACCCCGGCTCACTGCGTGACGCGGGGGAGAAAGAGCTCAGAGAAACCAACAGACGGGTGCGGGCGGCTTCCAGGCTCCCCCCGCTTGACGAGGGGGAGGCAAACTGATAGTCTTACTTGTTGTAGAACCCAAAGCTATACAGACAGGAGGCAGGACATGGCACTGATAAACTTCGGCGGCGTAAAAGAAAACGTCATCACCAGGAAAGAGTTCCCTCTCAGCAAGGCCCGCAGAATCCTGAAGAACGAGACCATTGCCGTTCTCGGCTACGGTGTGCAGGGCCCGGCCCAGTCGCTGAATATGCGCGACAACGGCTTTAAGGTAATAATCGGCCAGTCCAAAGCCTTCAAGAAGGACTGGAACCGCGCCAGAAACGACGGCTGGGTACCGGGGAAAACGCTTTTTGACCTCGAGGAAGCCGCCGAACGCGGAACCATTATTCAAATGCTGGTAACCGACGCGGCGCAGAGAATAATCTGGCCCAAAATAAAAAAGAAACTCAACCCTGGTGACGCCCTGTATTTTTCGCACGGCTTTTCCATAGTCTACAGGAAACAGACCGGTGTCATACCTTCCGGGGACCTGGACGTCATTATGGCAGCTCCCAAAGGCTCCGGGACTTCCGTACGGCGAAATTTTCTTGCGGGAGCGGGTATCAACTCCAGTTACGCGGTTTTTCAGGACGCCACCGGCAACGCCGATGAAAGATGCAAGGCTATCGGAATAGCCATCGGTTCAGGGTATCTCTTCCCGACAACGTTCGAACACGAGGTCTATAGCGACCTGACAGGCGAACGCGGCGTTCTCATGGGAGCGCTGGCCGGTGTCATGGAAGCGCAGTACCAGGTACTGAGGCGCCACGGACATTCTCCCAGCGAGGCCTTTAACGAAACGGTCGAAGAACTGACCCAGAGCCTCATCAGGCTCGTCGACGAAAACGGCATGGACTGGATGTTCTCCAACTGTTCGGCAACGGCTCAGCGCGGCGCCCTTGACTGGAAATCGAAATTCAAAAAGGCGGTCCTTCCGGTCTTCAACACGCTCTACGAGTCCGTGAAATCGGGCAAAGAAACACGTCGCGTAATCACGGCCTGCGGTAAAAAGAACTACCAGCAGATGCTGGCGAACGAGCTGGATAAGATAGGTAATTCGGAAATGTGGCGCGCCGGAAAAGCGGTGCGGGATCTCCGGCCGCACGCGAAAGCCAGGAAGATCACGAAATCCACAAAGGGAGTCAAGGGGCGCAAATCACGCTGATCTGCCGTAACCCGTGAAGAAACAGATCCCTTTACTTCTTGCAGGTTCGGCGGTAATCACAGCGGCGGCGGCTCTTTTTTTCGTTCTGACAAGAACAACGGGGCCTCCGGCCGGAGACGTGCGGGAGGCGGAAAGTCTACCCGACACAAGCGTAGAACATGGCATATCGACAAACGGAACAGCAACGGCCGAACAACCGATTGAATCGACTCTGACGGAGGACCCGGCCGCTCTCGTTCTTGAACTACGTCGAAGTATTCTCTGGAACCGTCCCCGGCGCGTGAGGGCCGCCCGCGCCGCTCTACTGACTGTCGGAGATCAGGCCGTTCCCGAGCTGATAAACCTGCTCAATTCCGGCAACCCGGTATTGGAAACAGCCTCTTTCAATATACTCATGGACATGGGAAGCGCCGCGGCCGTGGGCGCGGCTATCGGCAAAGCTCTGTCCATCCCGGAGGATGCCCGACATAAAGCGGATATTCTGGAGAGCTTCGCTTCCATTCGGGAAAAGCCCGTTGTCCGGCTTCTGATCGATATGCTGGGCCGCGAATCCGACGCGTCAGCCCGCGGCAGGATTATGGAAATCCTCTCGGTTATGCGCGGCCCCGCCGTGGTGGAAACGCTTGCAGCGTCGATCGAGGACCCCCGGAACAGCGAAGAGATCCGGAACAGCACAGCCGTACTGGCTACCCTGAGCCATACTTCCAACGTTCCGGCACTGGCCGATGCCATTCAAAGCTCAGGAGAGCCTACCGTATGGCGGGCATCCGCCGTTGCACTGGCAAATATCGGCAACCCCGAAGCATGCACGCGCCTTATCGAGTTTTCGGCCTATGAAGGTCTCTCGGAATACTGTCTGACGGCCCTTGCCACGGTGAGCTCTCCCCCGGCGCTTACGTTTCTGCTCGATGTTCTCGCCGACACGGAAAAGAGGCCGGAAGTCCGGTCAGCCGCCGCCCGCGCCCTCGGCAATTATCCCGAACGCCGGGCGGCGCTGGAACTGACGGTTCTGCTGGACGGCGAGGAAGATATTCGCGTCAGAGAAGCTATCGCGGAATCGCTCGACACAATAATCTCGAATCTGGACTACCAGCCCTGAAGGAGGCTATCCGGGAAAGAATCCGCCCCGGTTCCGCCGGGCACCGCCCCACTGCAAGTCTGCGCCGAATTCCTCAATGCGCACCTTTGCATATCTTCAGACATGTTCTTATTTTACTTCACGATCGTGAAGTAAAATAAGAACATGTTTTTTCAACAAGCGCATATTAAACAAGCAAAAGCGAGGATAAACGGCTCGCGGCATTGCCGGAATGCGCGGATTGTCCCGGGAATTATACGGGTTGACGCCGTTAATGGTGTTCGTCCGGCGACTTTCGGAGATAGCCACCTGCAGGAAAGCACCAATACTGGATGGAGCCAACGGTCGGGATCGAACCGACGACCTGCTCATTACGAGTGAGCTGCTCTACCGACTGAGCTACGTTGGCTTTGTCGACTGTTCTTCTTTTTATTAGACGGGGCTGACGGGATCAACAGGATTTTTTATTGATCCGCCGGACTTCTTCTGTCCGATGCATTTCATCAGCAGTATTTCCAGCACTGTCTCCGGAGGCACACTCGTTCTCACCAACTGCTCGTGCGCCTCAAGTGCAAGGTCCAGGCACGCTTCAAGCCTGCGCCGGGAAAACTTTTTAGCCTGCAATGCCAGCAAAAAGGTTCTGTAAGGATGAGTCTTTCGCGGATCCCTGTTCATTTGCGTCGAAAATCTTTCTTCCGCTTCAGGAGGGACGTCCCGCCATACTGCCGTGGATTTCCTGCCATTTCTTTTTCTTACGAGCCAGCCGTTGTCAAGGGCCTCCCGGTATATCAACAGTTCTCGGATCCTGTTTTCTATTGCGATAATCAGGCCTATGGGATTCTCCTTCTGGAAAATCAACTGACGAAGCACCCCGAGGGCGCTGACTGCATCGCGCTTCCCGAAGGCGTCGGCAAGATCCCAGGCCAGCGCGGAGCGCCCGGAAGAAGTAATCGCCCGAACGTCCTGTATTCCCGCCTCCCGGTCTTCCCCGACGAAAACTTTCATTTTTTCGATTTCAGATGCAATAAAACGGCTGTCGGTACCAGTCTTTTCTACAAACGCGTTCAGCGCGTCCTCTCCGATCCTGAGGCCCGACTTCCTGAACATTTCCTTTGCCGTCGACATGGCCTGCTTCTCCGCCATATACGGCTTATCCGACACTGCGAACTCATACAGCTCTCCTGCGGCCTTGCACGCCTTGTAGATGCTCCATCGTTTGTCCGCCCGAGGCGCCGTAATAACCAGCGCCTGGCCTCCGGGAAGGCCTTCCTTTATCAACAAAGCAATTTCGTTGACGCTTTCTTTCACCGCCGAGGACCTCCCGACGGTACTTTCGCTCAGAAAGCCCGCGTTCCTCAGCCAGACAGTTTTGCCTGACCCCAGAAAGCCGGGTGTTCGCAGGGCTTCAACGCATCGGCCCAGGGCCTCCAGGGCTGTCTCCGTGTTCTCCGCTCTTCCCTCCACTATTTCCAGGCCGAAATCGCGGTCTTCAGGAGAGACCAGCGAATCAACTATCTCCCTGCCCTTTCCGTCAGCGAGATACTCGTCCCCGACAATCAGATATACTCCGCTTTCCAAGCCGGATTCCTTTCTTTTCCGCTGATATTGTCAGAAACAGCGCTGAAATACCAATAAAATGCGCTTTTGCCGGCCCCTGACAAGCGCATTTTTGGCTGACAACCACCCGCCGGCGGGCGTATTATCTCTCCTGATAACGAACGGGCCTGTCGGATTCATGACAGGCCCGGTTGCATGTCAAAGGAAATGATTCGCCGATCATGAATCGCATGGTATCAAAATCAAGGGCCAGGAAAACAAGGTCGCGCGACAGAAAGGCGCGGGAACGGAAGACAGGGAACAGCCGGTCCCTCGAGGCAAACCCCCTCCTGGGCCTGTCTATAGCCTTTCTACTGTGGGCCGCTGCGACTTTTATCCTGGAAATTGAAAACATAGTCGGCGGTTATGCCGACCCGGCTTCGGTTTTCAATATGACCGGCAACAGCGCTTTTCTGCTCGTGGGCCTTTTCGCAGCCGGCCTGTTCCTGAATATTGCGAGCCCGAAGGTGATCCGGCAGAATTCAAGATTGCTCCTGCTGGGCCTGGTAACGATTATAGCGGTAACGGCCTCCAAAGCACTGTATTCCCTGGCCGGCAAATACGAGTTCATGCCCTGGGAAGTAGCGCTTTTCCTTCTGCCCCTGGCGCTGGCGCCGCTTCTGACCACAATACTTGTCGGCAGTAATGCGGGAATCGGCGTGGGCGTCTGGACCAGCTTTGCAGTCGCAATTATGGACGGACGGAATTTTTCCCTTTTCCTTGTCGGCATTGTGGCGACCGCCGTAGCCGCGCAAACGGGCAGAGACGTGCGCACAAGATACAGGGTCTTCAGAACGGGATTGGTAATAGGCCTGGCGGAGACCACCTGCCTGTTGGGACTCACCGCGCTGGGGTGGCAGACCGTCGATATTCTGACCGTGCTGAGGCAGGCAGGCGCCTGTCTTGTCGGCGGCTTTTTCTCGGCAGTCGTCGTACTTCTGATACTTCCGCTTTTTGAAATGCTGTTCAACATTACAACGGACATAACCCTTCTGGAGCTGTCGGATATGGGCCATCCTCTACTGCAGAGACTGGCAATGGAAGCTCCCGGCACTTATCACCACAGTCTTGTCGTGGCCAGCCTCGCACAGTCCGCGGCCGATACGATAGGAGCCAATTCCCTTCTCGCCAGAGTAGCGGCTTATTTTCATGACGTCGGCAAGTTGACCAAACCCGATTTTTTCGTCGAAAACATACGGCGAAAAATCAACCCCCACGACTCTCTGCCGCCCAGCATGAGCACCCTCGTTATTACTTCTCACGTGAAGGAGGGAATGAGCCTCGCCATTCTGCACAAACTTCCGGCCCCGGTAGTCAGGGTACTGAGGGAACATCACGGCACCAGCCTGCTTTCCTGTTTCCATCACAAGGCCAGGAACCAGCTTGAACTGGACCTGGCAGGCCGGGAATCCCGGCAGGAAGAGGCTAAGGCTAAAGTGGATGAAAACGATTTCCGTTATCCCGGGCCGAAGCCGATCAGCCGTGAATCGGGCATCATATGCCTTGCCGACGCCGTGGAAGCCGCTTCAAGAACCATGGAGAAACCTACCCCGAATCACATCGAGGAACTTGTGGATGAGATCACGAATACGCGTTTCGAAGACGGCCAGCTCGACGAATGCGAACTCACCCTGTCAGAGATCACGAAAGTCAGGAAATCCTTTGTTTTTACTCTTACCAACATGCTGCACGGCCGCGTGCCGTACCCGAAAAATGAAGATAGAAATAAACAACAGCCAAAAAATACGCAATCCCGACCTGCGCCGGACGCACGGCCTCCTGCGCCTGCTGATGCGCAAGGTAACCCAGGCTGATTCCTCGACACGGTGGGGCGAAATTTCCGTACTGCTTACCGATAATGAAGGAATTTGCGCGCTGAACCGGGACCGGCTGGGACGCAACGAGACGACGGACGTCCTTGCATTCCGATACCGTCCCATGCCCGGAGAAAACGGCCTCAAGAGCGCGGACATAGCGGTAAACGTCGAAAGAGCGGTGGAAGTCGCATCGGCATGTTCCGATTCAACCGCCGGAAGAGAACTGGCCCTGTATCTGGCGCACGCCTGCGATCACCTGCTCGAAAGCGACGACGATGCCGCCCCGGCGGGACGCAGACGAATGAGACGCCGTGAACTCCAATGGCTCAGGGAAGCCGGAGAATCACTGGCGAATAATCTCATATAGCGGCCGATCTCAAGCCAGAGAACCATGATAGAAAAAACCGAGGCCATAGTACTCAGAACCGCGCCGTTTTCCAATACGTCGCGAATAGTCACCTGGCTCACTCCGGCCTTCGGGAAAGTTACAACAATTCTCAAGGGGGCCTGTCGTCCGAAAAGCCTTTTCCTCGGGCAGTACGATCTTTTCTACACGTGCGAACTTCTATTTTACTCCCGTGACAGGAACGGCATCCACGTATGCAGGGAATGCTCGCCCATATCCGCCCGTCCGTCCCTGCGCCGCAACTGGAAATCCGCCTTTCTCGCGTCTTATGCCTGCGGGCTGACCGAACAGACGGTCACTGAAAAAGAACCCCATCCCGCCATATATCGCCACCTCTCTTCCGCTCTGGACTGTCTTGCTGAAAGACCCGAACGGCTCTTTATTCCATGGTTCGAAACGGGCCTGATGAGACTGGCCGGGGTAGGACCTCAACTTGGCCGATGCGCCGTCTGCGGTTCGGACACAGCCCCCGATCTCAACCGGATGTATAACTTTTCCTTTTCCAGGGGAGGCATTCTGTGCCGGGACTGCGCCGCCCGCGACCGCATGCGCGCCGAGGGCTTTGCTCTCGCGGGCACACGCAAATCCGAGCCGCGACCGCCCGGATCGACGCTTATTCCGGCCCCGATCCTCAATCTGCTCAGAAACCGGCTCACTGCGGCCACCCCGGCGCTGTATTCCATTCCCCGCGGGTACGAAAAGTCTGCGTTTGACTTCACGCGCAGATTCGGTATGTTTCTTGCGTATCATCTGGGCTTAAGGGTCAGAGGACGCGAATTCGCGCTTCAAATCTGCAACACCCTGAAAAACCCTCGAAACTGATATAAACTCTAAACAGAGAAAAGGACACTAATTATGCAGAAGATCAGCACTGCTACAGGTAACTCAACATCCATTTTCAAGAAGCTCACAGGACTCATGGCGCTCGCCCTGGCGCTGGCGATGACTTCCTGCGGCGGCAGCGAGAAGCCGGAAGAGGAATTCGAAGCAGGTTTTGAACCTTCGCCCGTCCGCGAGACGGAGTTCGAGCCCGCCGCAGAAACCATTGCCCCGCCGACTGTAAACATCGAACAGCCGCCCTCTACGGCCATGGTTGTGCGCGTCGAGGACAAGATACTCACCGAGGCGGAACTGGCCTCACAGATAAACCGGGTTATGACACAACTTACCCCCGGGAGAGAAATGACCGAAGCGCAGAAACAGCAGGCCCGCCGCAATCTCAGGACACGTGTGATAGAGGATTTTGTTAATCACACGCTGGTTAAGGAGGAAATGGAAAAACGCGATATCCTGGTAACCGGAGAGGAAATAGAGAAAGAACTCAAGAACCTTGAATCGCAACTGCCGGAAGGAGTAACCCTCGATGAGCTGCTCGCCCAGCGCGGCATGAGCCGGGATGAGATGGGTGAAATGGTAAGATCAAAGCTTTCCCTGGATAAGCTCATCCGGCAATACGCCGCAAACGGCATAGAGATTACCGAAGACGAGATTAACTCCTACTACGAGAAGAACAAAGAAAATCTCAGCCTGCCCGAGACGGTGCACGCCAGGCATATACTGATTTCCTCAGCCGAAGACGACAGCGAAGCCGAAAAAGCCGCGAAGAAGGAAAAAGCCGCCGAGATACGGGAAAAGCTGGCTGAAGGCGCCGATTTCGCCGAAATGGCGGAGAAACATTCGGACTGTCCCACGGGACAGAGAAGCGGAGGAGATCTCGGCACCTTCCCCCGCGAACGCATGGTCGAGAGTTTTTCCAACGCCGCCTTCAGCCAGGAAACAGGCGATATCGGACCGGTCGTGGGCACGAAGTACGGCTACCATATAATCCAGGTACTGGAACACAACAAGCCCGGGCTGGTGCCGAGGGACAAGGTAACGGCAAGGCTCAATATACAGAAGCGCGAAAAACTCCTTTCCTCAATGCTGTCCGAACTCAAGAGCAGGGCCGATATAGAGTACGCGCGCGACCGGTGAACGGATCTTCGCCGATCGGGGGATCGGCTCCTACAACGTCCCGATGTTACGGGCACTGCGGGCTGATTACGCCGAAGGGATACTGGACGCGGCTTGGCCGATACGGACAGGCTATGATTTCTTCCGGAATTTCTTCCGGAATGGAACCGCCAGGGAGACAAACGCGAAGGCCAGCGTAGCGCACGTGCCGGGCTCGGGAATTTCCACCGTGTAGTCGTCGAGACCGTAGTGCTCGTCCTCGGTCCCGCGCCACGTAAGCAGGATACCGATCTCATCCACGTCGGCGAGGTCGTCGTAGTAGGAAGCCCCCGCGTCCTCACTGTACCACCCGCCGCCCCCGCGGACATCCGCTGAATAGTACTTCCAGCCCGATGATTGCTGAACCGTCAGATCGTAAAACCATGCGTAATCGCCTCCGGCGTTGCGGTCGCTCCAGAAATACAGCGAAAGCGCCGAGGGCCAGTCCGTGTTGTTCGCCGCGTCCTGGTATAGACTAAAGCTTATCCGCCACGCGCCGCTGAAATCCTTATTTCCCGCAAGCCCGGCTGGACTGCCCGCGTCCGTGTAAATCAGGTCATCCCGCGGGCCGCCTGCCGAATTGTCCGCGTGCAGGCGCAACGCTCCGTCGCCGCCTATAGTCTCGTGACTCGGCGCGTCGCTGTATGAAGCGACTCCCGTGTCGGGTTTTGCCGCCCAACCCGCGGCGTTTCCGTCTTCCCACGTTTCCTTTATCAAAACCGCCGCACCGGCGCTGTAAACACAGGCCGCCAGAAGCAGAACTGCTCCCGCCGCGGCGATGTAAATTCTTTTCATTTATCTCCCCCTGCCGTTCAGGGCTTTGCTTTCACTTTGTAATAAAACGGACCCGATCCGGTTGCCGTAACATCCGTATAACTCATGTAACCGGTCTGGACGGCCTCAAGATCTTTCGCGTCCTGCAGTAATTCAAATTCCGAGAACAGGTTGCCCGACCGGAACACGTTGTACCTGTATCCCGCCACGCACGGCCACCTGATCGTGATCCCGTCGTCCGTCACCTCGACAACCTGGGCCGCGAACAACGATTTCATATGATTCTCGTCGTATTCAAGCAGAATTTCCAGATAATCCGGCATGCCGTCGCCGTCCGAATCTTCCGCCTTCTGTTTCTCGGACAACGCCTCCACGCTTGTAACGCCGAACCTGTTTTTCAGCAACTGTTCCACCATCGTAAACGTGGCCGCGGTGTAGTCGAAGCTTCCCGCCCCCGCCAGTCTGAAGTTGTCCACCGAGTACGACTGTTCGGCCGTGCCGCGCTGGGCGAAACGCAGGCTGATTGATTTAACAAACTGCAGATCGTCCTGCCAGATTGCGTCCGTGTTGATATCGCCCACGCCGATCCACCCCGCGGATCGGTCCAGGGATATGCCGTTTTGCGTCCATATTTCCGCTTCAGCCGATACCTGAATGCGCTTGTTGTACCACTTATGGCCGTTCGACGTTTTGATATACAGAATGGCGTTCTGCGGCAGTTCCCCCGTTCCCATAACGTCGAACATCACGCCCGCGGCCCCGGCCGAATCGTAATCGCCGGCAAAAGCGCCGTCGGACACGCCGGGATCGGCCAGAAGAGTACCCGCCGAATAGGTCGGCATATATTCCGTGTATTTCTCGGGGAAATCCACGCTCGTGTAACCCTCGGAAGCCGTTGAAAACCGGGCTCCGCCTTCGGCGTCGGTCAACACCCAGTCCTGCGCTTCAACGTCAAGACTTGCCGCGCCCGCGGCGCAGACACAGGCAATTGCCGCCGTCAACGCCGCAATATATTTTACTCCATACTTCATGATTTCTACTTTGCGTTTTGTACGGCCCAGGTTTCCGTGCCCCCCGACAGGTTCCGATACCAGAACCCCTGGTAGGGTTTTATTTCATAAGAGGAACTGCTTGCGCCGTCATACCATGTTCCGCTACTGCTTCGGAGCCGGGTATAAAGGGTGTCGTCCAGCAGGTAAATCTTGTCCCCGTCATTCGCGCCGCTGAACCCCCAGCTCGTTCCGCTGTTGACCTGCTTCGTCGTCAGGTAAGGCCACGCGACAAGATTCCAGCCGTTGCCCAGTGAAACATCGGAAAGCGAAGGTTCTACGGAATTCGGGTAGAAAGCAACAATGGCCGTACTGGTGGAGTTCGTACGTCTCAGCCAGAAACCCTGGGTCGGGCCGATCACAAGGTTCTGGTCCCCTTCGGAGTAGTCCCAGCTTCCGCCGCTCAGCGTATAAATATTCCAGCCGCCGGTCCCGCCGTTGTTGGTATAGACTCGAACCTGGTCGTTGTCGTCCAGCCCCTGCTTGAGATCGGTTCCCAATGTACTGTCCATCTGGGCCTGGTCACTGGTGTAGGCCCTCGGCGGCCGGCCCGAAAGGGTCCATGCGTTGTACGATCTTTCAGCCGTGTACACATTCGTCAGGCTCACCCCGCAGGCGTCACTGCCCACGGCAAGGGCGAAGCCGTCCACGTAAGCGTTATTGGACACGGATATAAACTCAAATTCGTTTGTCCAGACCGCGTTCGTATGGAAGCCCATGGAGGCGGCATTGGCCCTCGACATGATAGTCTCGTATCCGTCCGTGCTGTAATAAAGATCCCATTGGCCCGCCCGGTAATCCACATGAATCCCGAACCCCAGCCACGAATTGGTCGGCAGACCCGTCACCAGGTTGCTCCAGCCGTTCGAAGCGCCCATGTCTATATAAGCTCGAAGCACCCCGGCCGTGCTCAGGTAAAAGGCCCCGGTGTCGTTTGAAGAAACGTTCGGCTCACTGCTGGCGGCGTTGGGCTTCACGTAAAAGCGGACCCACACGTTGGTATAGTCATTGGCGTTGGTGTCCGCGTTCAGAGCCAAAGCAGACTTGTTCGTGATGTAACACCCGTATGTTCCCGCCATTTTGTATGAAGTCTGTATAACGGGATTACTGCCCGACAGGGTCCACTTCCCCCACGCGGACATTTCTCCCGCGCTGTTGGTCTCGAACCCGTCGGCGTAGGGCAAATCCACCCCGAACCCGAAGGATATGGCGGGCACGGCCAGCAGGGCTATGCAGGCCAACACGGCAAATTGTACATACATCTGCTTCATTGTTGCCCTAATTATCCCAATTTGGACCACCGGAGTCAATAAAAAAACAGAATTTCTCGTTTTGGCTTCCGCCCCTGCCGCCTTGCCTGTCCACCGTAGTCCGGCGGGCGCGGCAGGAGCGGAAGATTGGGGGAAAACGCCGGCGTTTTCCCCTTATTTCCTTCACGCCTTCGTCCGTCATCTGACGGACTACGGCGGGCGGGGCAAGGTCAGATCAGCCTCCTCGCACAAACCGGTCATTTTCCCATACCCCCTCAACCCGTCTCCCGTCGGAAAATATCCACACCCCGCGCCCGTGTTTTTTTCCGCTTCGGAATTCCCCCCTGTATTCCTCTCCCCCGGGATAAATGTAACGGCCTTTCTGCCCGTGTCTCCTGCCGTCCCTGAAGGGGCCTATGTATTTAGCCCCGTCGGCGTAGGTGTAGATACCCGGACCTTCCCGCACGCCGTTTACGAATTTTCCTTTATACACGTCGCCGTTCGTAAAACAGAACACTCCCTGTCCGTGTTTCACTCCGTTTTTGAAATCCCCTTCGTACTTACTGCCGTCCCTGTAAACCATCGTTCCCTTACCGCTCATTACGCCGTCCCTGAATTCACCCGTGTATCTGTTCCCGTTGTGAAACGTCATTGTCCCTCTGCCGTGTTTCACGTCGTCCCTGAACCCGCCCACGTAGCGGTCCCCGTTATGATGAATGAACACGCCATGCCCGTGTTTCATATCGTTCCTGAATTCGCCTTCGTAACGGTCCCCGTTCCTGTAATAGTAAACGCCGCGCCCGTGAAACAGACCGTCCTTGAACTGCCCCTCGTAGCGGTCCCCGTTCGGCAATTCGACTACCGATATTTCAGAAGGCGATATTTCTTCAGTTGTCACGTCCCCGCCGGTTTCAGGCGGCGGTTCCGGAACGGATTCCGCGTAAGCGCCGGATGCCGCTTCAGGTTCATCCTTTATTGCGAAGGGAGCCGAGGTTTCCGTCGCAAATTCTTCCGTCCCCGCGCCGGTAAACGTCTCTGTTTCTGCATGCTTCAGCAGATTCGAATACTGCGTTTTCAGCTCCCGGATCTGCTGTTTGCCCTGCAGTAATTCTTCTTCCGCCTTCTCAAGACGGAGCCGGAGCCTCGTGACAGTCTCGTCGCCGCCGTTATCCGGTTCGACGCGCGAAGCAACCCATCGGCTGAACCTCTTCAGGTCGCGCTTCAGCACTACACTTTCTCTTTCATGCTCGGTCACGGTATCATCAAGACTGGCTTTTAATTCCGCTTCCGTCTCCCGCAGGTTGTTCACTTCGCCGCCCAGGTCCACCATGTCCGCGGCGTAGCGGGCGGTCTGGGCGCTTATTTCATTCACGCCTTCCATGGCTTTTCTGGATCTGCGCAGGACCGTGATGCCGACCGAGCTGAAGACAACCAGCATGCCTGCCACGATAAGCAGAAACGTCGTTCCCAGCCACGCGACGATTCGCCTGGTCCGGTTGCGTTCCGTTTCAACGAAACGCTGAACCACGGCCATCGTCGCCACCGGGTCCAGCACCCGGGGCAGTGAATCGCCGCCGGGGCCGTGGACTTCGTACTGTTCCGTTTCCATGTTAAGTATTTTCCCGACCTTCGGCGAACAGGGGTTCGCCTCCTACAGTTTCTTCCCGGCCTTTCCGCCCTTCCTGTGAATCTCTCTCCCCGTCGGTCATCCCTTCTTACTCGCCCGCTTTTTCCCCTTCCGGAACTCTGACCAGTTTTGTCACCAGCATGGAGCCCTTGCGGGACTCCGGACCTTCCCCGCCGGGAGACAGCGTAAGGTTCTGGACGGTAAGCAAACCGGGTCTTGTACGCACCGTGTAGAGAAACCTCAGCAGTTGATCCATCCCGGCGCCGAATCTGCCGATTTCCACCAGGCACTCTTCGCACCATCCCATCTCCCGCGGTTCTCTGGGCAGAGTGGAATCAAGACGCAGACCGGTTTCCCTTGCCATCATATCGATTTCCATGTTCAGCCCGTCAATGGCTTCGGCGCTTGACGGCGCCTTTTCGATTCTATCGCTGATCCGGAGAAAACGCGCGTGTGCAACCCCCTTGCGGCTCAAAGCGCTTTTACGATAATCGAAAAGGTTCTCTTCCTTTTCAATATCCATGCTCAGTTCCCGGAATGTCCCGGTTATTGTCTGTATCACCAGCCGGTCCATGAAAACCCAGAAAACACAGGCTACAGCTATGATCAGGCCGATTTTTTCCCGCTGTTTGAGTTTGTCGAGCTTGTCGAGGATCATTCTTCTTTCTCCAGTTCACACACAACCGTGAACTTGTACTTCCTGGTCCGCGAATCTCTGTTTATCCTGTCGGCTTTGACGTTTTCAAAAAGGGGTGAATTTTCCAGGTTCTGCACAAAACCGCTGATTTCCCCCCGCGAGTCCGAACTGCCTTCAAACCGCGCCCTCCCGCCTTCACGGGCGATGCCCATGTTCTGAAACATCACACCGCTCTTTTCCGGAACCGAATGATGGATTTCATTCAGCAGATTCACCATTGAGCGTTTCAGATCCGCTCGTTTTGCCCCTGTATTCGCTATCCGGGTCCACATTTCAATTTTCTTCACCTCCGGGGCAATGCGCTCGGACTCGGCTCTGACGGCATCCAGCCGGCTCTCCATCGTGCTGAACTTTGTCGTCGCGTAAAGTGATCCCGATACCATCACCGCCATTATCATCGCGGCCAGCGCGGTAAGGTTTCTCGCTTTCCCGGTAAGCTTTTTTCTCAACAGGACCGACTCGGGAACAAGATTCAATTCGAGGCCGTCCTGTGCCAGCGCCATCCCGGCCAGCGATACCAGCGATACCGCGCTTATTTTCTTCTCCATGCCCGCCGGAGGCCTGACTTTCCCGCCAAGGGCGTCGGTGCAATCACGCGTTTCCACCGGCAGATCCGTTTCGGTGTTCAAAGCATTATGGAGATCTTTAACATGCGGTCCCGCGCCGGTGATAATTATTCGCTCCGGGGCGGGCGAGTCCGATTCCCCGCGGTAAGCTTCAAGCAGGCGCTTGGCCTCCCTGCAGTATTTCTGCGTTGCCGCCGCGTCTCCCCCGGCCAGTTCCTCCGCCCCGGTAAGTATGCTCTGCGTAAACAGAAGCTGATCGCCGGCGATAACGCAGAAATCAGTGTAATACGAGTCAATATCCAGCACCACCGAAGTCTTTCCGGATTTTCCTTCCGAAAAAGCGTGCCCGTACCAGTTCAGCAGTCCTTCAGTGCTCACCGACATGACCGCTTCTTCGACTCCCGCCGCTTCCAGAACGCTGAACCTCTGCCTCAGGATACTGCGCTGGGCTATTGCCAGCATAATCCTGCTGTAACCTTCCCGTCCCGACGATCCGATTCTGTAATCGTAAACGATTTCGTCCTTCGAATACGGAGTCTGCCTGCCAACCTGCAGATCCAGCATATCTTCCAGTTCGGCCTGATCGGTCGAAGGCATTTCAAGCATCCTCACGTTCACCATCTGCCTTGGAATACATGCGGCTACCGGCGCCTTCGACGAACCCGCAGTCTTCATTGCCGCCGACAGCGCTTTCTGGAGTGATTGCGCCGAACCATCCACCTCGGCGATATAGAGACCCGAAAGCGCCGCGCCGCGCCGTGAAGGCCGCGCCAGCGCCGCCTTTACCCACCGCGAGCCCAGCTCAACTACAATAAAGGGCTTTCCCGACCGTGATTTGGATTTCTTCTGCGCCATTAAGACCGACCTGCTCGTTCAAGGTTGTTTACCTCATCCCTCATCCGTCATCTGTGGTTGCTCCCCTCTCCTCCCATCTTAATCCCCATCTTTATCTTAATCCTTATCTCCCCGTCTGAACTCCGTCGTCCGTCATCCGTCGTCCGCCCTCCGTCGTCCGACAGACTACCGTTCCCGCCAGTCCAGAACCGTATCATTTTCCCGGTCGAACACAAAGGCTATCCGGTAACCGGCCTGTATTTCCCCTGAACCCTTGCCTCCTGCCCGCTCTACCCACCCTGTGCTTGTGCCGCGAAAACACGAAGAACGGATCTCTGCGTCGGCCATCATGGCCGCCAAAACACCTCTCTCCTCCGGTTCAAGCGGCTCAAATCCGTGCAGAGCCGCCATAACCGACGGGATACTCGGTTCGGTAAACTGCCCCCCGGCTTCCCGGAAATCAACTATACGCTCAACTACTGCAAGCGCAACGTCCGTTTCCCCGCGGCAATGCGAAACCGCCAGACATTCGAGCGCCTCCCTGCCGGCAGTGTTGATATTGATCTTCCCCCTACCGTACAGCGTAACGTGCGGTCCGATCCTTGCCGCAACTTCTTCGTTTATGCCCTTAATCAACAGCAATTCTTCGATACAGCCGATCGCGCCGTCACGACACTCGTAAGGCGGTCTCAGGTTCTGATAATATTCGTTTTCCGCCCCGCCGGTCAAGACGTCTTGATTCCTGTCGCGCCAGTCCATCACGGCAGACGCCGTTTCCCCGGCCGTCAAAGGGTCGAGATCGCCGACGCGTACCAGAAGAGCTTCCAGCAGGGGCCGGCCCGCGCTATTCAGGTTAATGCGGCTCTCCTCGTCGGAAAGACCGAAGCTTTCCTCACCGCCGGATACCACCGAAAAGCCGCCCGCCCCGATACTCACTGACCAAAGCCCGTCCTCGATGTCCGAATTCCAGGCTTCTCCCGGTCCGTCCCATGCGTTGGTGTCCGTCATCAGGATAAAAAACGCTTGTTCCGCCCCGGCCGCGGCCAGGCATCGCGCCTTCGCGGAGTACCTGTTCCTTTCAGCCAGCGCCAGGTTCGCCGAAACATACGCCCCAACGGCCACTGCCAGGGCCGCCAGAAAAAAAAGCACCCAGACAGCCAGGATCACGACGCTCGAAGACCGCCTTCCTGCGTCCCGGAATCCTGTCACACCGGCATTCTTCATCGTTTCTGAGAATCCACTGCCCCCCGGGCCCGCAGAACAACAGTTCTGCTGAAAGTCTTTCTCCCCCCTTCGCCCGAAAACGATACCTCTATTCTCACCGCCGACGGCGGATTGGTCGGATTATGCCACTCCTCATGCCATACAGCGCCATCCGGACCCTCGACAAGCCCGTCGCTTTTGTCTTCCCGGGGCGCTTCCAGATAAAGAAACTTCACGCTTTCAGCCCCGTCAAAAAGGTTTTCTTCCCCCCTGCCCGGCGGCGGCTCGGCGCCCGGGAAGGGCCATGTTTTACGCATCAGGGCGCCGCGCCTGAAATCAAAACTGTATCTGACCGTTCCCATTCGCCCGACGCCCTCCGCCTCGCTTCCGTCCAGCCGGACAGGGAGCGAAAATTCGCTCCGTTCACCTTTGAAAGCAACGCCGTAAAAGTCGGGAACACCGGCCAGGTCTTTTGCCGTTATGCCCAGCCCCGGAATCACCTTTGACTCAACGGCGTGATGTTCGACGGCTTTTTCCCAGACCTTTATGCCTCCCGATACCGACGCTCCAATTACGCCGATCACCACCCCCAATATCAGGACCGCGACAAGAAGTTCGATAAGGGTAAAACCTTTGCGGCTTACGGACGTCATTTTTTCTCTTTTGTTCCCAAGTAAGTGCACAACGCAACACTGCGGTCGGAGCCTTCCTTCCACACCGTTACCTTAACCAGGTTCAGCTTCCTTTCGGTTATGCCTTCCTTTTCGTCGATTCCGCGTTCCACGCTTCCGATCTCCTCTGTTTCCACCTGCCAGTAGAAAAGAGGCTCTTTCTTTTCGAATATACCTCCGGAGGCCGTGACACCCAACTCTCCGTACTTTGCCGCCGACAGTTCTAACTCGGACATTTTTTCGCGTGCCAGCTCAGTGCACTTCACGGTTTCGGCCGAAGCCCCCATGGCCGACAGGCATGTGTTCATGGCCTGAAGAACAGCGGTGATCCCGACGGAAAGTATTACCACCGCAACCAGAACTTCTATGAGAGTGAAGGAAGAGTGCGATGTGCGGTGTGCGGTGTGCGATGTGCGATGTGGGTTGTGCGTTGTGCGATGTGGGTTGTGCGATGTGGGTTGCGGGTTTTGCGATGCGGCTTGCGGGTTCCGGGTTGCGGGATGGGAGATTCGCCGATCAGGGGATCGGCTCCTACAGTGGGAGGTGCATCGGGTGCTCGCCCCGGCGTAGTACCGCGCAAGCGGGACGAAGCCGGGCCGGGTGTCGGCCGCATCCCGAACCTGCCCCGGCGCAGTTCCGCGCAAGCGGGACGAAGCCGGGTTACTCCTCATCCGGGCGCACATCGTCTTCAGTTCCCTCTTCGCCGTCCGGCCCCACGGACCAGATGTCGAATTCCGTGATCCCGTGAGTTCCCGGGTACTGGTAACGGTATTTAAAACCCCAGGGATCCCGGGGTTTCTTCTCCAGGTAGGGTCCGTCCCAGTTCGGGGCTGACCCCGGATTGCTGATCAGAGCGTCCAGGCCCTGTTCGGTCGACGGATATTTGCCGACGTCAAGGCGGTAGAACTTGAGGCCGGTCGTGATATTGGCCATTTCAGCGCGGGAGATTTTCGCTCTGGCTTTTTCGGCTCGCGGCAGAAGACGCGGCACAACCATTCCGGCGAGGGCCGCAATGATGATAACAACGATCATCAATTCGATCAGTGTGAACGCGGAACTGCGGGTAGAGCTTTGCATATGTCCTTCTCCTGCCTGAGACGGTACCTCCCAGCCTCCACGGCGTCAAGCGTTTACATGCGCCTTGCGTCCCCGCGTTACTCATCGCTGGCGGCGTACTGGAGGTTTTGTAGCGCCGCTTATCCGCGATGCAAGAAGAGCGGGGCAGGAGGGACTAAGTGCAGGGACCAGGAGTCCATCCCCTCCCGTCTTAATCTTAATCCTAATCTTTATCTCCCCGAATCTTAATCCCAATCTTAATCTCTCCCTCCGTCATCCGTCCTCCGTCATCCGTCATCCGTCCTCCGTAATTGCTCTCCTCTTCCTACAATGCCTCGCTGAGTTCGAAGATGGGGAGAAGCATCGCCGCCACTATAAAACCCACAATCGCCCCCACCACCAGAATCAGCGCCGGTTCCAGCAGGGTTACGGCAAGCCCGGTCTGATGTTCCACTTCCCTGTCGTAAAACAGGGCTATTTCGTTCATGCTTTCTTCAAGTCTGCCCGACTCCTCGCCGACCGCCGCCATACCGGCTACAAAAAGGGGAAACTCACGGGATTTCCTCAGACCGGAGGAAAGAGAGGCGCCCTTTGTTACGATATCCGACCGTATACGCAGGATTTCATCCCTTAGAACACTGTTATCCAGCGAACCACTGCTCAAGTCCAGGGCCTTGTCGATAGATACGCCTCCTTCAAGAAGCAGAGCCAGCGTCCTGGCAAACCGCGCCGTACCGGACCATTTCAGCATCCGTCCGATAAAAGGAATCCGAAGTTTGACGGAATCAAGAAAGATTCTGCCTCTTTCGACCGAAGCCAGCCGTTTGACTATCGCCCAAAGCAGAATAATTATCGCCGCCGGCCAGTACCACTTGTCGGTCAGGAACCCGCTTACGGCCATCAGAGCCCGGGTCGGCGCGGGGAGATCGGAATAGTCCTCGAAGAGGCCGGTAATCCGGGGCAGGAAAAAAATAAGCAGAATCAGAACCGTCGCTATTCCGACGGTCACAATCAATACAGGATATGCCGTGGCCGACTGAACCCTGCGCCGTGTTTCATCCTCCTTCTCGCGATTTTCCGCCAGCCGCGCAAGCGCGGTATCGAGCATTCCGCCCGCTTCACCCGAACGTATCATATCCACGTAAAGTTCCGGGAACACATCCGGATAGGCGGCCAATCCTTCCGAAAGCATATCCCCCCCCCGCACGATGCCTGTCAGATCTTCTATAAGCCGCCGAAGGCCGGTATTCGGGGTCTGTGCGGAAATAATGGACAACGCGCGCAGAATCGGGACTCCCGATTTTATCATGGAAGCCAGTTGACGGGTAAAAACCGTAACGTCTCTGCGCCTTATGCGCCCGGTCCGCACCCGGCCGGATTCACGGAATTGACGGTCTTTTTCTTTTATCCAGACGGGGCTTAATCCCATGCGGTCCAGCGCCAGCGCGGCGCTCCGCCGCGATTCCGCGTCCAGCTCGCCTTCGACAGTTTCGCCGGGTCCCTTCTTGGCCCTGTATGAGTACGTCGGCATATGGTCAGCGCGTTATCTTAATCTCCTCATCCTGATCGTAATCCCGATCTTAATCGTAATCTTAATCCCAATCTTAATCTCCCCGATATCGGATTGAGATTTGGAACTACTCCCCGCTCGTCACCCTCATAATCTCTTCGGCCGTCGTAATCCCCGCCTCGACTTTTTCCCGACCGTCGGCCCGCAGGGACTTCATCCCGAGCTCATCGGCTTTCTTTCTGATATCCGCCGCCGAGGATTTATTCAGTATCAATTCCCGTATTTCAGGCCGCACGGGAAGGAATTCGGAAATTGCCACTCTCCCGAGATAGCCGCTGTTCCGGCATTTTCTGCACCCTTTCGGACGGTAAAGGGTCTTACCCTCAAAACGGTACGACTCCTTACAGCCGCACAAAACCCGCACAAGCCTCTGGGCGGTAAAAATCTTCACCGTCGAAGCGATCAGATAAGGTTCAACTCCCATATCCATCAGCCGTACCGCGCCGCCCGCCGCATCGTTGGTATGAAGGGTACTCAGCACAAGATGTCCCGTCATGGCGGTCTGCACCGCGATGCGCGCCGTCTCCGCGTCTCTTACCTCGCCTACCATCATAACGTCCGGATCATGCCTCAGCATGCTCCGCAGAGATCTTGCAAAAGACAGGCCTATTTTCGGGTTGACCTGCGTCTGGGTTATGCCGGCAAGTTCGTACTCAACAGGTTCTTCAATGGTTATTATCTTCCGCTCACGCGTGTTAAGCCTGCTGAGGCACGCGTAAAGAGTGGTGCTCTTGCCGCTTCCGGTCGGTCCGGTAACAAAAATTATTCCATGCGCTTCCGACAGCATTTCCTCAAGGAGTTTGCGGTGTTCGCCGGAAAAACCCAGTTGCTCCAGTTCGAATGTCATTGTTGCCGGCAGAATCCGCACCACGATGTCCTCTCCCCGCATGGCCGGCACCGCCGATACTCTCAGGTCATACCTTTTGTGTCCTATATTCACGCCGGCCCGGCCGTCCTGCGGCAGACGCCTTTCGACTATATTCAGCCCGGACATCAGTTTTATCCTGGATACTATCGCCGGATACAGCAGTCTGATATTCTCGGGAACTTTGGTCTCGTACAGCACACCGTCTATCCTGCGCCTCACCGCGAGACCCTGGGGTTCGACTTCAAAATGTATATCGGTGGCTCTGTCCTTTATAGCCTCAAGCATAAGCTGGTTCACCAGTTTTACCACCGAAGCGTCTTCGGCCATCTTTTCGAGGTCCTGTGAATCCTCGACCGCCGCGTCCTCTTCTTCCCTGTCGGTTTCGGAAAGTATTCTTTCCACGGTATCCGCACCCACGCCGTAATGCGCGCGCAGGGCTTCCTGGATATCATTCCGGCGGGCAAGAACGCGGTCCACCTTAACACCGAGATTGGTCTGAATATCCTGCGAAGGCGCGGTATCGAGGGGATCGGACACGGCTATAACAAGCACGCCCCCGCGGAATTCCACCGGCATAATCCCGTAATGTGATACAAGTTTCGGAGAAAGGGCCTTTACCGCCTTTTCTTCTACGCTGACATCGCGAAGGTCCACAAACTCCATGCCGTAAAGCTCGGCCTGGGTTCGCAATAGATCCTCTTCGGGAAGATATCCTTCTTCGGATAGCACGGAGGACAGCGGCTTGAAGGCCTTGCGGGCGGCGGCCTGTGCGCGTTCTAGGTCCCGCCGCGAAAGCAGGCCCTTATCTACAAGTTTCTGTCCAAGTTTATCCATTCAAGAAAACCGATATGTTACCAATCTGTTCTCCGGGATCCTGTATCCTATCCGTCATCCGTCGCCCGTCTGTAGGAGCCGATCCCCCGATCGCCGAAGGTCATTCGCCCGTCCCGACCTTCGGCGAACAGGGCTTCGCCTCCTGCACGCCTCTCCGCCCGTCCCCTCTTCCAACAAGCAACTAAGGCCTAAGGACCAGGGACTAAGAACCAAGGACCAAGAACAGCCCCCTACTCCAGCTTCCCGATCATATAGAAATCATCTTCGGGGCGGTCGTCGCCTTTTCCGTCCATGATCATTTCACATCCGTCCAGCGTCTCTTCGGTTTTCACGTATTCGCCCTTTTTGCCCACGTACGATTCGGCCACAAACATGGGTTGCGTCATAAAATACTGCAGTTTCCGCGCCCTTTCATAGAGGGTCCGGTCCGCTTTCGACAGTTCATCCAGGCCGATAACCGCGACGATGCGTTTTAATTCGTCGTATTTCGTAAGGATCCTCAATAGTTCCTGTGAAACATCGAAATGCCTCTGGCCTACTATAGAAGCGTCAAGATTCGAACATGAAGACGCCAGAGGATCGATTGCGGGATACAGGCCGAGCTGGGTTCTTTCACGTGACAGCACCATTACAGCGTCGAGATAACTGAAAATCGCGACCACAGCCGGGTCAGTCAGATCGTCGGCCGGCACATACACGGCCTCAAACGCCGAAATCGAGCCCTTGATCCTTTCGTGAACGTCACCCACTTCGGAACTCAACGTGGGCTGATAACCCGTTTCCGAAGGCGTTCTTCCCAGCAGTGTGGAAATCTCCGCGCCCGCCTGCACGAACCGGAATATGTTATCCATAAAAAGCAGTACTTCGCGGCCCTTGCTCTGCAGATATTCGGCAAGGGTAATACCCGTGAGTATCACGTTAAACCTCGCCCCGGGCGGTTCGTCCATCTGACCGAAGGCCATCATTATCTTCTCCAGAATCCCCGCCTGCTCGAATTCGTAGTACAGCTCGTTGCCTTCTCGGATACGCTCGCCTATACCCGTAAAAACACACGCGCCTTCGTGTTCTTCAACAATGTTGTGGATCAGTTCCATTATGAGCACTGTTTTCCCGCAGCCGGCTCCGCCGATGACACCGGTCTTGCTTCCGCGAACGACGGGAAAGAGAAGATCCACGATCTTGATGCCGGTCTCCACAACTTCGGCTTTTCCGGCGTCCTCTCCGACATCCATGGCCACCCGTGAGACGTCCTTGTGTATGGGAGATCTCTGTTCCGTCTCTACAGGCCCTTTCCCGTCCACGGGTTCGCCCATAACGTTGACTATACGCCCGAACAACTCATCGCCCACCGGAATTGTAAGCATGTGGCCGGTCGAGGTCGTTACCGCGTTGCGCTGGAGGTTCAGCGTTGAGGAAAGGGACACGCATCTGGCGATATTGCCTTCCAGGTGTTCCGCGACCAGCAGGGTCACGTCGCGCTTGTCGAATGTTCTCACCATTACGGTTTCATGCAGATCGGGCATATCGGCCACATCATGGAACAGCACGTCCACTACCGGCCCCTGCACGGCCAGAACCTTGCCTTTTTTCAGTGTCTTTTCTTCTGTTTCAACTGCCATATCATTCTCCCGTTTGTAGCGGTTGCAGGTTACAGGGAATCTTAATCCCAATCTTAATCTTAATCTCTCACTCTTAATCGACTAAGGACTAGATGTATGGACCAGGTGCGAGGACCAGGTGCCCCTCTCCCCCGTCTTAATCTCAATCTTAATCCCAATCTTAATCTCTCCCTCTCCCTCCGTCATCCGTCCTCCGTCCCCCCGTCATCTACGCCGGGGCCTTTTTCCGGCGTCTCTTTTTTCGCGTGGCCCCGAAACTTTCGCGCATACCCTTGTCGATATTTTCCCTCGAAGCCTTCTGGGCCATATGTTTTATCTTTTTGTACTCTTTTTCCACCTTGTCGAAACTCCCTTCAAGATGCATGGCCCGCGCGGAGAATTCCGCCAGCTTGCTGTCCTCGAATACTTCAAAAAATTTCGATGTCAGCCAGACCCCGGCGAGATATTCGAGCATATCGGAAAAAGACGATTCCACGATGAGTTTCGTCGCATCCGCGATCACACCTTCATGCTTTATGCGCTGTGAAACCTCACTGGTCGATTCTATATCAAAAAGTTCCGCGCAGGGCAGAAGACTTGCCGTTTCAATAGTCTGCGACGTAAACGACAGCGGCCTGGGGTATACAATGACGGTTTTCCCTATCCTCTTTTCCAGCGCTTCCCCGACGATGTAATCTTTGATCTCCACTGACTGTTCATACATAGTATCCTGGTTGATGCCCGGGAAAAACTTGAATTCGCGCCCCGCGTCTCCCAGCACCGTCGCTCCCTTGTCCCCTATGACTATCAGAGCCGTCTTCTCATCGGGCCTGTCGCCCTGGACATTGGCCGCCTCGCGAATAACGCCCTGGTTCAGCCCCCCCATGAAGCCGGAATCGGAGGTCACCACAATAATGCCGAGCCTGTCGGACTCAACGCGTACGAGGGGATCGTCAATATCAACAAGATTGACGACACGGAAGAATTCCGAAAAGGCGTCCATGAACCTGTCGAACCGCTCTTTTTCCTTTTCCATCATGTGGTAATGCGAAGCGGCGATATTCTTCAGCGTTTCGATCAGGTTCAGGAGTTCGGCCTGGAACTGTTCTTCTTTTCTGATTTCGTTGAGCTGCATGAGAGATTTTTTGTTGTGCGTTGTTTCAGCGGTTCACGGTTAAAGTTGTCCCAATCCCCGTCTGCAGGAGTCCGTCGGCTGAAGGACGAAGATCATTTCCGTCCCGACCTTCGGCGAACAGGGGTTCGCCTCCTACATTTCCCGTTTGGGTTCGCCTCCTGCATTTCCCGTTTGGCTTCGCCTCCTGCATTTTCCATCCCGTTTGCAGGAGCGGGTGTCTCACCCGCCATAGTCCGTCGGCTGACGGACGAATCCTTCTGAAATTATTCCACGTTCTTTCTCAGTTCCGCGGCGGCTTCTTTGTAACGGTTCAGCAGGGTCCCGTCGATTTCCAGACTGCCCATTTTGAGAGATAACCCCGCCAGTAATTCTTCGTCGACCTGTTCCTCCACTTTCACATCCGACCCGAATTTTTCCTTGAGCAGACCTTCCAGCCTCCGTTTCTGTTCCTCGTCCATGGGATGACTGGTCCTGAATTCCGCCTGAGAAGCGTCGGCGGTGATATTACTGGCGTCAATTTCTTCAAGCGCGTCAAGCAGTTCATTGATAAAATGCTTGTTTAATTCAGGTGTTATTTCTTCGCTTACGACCAGTTTAAAGACTTCCGCCCCGTATTCAACCGCCTTTTCTTCCATATTGCGCTCGATTTCCTCCCTGATCTTGCTCTCCTGCTGTCGGGCGCGCTGGACTATCTGCTCGGCTTCCTTATTCGCTTCGGACGTGATCTGTTCTTTTACCGACGCAAGTTCTTTTTCCCCTTCTTCACGGCGTTTCTGCAGTTCCTCTTCCGCTTCGGCTTTCTGCTTTTCAAAAGCCTTCTCGTGTTCTTCTATTTCCCTGCGGATCCCCTCTTCCTTCCTGCGCACCTCCGTTTCGACCTGCCTGATCCGTTTGACGGCCGTCATGGTATCGCTGAGAAGAAGGCGTTTGACGACAATGATAATCACCGCCAGCACAACCGCGTGCGCCAGTATTATCGGTATAAGCAATCTCAGTATTTCCGGCATAATCACTTCCCCTTTATGGGTCCCGACCTTCGGCGAACAGGGGTTCGCCTCCTGCATTTCCCGTTTGGGTTCGCCTCCTGCACTCCTCTCCGACCGACCCCTCTTCCAACAAGCAACTAATGACTAAGGACCAGGGACTAAGAACTAAGAACACCCCTATCCTCCTCTTCCAAAGAGGTGAAACAGTATCAGCAACGCTATTACCGCTATCGATTCAGCGAAAATCAGGGCTATTATCATAGCCTGGAGTATCTTGGGCGCCGCTGACGGATTTCTTCCCAACGCCCGGATACTTCCGTACCCGATAGCCGCTATCACGGCCGAGGGGCCGATGATCGTTACGAACATTACCAGAAATATTATAAAGTTTTCCATAGAAAATAATGCCGTACTCTCAGGGCAAAATTCACGTTTTTTTTCTCATCTTCGCCAAACAAAGCATTCCCGCCGTCCCGACCTTAAACCCGACCTTCGGCGAACAGGGGTTCGCCTCCTACATTTCCCGTTTGGGTTCGCCTCCTGCACTCCTCCAGACGTTGTAGCAGCGGGTGCCCTCCCCCCCATCACTCCTCCACCAGTACGGTACACTCGTTGTTGTCGAACTTCACCATGCCCTGCTTGATGGGCACCGCGGTTTCCCAGTCCACTACTACCTTACCCGGACGCAGGAGGCTCGTAATAGGCGCGTGATAGTCGAGAATTTCAAACTCCGCCATATCTCCCGGCAGGAAGACGCTTTTCGCCTCCCCCTCGTAGATCACGTGCTTCGGATTGAGAATCGTGACTTTCAAACAGGGTTACAGGTTACAGGTTACAGGGTTACCCCAAATCTTAATCCTAATCTTAATCCCTCTCCGTCCTCCATCCCGACCTTCGGCGAACAGTGGTTCGCCTCCTACATGTACGCGTGAGGACACGCGTTACTACACCTTCCGACGTTGTAGTAGCGGGTGTCTCACCCGCAGGTCTTCTGCAGGAGCCGATCCCCTGATCGGCGAAGGTCCGTGTAATCAGTGCCCGTCCCCTCTTCCCCCCGGGCCCATTTCCATCCGTGAAATCCGTGGTTACTCCCCTCTCCTCCCATCTTAATCCCAATCTTAATCTCCCCCTCCGTCCTCTGTCATCCGTCCTCCGTCCTCCGCCCTCCGTCATACATCCCCCGTCCGGCTTTCCACATACTCTTCTATTGCCGCGTCGAGTTCCTTTTCCATATCCGGAGTCAGCTCGACCTTCTCCTGTATTTGGGTAACCAGCGCTTCACTGCGTCCCTTGACATAATCGTATATTTCTTTGTTGAATCCGGCCCTCTTGTCCTCCGGCAGATTTTCAACTACTCCCTTGTCCAGCGCGTACAGAAGCACCATCACTTCGGCCAGCGTCACGGGGTCGAACTGCCCCTGCTGAAGCACGGCCATGATCGACCGGCCTCTGTTGAAAACCTTTTCGGCCTCTCCCGAGAGTCCCGACTGCAGTTTGCTCAGTTTCACCAGTTCGGAGTACTGCGCGTAATCGGCCCGCAATTTTGAACTCAACGATTTCAAACGCGGCGGCTGTACGCGCCCTCCGATGATGGAAAGCGACAACGTAAAATCAATCGCCGGCCTGTAACCTTCGGCGAACATTGTATTGCTCATGCACACCTGCCCGTCGCACATTGAAGCCAGGTTCGAGGGGATATACCCGGTAAGATCGCCCTGGAGCGTCTCCGCTATCCCCAGAAACGTCATGGAACCTCCTCCGTATTTCTCGTTGAATCTGCCGGCCCGTTCCATGAGCTGGGTCTGAACGTAAAATATATCACCGGGATAGGCCTCGCGTCCGGGAGGGCGCTCGAGAAGAAGCGAAAGCTGGCGATAAGCCCATGCGTGTTTGGTCAGGTCGTCGAAGACGATAAGAACGTCCTTCCCCTTTTGCGCGAAATAATCTCCCATGGACGCCGCCGCAAAGGGCACGATGTACTGCTCCCCCACGGGAGCGTTATCCGTCGCCGCCATTATAACCGTATAGTCGAGCGCTCCGGCTTTTTTCAGAGTAGACACCGTTTTCTGAAGCCCGGAAACGGACTTGCCGACACAGCAGTATATGCAGATCATGCCCGTGTCCTTCTGGTTGATAATGGCGTCCACGCAGACAACAGTCTTCCCCGTCATCCGGTCTCCCAGGATAAGCTGTCTCTGCCCCATGGCCACCGGAATCAATACGTCCACTACTTTTGTTCCCACGCTGAGATACCGGTCCACCGGCGCCCTGTGCACTATCGGGGGAGACGCCTTGAACACCTCCATGCGCCCCGCCGCGTCGATCTCCTTTCCCTGATCTGCCGGCTCTCCCATGGCCGTCACCACGCGTCCGACGAACCCCTCTCCGACCGGTATGGTGAACGGCTCGCTCACGCCGGAGACATCCTTGCCCATTTTGAGCTTCCCCTGATCGCCGAGAACCAGGGCCAGCACGTCGTTTTCGTCATATCCCATGATGATGCCCCTTACACCATCCCCCATGTCCACTATCTGGCCGTTCAGGCACGTCGGGAGACCCTGTATCCTGGCAATGATCTCCTTTACGTCCTTGATCACGCCCTTCTCTTCGACCTTCATCTTAAACAGAGGTATCCTGGAACCGCCTGATCTGATCATTCAGAGCCTCCTTGATATCATCCGTCATTTCCTGTTTTTCAACCAGGTCCCTGATTACGTCCGGGCGCTGTGCGCGAATCTGCTTTATCAGGCCGTCCAGCCGGCCCCGCACCTCCGGCGGTTCCACGCCCTTCAGAAATCCCTCCGCCAGCGCGTGGAGAATAATCACCTGTTCCTCAAGCGGGCACGGCCTGTTCGGCCCCTGCTTCAGTATCTCCTCGAGAATTTTGCCGTTTTTCAGGCGCTGTTCGACTTCCGGAGAAGCGCCCGCCTTGATCCTGGTGAGTTTTTCCAGTTCCTTGTATCGCACGAATTCAAGCTGGAGCATGCCGACCAGCTTCTTCATGGCGGGCCACTGCACCTTGCTTCCGATACGGGAAACGGACAGCCCCATGTCGATAGCCGGTTTGAAACCTTCGCTGAAAAGGGACGCGTTAAAGTAAATCTGGCCGTCCGTCATTGAGATGGTATTGGAAGGGATATAACCCGCGACGTCGCCCTGCAGGGTCTCCACGATGGGCAGGTGGGTCATGGAGCCTCCGCCCCTGTCCGCGTTCAGCTTACAGGCTCGCTCAACAAGCTGGGAGTGAATGTAGAATATATCGCCGGGATAGGCGTCACGGCCCGGCGCCCGCTCCAGAAGAAGCGAAATCTGGCGGTAAGCCCAGGCGTGCTTGGTGAAATCGTCAAACACAACCAGCACATCCGCGCCCTTCTCGAACATGAAATACTCGCCCATGCTGGCCGCCACGTACGGGACCATGTACTGCTGACCCATGGGGGCCGATGCGCTGGCCGCCACTATAAGACTGTAATCCCACACCCCGCCGGCGTTGAACATATCGACAACGGTGCTCAGCGCCGCTTCCGACTTTCCGATCAGGCAGTAAATGCAGATAACGTTCCGGCCCTTCTGGCTCAGTATCGCGTCCACGCCCATGGTGGTCTTCCCGGTCATCCGGTCTCCGATCAGAAGCATCCTCTGTCCCTTGCCCACCGGCTTCATCATGTCCACTATCTTGATGCCGGTCTGCAGAACGTCGGTAAGGGGAATGCGCTCCAGCACCGAAGGCGCCTTGCCGAAGATCGGGTAATACTTGCTTTCTCTTACGGGCCCCTTTCCGTCCAGCGGCTTCCCCAGCGCGTCCACGCGCCTGCCGATGAAATTGTCGCCGACGGGTATTTTAAATTCGTCGATTGAAGTCGTAACGGAGTCGCCCGGCTTGATCGAAGCGCCTTCGTCCACCACAAGCGCCAGCACATAGTCCCCGTCAAAGCCCAGGATGATGCCCTGAGAATGGGATCCTATGCCCGCAATCTGCCCGAACATGCAGTTGGAAAGGCCGGTCACATGCACGACATCCTGGCGGATTTCCACCACCTTGCCGTGCTCTTTCATTTTGAGCAGGTCTATCTTAAGAGCCACTGGTGTCTTCTTTCCTTGCGGATCCGTTGCCGTATCGCAGCGCCCTCAAGGACCTTCCCCCCCTCACTCCCCGGGATGGTCAGGTCGGAGGTCCCTCCGACTCGGAGCGCCCGACCTCTCCGCTGAGCGCTTCGGCCTTGGTCCTTGAGAACCACCGGAGGAAGAATAGTAGGCTCATTACCCCCAGGAAGACAAGAATAATCCAGATGATCAGCCACGTGGTTTTCGGGCTCGGCGGCTGTACGTCAAACCCGAATTTCGGAGTAATAACTTTCAGGGACGCCTTGATACGGGCAATTTTCTTTTCAAGACGGTCCAGTTCCCTGTTCTGCCGCCTGTAGAAGGCAACGTATTCAGGGCCCAGTTCCTCCGGGGCGGGCTGTCCGGAGATTTCCTTCAGTTCTTCAAGCACATCATCCAGGTAATCCCTTATGGAATCGTACTGCTCGCCCCCCCTGATCAGGCCCATAACATTGGTAACTGCCGTCTGCATGGCGGCGATCCGCGGCTCGTTTACGTCCCACCTGTCCCTGATCTTTATCTCGTACGTCTTTGTTTCGCCGCCCGGTATCTTCAGATTATCCTTATAGACGTAACAGCCCTCGCCGTCCTCTCGGACCGCCACGCGAAGTTCCCCGGCGTCCAGCACGTCCTGTATGCCGATTTCTTTCGGAAGATTATGCCTGAATCGCTCGAATACCCTCTCCCGGTCCGAAGTGTTCCTGACCGTAATTTTGAATACAGCCGTCCCGAACTCCTGCGGTTCCGGCGCTTCGGCCGTTTCCGATATCGTTTCAGCTCCCACTTCTCCCTTCACGGCGCCCGGGTCCCGCCCGGTGCCCAGCACCATGTTCTCCAGCCGTCCTATGTCCTTCTTCACCGTATCAAACGCGTCGGAATTTGTTTCATACGCCTGGATATGTTCCATCGCGTCCTGATTCGGCTTAAGCGCTTTTTCCTCCTGCAGTTTTCTTATGCCGTCCAGCGTCTCCTTTACCTGGGCGCCCAGCTTTTCGGCAACATCGGAATAGTCGGTTCCCTTGAGTTTTTCAACAAGCTGGGCCGCGTGCTCTTGCAGGTCCGCCATTTCCTCTTCGGGAATGGCCCAGATATCCCTTATCTCCACCCTGAACACCTGTATAGCATCGGCGGAACCCCGCGGGCCGAGTTCGACTTCCCGATGGACATAGTACGCGTCGTTCTTGACGTCATAGCCTATATCCAGCCCGCCCGTGTTGAGAATGTCGTTTGTGCGCACACCTACCGGCAGATAGCGCTTAACCTGTTCGGTCTGCGGCGTATCTTTCGGGTTTCCCACCCTGATGCGGTAAACAACCTTGGCGGCGTCCGCGGCCGCCGCAGAGAGGAACACTCCAAGCACAGCGGCCGCAATAAATGCAAATGGAGTTTTACGAGTCATAATACAGTGTCCGTAGAATAGCATGTAATGTAAGGGCTTGTCGAGTTTCGAGATAGGAGCAACCACGGATGGCACGGACCTTCGCCGATCGGGGGATCGGCTCCTACGGAAGCCCTGCGGGTGAGACACCCGCTGCTACAACGTCGGAAGGTGTAGTAACGCGTGTCCTCACGCGTATATGTAGGAGGCGAACCATGTTCGCCGAAGGTCGGGACGGAGGGCAGATGACGGATGACGGACGACAGACGACAGAGGGAGAGATTAAGATTGGGATTAAGATGGGAGGAGAGAAACATTACGATTAATTGACCCACAACGTCTCTACTGCCCTGCTCCCATTGCATCGCGTCCGGCGGCGCTACAAAACCTCCAGTACGCCGCCAGCGATGCGGGCTGGTGCGTCACGCATTTCCCGTCCGCCGCGGCGGACGGAAAGGATTCGCAAATCGGATCGCAAGCTTGCCGGTTCTGGAAGCACCCACGCCCTACTCCGCGCCCACAAGCGCGTCCTCCACCACCGGCTTATTGACCTCTTTGTCCATCAGCTTCAGCATGAAGCCCATGGCCCCCTTCAGCTCCCGCACGGTGGTTACGAGAGTTTCAACATCGCTTTCCTCTCCTTCTACAGCTCCGCCTTCGCCGCCCACCGTGGGCCCCTCAAGAAGCGATTCCCATCCCTCGCTCGCGGCGAGTTCCTGCACACGCGCGGTCATGTTCTCCACGTCTTCGCGCATCCTGGCGAATTCGAGAAGCTCCGGCATCCCTTCCAGCATTTCCTTCGCCGCGAGCATTGACTGCTTTATATTGCTCAGCTCGCCCATCACGCCGTCCAGATCGCCCTTTTCCAGAAGGTCCTTCACCTCGTCCACGCCGCTCGACGCGTCCGACGCTTCCGTCTTGGCCGACTGAGCGTTCTTCTTGGCGTCAGCCGCGTACACTCCCACGCTGTCGACTTCCGCGGAAACTTTACTCACCTTGCCGAACACGCTGTCGCTCCCGGCCGAATCGGATTCCGAACCGATGCGTGAATCGATCGCGTTCACTGCCTCTTTCACTTCCTCCATGGTTGACTCGCCGGTCTCGATTCCCTGCACCATGGTCTTCAGTTCGTCTATGTCCTCGACTACGGGCGTAATATCCGTAGTGGGGATATCCTTCACCAGGTCCGAAACGTCGGTTATTCCGCTCTCAAGCGAATTCAACTCCGTACTCAGGTCCGCGATCATCTGCGGCACTTCCGACAGTTCACCCGCGGCTGTTACCCGCACCACCGCGCTGTCCCTCGCGTGCGGGTCCGAACAGGTGATCGTGTAACTGTTCGTGCCCCAGTCGGCGATCAGTTCCTCCTCGTAGATGCCGCCGATAATTTCAGTCATATTCCCGCTGTACACGAGGCCCTGGGCGCTGTTGGACACGGTAATCGGGACCGAGGCCGCCGCGTAACCCGGTCGGGTCTTGTACAGGAACAGGTTCGTGGAGCCGTACTGCACGGTATCCGGCCTGGTAAGTATTCTCGCCAGGTCGCTGACCACGTCGGAACTTATCTCCGGCAGTGTCTGGGTTATCGTGTTAAGCGGCCCCACCACTTTGGCCAGTTCGCCCGTGATAGTCGTAACGGCCCGCTCCACGGTGCCGGTAATAACGCCTATATTGGTCGCCACAAGCTCCACGTTGTCCCTGGTTTCAACGGCTATATCGGTAAGGTTCGATATACCGGTCCCCGTCTCGGTTCTGAAGGCGTCCAGCGAGCTCCGCACCGCCGACACATTTGTGCCCACGGCCACCACGTTCGACCGCACGTTTTCGACGTCGTCCCTGATGGCGGCCGTCGAAGCCTCGATGAAGCCAATCACCGTCTCGATCTCCGCGCTTGCGGTCATCCTCGGCGAGAACGTCACGCCGGAGGAGTACGTTTCTCCGGAGTACTCTATTTCCACCGTCGCGAAGAAAATCTCCGACCCGGAGTAACTTTCCCCCGAAACGTCCCACGTCATCCAGAACACGCCGCTGTCGGTGGGAATCGTCGAGGAAATAGTCTCTATCAGGTTACCGCTCGCGTCGTAAACCTTTATACGGCATTCCCGCGGTTTTTCCTGTATGGATCCGCCTCTCTCAAGCCACGACTGCACCAGGAAGTTGGAAGCTGTCATGTTGTAGGAGAAGTTCGCCAGCACGTGGTAGTCCGGCTCTATTTCCGAACGATCCATCCAGACGTAGTTCGTTCTCGAAGGTTCGGAAGTCCAGTGGAACACTACTTCGTCGTTGAAGAACTCCCTGTACCATACAGTGTCCCACTCCGTTCCGTACGGATACCAGTGCGTGATCGGCGAATCCAGCCCGGAGTCGGACCACCCCACGCTGTCGGCCACGCTGAGATGGTCCAGTTCGTTGGAAGTCGCCGAATCGAATATCCGCCACACTATCCTGTAGTATTTCACCTCGAACATGCCGTAATCGTCGTACGGCCCGGGTTTGTCCGCCTCGAAAACGCGGTTGGAAAAGCCGTGGTCCTGGATCCTGATCCAGACCGTGTTCGTGCGCACGTTCGCCACCGTCCACAGGTAAGTGCTGGGCTGATCGTGCGCCACCGCCGTGTACGGCCCTTCCGTGTTGATAAGCGTCCAGCTTCCGGTCTCCCTCAGCGGGTCCGTCGAATAGTACAGATCGACTCCTTCCGTTACCGATCCGCGGGTTACCCAGTCCACCGGCTTGGGCTTCAGGGCGTAAAGGTCGCCCACAAACGGGCTTATCTCGAACTTCGGCGCTATTTCGAAGTCGCTGAACACATCCCATACCTGCGCGTCGGCCCTGTTGGTTATTATCAGCCTGCAGGGGCCGAGCGCGTTGGGAATGTTCGCCCAGGTATAGCTGAACACGCCCTCGTCAAAGTCGCACGCTCCGACCCTCAGCACATTTGTAACGCTGAACGGATACGGCGAATAAGCCACCCAGAAGTCGTTCGACATCTTACCGCCGCGGCGCCATTCAATGGTATTGGTCTCCGTAACCTTCCAGAAATCGCCCGGCGAAGGATTGACTATGTTTATCGACGGCTGGGCCACTACCTCGAACACCTCCGAAATGCCCGAAAACGCGCCGCTGTCCGTCACCGTAATCGTCACGTTACTGCCGATGGCGTTCGACGTCATTGCCCAGTCGTAACTCGGACCCGGCGTCGAAGGAGTAATATTCTCGCTGTAAACCGGGCTTCCGCCCTCCCACAGCGTGAAGTCAATGCTGTACGGCGGCGCGGCCCCCACCTGGGTCCACTCAATAGTGTTGGTCAGGTCGCTTACGGCCCATATATCCGCCCCTACCGGTTTCGTCACCCGTATGCCTCGGAGTGTGAACGCTTCGGAAATATTGCTGTATGAACCGCTCTTCACCATGAGATGCGCGTTGGTGGAAGGAGTCCTCGTCAGCGTTTTCGAACTCTCGATATTCCACGTAAAGTTGTTCAGTCCGTCGTATATCCGCATGTTGTTCGTAACCGGACGGCTCATGTCGAAATTCACGCCGTCCGGCGAATAGTACACGTTCGCCCTCGCGCCGCTTCCCATACCCGCGGAAAGAAACCCGACCGTTTCGGACGCGCCCAGCGTCCAGGTCGCGCCCGCCGCCGGCTCCGTGAACTTCAGTCCCTTCAGAGTAAACGGATCGGAGTAAACAACCACGTCCGTGTCGTTCGTGGGCGAGGTAACCTCCATTCTTATCACCGCGTTCGTCGTGGGATCCAGGTCCGGATCGACCGGCCAGAACGCGCTGTTGTTAAGCACGAACGCGTGCCCCGGCAGTCCGCCCGGAACGTACGGCCCGCCGCGCCCGGTCGTGGAAACCCGGTTCGAAACGTAGGCGTTGGGAAACAATCCCGCCGAAGCCCACCTGAGGGTCTCCGTCGTCCCGATGTCCATGCTCTCCCCCTGGGACGGCTGGGTTATCCTGATGCCGCGCAGGGTAAACGGACCTGCCAGAGACTCATAGCTTCCCGCAATCACCTTTACCCACGCGTTTGTAGAAGGCATGAGTTTGCCCGATATGTCCCAGTCATGGTGGTTCCACGAAGGATCGGCGTCGATGTTGCCGATATACGGGATGCCGGAAAACGTTATCACGTCGTCAAAATTTATACCGTCGGGCGAATAGTAAAGCTCCGCCGTGGTATCCTCCGTCCGCGCCGAGAACCACTGGAGCCCGTCCGGCACCGCGGTGTCAATGGTATAGACCGCCCCGTTGGCGGGATGCGTCGCCGACAGTCCTTTTATCGTGAACACGTTGTCCGACTCGTCTGTCATCGCAATCACCGCTTCG
>JAWODU010000041.1:0-13974 GCA_046483125.1 Kiritimatiellia bacterium
CCCGAAGCTTCAAATATTTCGTGGCTCAATACCTAGCCTACTTGCGCCCCTGTCAACGCTTCGCCTGCCCCCTCGCGGCGGCCTGCGCATGACTCGGGGTCAATGTGGGTCGCTACTCCTTTCATTGTACAAGACTTTCACTCGTTGTTCGTTGCCGGTTTTAATCGGCGCTTACCATGGAACTTTTGACAGTACCTAATCCAGGCACTCGACATCGGAAGCATATTTCTGTTATAACCGCGCCTGAGAAACACCCATGTACAAACTCGGCATAGACCTGGGCGGCACGAAGATAGAAGGCATAGTCCTGGACGGGAACAATGCCGAACGCTTCCGGAAACGGATACCGACCGAACAGGAAAACGGCTACGATCACATCCTCTCACGCATTGCCTCGCTCTACCGCGCCATGACCGCGCACATAGAAAACGCGGACCACACTTTCGGGATAGGCACCCCGGGCGGCATTTCTCCGGTTACCGGCCTGATGAGTCTTTCCAACACCGTGTGCATGAACGGCAGGCCCGTGAAGAAGGACATCGAGGACCGGCTGGGCCGGGAAATCGGTCTTCAGAACGATGCAAACTGCTTCGCGATGGCCGAAGCCGTGCTCGGCGCCGGGAAGGGAAAGGACCTGGTTTTCGGCGTAATAATGGGCACCGGCTGTGGAGGAGGTATTGTCCATAAACAACAGGTTCTGACGGGACTTCATGTGCGCGGAGGCGAATGGGGGCACATGTCCATTGACCCCAACGGCCCCGAATGCTTCTGCGGCCGACGGGGCTGTGTCGAGACTTTTATCAGCGGAGGGGGTCTTGCCAACAGGTACGAGGAAGCTTACGGGGAGAAACGGCCGCTAGTGGATGTCGAGCGCGATTACTACGAGGGCGATCCCCGGGCGGTGGAATTCATGCAGGTGTTTTTCAGGAATTTCGGCCGTGCCATGGCAAACCTGATCACGGTGCTCGATCCCGACATAATAGTGCTCGGCGGGGGCGTGTCCAACTTCGAGGTGATCTACACCGAAGGAGTCAAGGAAACTGCCGCGTGCATTCTCGGGGACCAGCTTCGTACCCCGATAGTACAGCACGAACTGGGAGACTCCGCCGGCGTGCTGGGCGCCGCCCTGATCGGTGTCTGAGGTGATCTCATGACCGAGACCTCGCGAATACACTGCGGCATCGCGGGCTGGTCCTATTCCGACTGGGAGGGATACGTTTACCCCTCCGGCGTCAGGGACAAGCTCGCGTTCATCGCTCCTTTCGTGGACGCGATAGAAATCAACAGCACGTTCTACCGTCCTCCGTCCGGGCAAAACGCCGCTTCCTGGGCGCGGCGCACCGCCGAACTCGATGACTTTTTCTTTACTGCAAAACTGCACGGCGACGTCACGCACAAAGGCCGCGTCGACCGCGCGATGGTAAAGGCGTTTAACGACGGACTCAAACCGCTCACGGAGGCCGGAAAGCTCCGCCACCTGCTCGCACAGTTCAGGTACGATTTTGCGGACAGCGCCGGTGCGCGGAAGCACCTTCAGAATATCCGCTCTTCCTTCGGCGATATAACGAACCTGACTTTTGAACTGAGGCACAACTCGTGGCAGTCGCCCGGGGCCATTGAGTATCTCGAGTCGCTCAAAAGCACAGTGGCCAACCTGGACTACCCCCTGGCCCGGAATTCGTTCAGCCTGCGGGAATGCCTTGTGGGTGAACACGCTTATCTGCGTGTCCACGGAAGAAACAGGAAAGCCTGGTTTGACGCGAAGTCCGGGCGCGACGAAACGTACAATTACCTTTACTCGCCCGAAGAGATAAAGAACATTGCCCGCCGCGCGCTGAGCCTGGCGCAACGTTCCCGGTCGCTCACCGTCATTGCCAACAACCACTACCGCGGCAAGGAAGCCGTGAACGCCCTGGAGATAAAATCCGCTGTCACCGGGGAAAAAGTGAAAGTCCCTCCGGAACTGCTGGACAAATACCCGCGGTTGAGAGACATTTCTGCTGAATGAAGAGACGGAATAACTACTCAGGGGGGAACCACGAAAAACGCAGAATACAGAATCCGCCCCGCGGGCTTTGAGGACGCGGAGCACATTTTCGAGCTTGTCCGGAAAAATCCGGACGAACTCCTCCCGCGCCCGATCAGCGACATCGTTCAGAACATCGACAGGTTCATAGTAACCGAAGTCGAAGGCGCCGTTGCCGGCGCGGTTTCCTGGAAAATTCTTCCGGAAATCGGCGCGCCCACGGAGCCGTCCGTTGAGATCCAGTCTCTTGCCGTCGAAAAGAAATACCGCTCAAACGGCATAGGCACCGCGCTGGTCCGCAGGGCGATAGAGCACATCAAACTGCTTCATCCCGCGCAGATTATCGTGCTGACCTTTCATCCGGAGTTTTTCCGCAAGCTCGGTTTCACCGAAATCGCCAAGGAAAAACTGATGCACAAAATATACATGGGATGTATCAACTGCACCAAGTACCAGTCGCCTTTTACCTGCCCTGAAGTCGCCATGGTGCTTGAAAAGTAATCACGGAAGAGCTTCGAACCGCGGAATTCCGATTCTTTTCCTTCCGGTTTCGTCCCCGAACTTCAGTTTTCTTCTCGGCGGTTCATCGCTTCTGGGATCCGGCGGAGCGCCCTCGAGGTACAACCCGGCCGCGGAACGCACCGTATGTTTGCCGTACCTGGCGTTAATCTCGTCAACGGCGCGCGTTATTTCCCGGTAACTTTCTATTTTCAGGCGGTCCTCGAACAATTCGCGTTGCTCGGAACCGTCGTCCTCGAGACCGCCCAGCACTATCATCGTGGCCCGGTATTCCGTGTTTTCCGCGAAAACCCTGCTGAAAAGCGTCCTGAGCAGGGGGAGTATTTCCACGGTGGATGATGTGGCTCGATTCAGGCCCGCCTCCAGGCCGTCATGCCGGAAATCGCTCCTCCTCAGCACTACCCCGAGGGAACGCGCGCGCAGTTTATAACGCCTGGCTTTCATGAAAGCCGACTCGGTGTTGCGTACCAGTTTTGCGTAAACAAGGGACCTGTCCGTTGAAGAAGGGCTGAAGGTTTTGGATTTCATTATCGTGGCGTAAGAGGTCTTTTCCTCCTCGTTTACTTTCCACACGGAAATCCCGCGCAGTTCCTGCCATATTTCCTTTCCGGGTTTCTTGAAATATCTCTCCGCCCACCGTTGCGGCCTGGCCGCGAAATCGTAAGCTGTTTTCAGGCCCATTTTTCCCATGAGCGCCGTACCCGACGGCCCGAAACCCCATACCTTTTCCAGCGGTGTCTTCTGAAGAAGTATATGAATATATCTTCCCGGAACCGCCGTAAACCCGGACGGTTTCCGGAATTTCGATCCTATCTTGGCCAGGGACTTGGTTATACTCAGGCCTACCGACACCGTCAGTCCCAGCTCCTCTTTTATCTCGTCCTGGATTTTCAGGGCGATCTTCTCGTAGGAACACCGGAAGAGACGGCGCACCCCGGTCAGGTCCGCGAAAGCCTCGTCTATCGAGTACTCTTCGACCCGGGGAGTGTACCTGCGGATGATATTGAATATCCGTTTCGAGCAGAGGCTGTAAGTTTCGTAATCACTGGGAAGCACAACAAGACCCGGGCAGAGCCTGCGCGCGTCCGAAAGGGTGATACCTCTTTTGACCCCGAAAGCCTTCGCTTCATAACTGGCGCAGGCTATTATTCCCCGCTCTTTTCCCGTTACTACCGGCCTGTTTCCAAGGGAGGGAGTAAAGGCCTGTTCCACGGAAGTAAAAAACGCGTCCGCGTCAATATGGGCGATGGCCCTGGGATATTCCGCCGTCATGAAAGGAGCGTTCTTCATGGCGGCCAAAGTAACTGAACTTTAGTTCAGTAGCAAGCGGAATCTATCCCATCATAACCTGGCCGCCCGTAACGGGAAGGGCCTGGCCTGTTTCGTATTCCTGCTCGCGCAAATAGTACACAGCCTTCGCGACGTCACTCGGATTGCACCCCCGTCCCATCGGTACCTTTGACACGTAGTGGCGCCTCACGTCCTCGACCGTTTCGGCCCCCTTCACCTTCCCGGCCTTGAGGTACTGTACGAACAGCCCCTTATCGGGATCGGACCACAGCGGGCCGTCGAGGTAATTGCCGGGGCACACGGCGTTGACCTTTATCCTGCTTTCGAGAAGCTCGAGGGCAAAGGACTGGGTCAGGCCGATTCCGCCGAATTTGCCGCCGGCGTAAGCGAAGTTCCGCTTGCTTCCCTCAAGCCCGGATTTTGAATTTACCTGGATTATGTCCATGTAATAATCCGGATTGTAGCGGTGCTGGAGCTTCATCACGGCCGCCGCACTGCGCGCGCAGATAAAGTACCCCTTGTAGTTCACGGCCGTCACCATGTCGAAGTCCTTCTCTTCGATCTCGTCCAGCCCCCCCGCCTTCAGAATCCCCGCGTTGGATATGAGCATATCCAACCCGCCGAAGGCCATGACCGCGGAACGAACACAGCTGTCCATCGATTCGGCGGAGGTAACATCCGCCCGCCGGTAGATTGCCGTTCCCCCGCCGTAAGCCCGGTTTATTGCCCGGGCGGTTTTCCCGCCTTCCTCGTCGTTGATATCGGCGACGGCCACGCAGGCGCCCTCTGAGGCAAGTTCTTCGGCCAGCCCCCTGCCGAACCCCCGCGCGCCGCCGGTTATAAGAACGGAGGCCCCGGCCATTCTTCCGCCGGTACCCGGTTCAGGCGCGGCGGCTTCTCCGCCCTCCAGCGCCGAAAGCGTGCGCGTGCACATAGCCGCGGTGGGACCTGTCGCGAAAAGCCCCGTTTTCTCGATCGCGACAATCGAGGGCGCCCGGCCGTCATCAGCGATACGGGCGGCCACGATCTCCGCCGCCTTCTGCGGCACAACGTCCCCGGGCAGAAACACCGCCGGTCCTTCCGCGCCGGAGCGCTCAAGGCGCTCGGCGCTTTCGGAAAGGGACTTTGCCGCGTCGGTGGAACTGAACACGGCAAACGGAGCAGGGGCCGGTTTTCCGATGATTTCCGGATTACAGCATGTCATGCGCACGGCAACTGCGCATTCCATCAGGTCGTTTTCGTTCATCATGGCTTTATCCTCTCGTGACCCCGCCCCCGGGATTATTTGAGCTGATCCGCTGAGCATGCTTCAGGAGGTATTCTTCGGCCTCCAGCGACCACAGGCCGTTGTTGCGCGAAATAATGCCGGCCAGTTCCGCAAAACTTTCGTTGTCCTTCCCGAGACTTTCAAAATCCTCCAGCGCGGTTAAGGGCATGGATATGCCCGTGTAGATGAGTTTTTTCGCCCCCGGTATCGAAGGCAGGTTCTGAATCGCACCCGGAGCGCTGTCCAGCCCCCCGACGTGGGTTACCATCTGCGCCGGATTTATTACCCCGCGCGCCATCAGGTCCAGCGCTTCGCGCAGGTCGTCGGTGTTTCCGCCCGAGGACCCCACTACGTGGTGACCCATGTAATGAATATCGTAGAAGTTAACCGACGCGAAAAAGTCCTGCCTGGAGGGACCCGCAAAAAAGTTCAGGCACCCGTTAAAGCCCAGCAGGGCGGAACCCTGTTCCACAAGCGGAGCCACCGGCGCGAACACGAACACGTCGTCGTAACCCCTGCCGCCGTTAACGGCCTTGAGCTGTTCCACGGGGTCCCCCGAGGAAGTGTTAACGTAACGCAGGTCAACGCCGTTTTTCCGGGCCTCCTCCGGCGAAAATATCGAGGCGGCCCTGTCAAGCCTGGGCTGGTCGATGTCGGTCACAACCAGGAGACGCGGTTGGCGCGGCCCGTGAATGATGTAATCCACGGCTTCAAGGCCCATCGGCCCGCCGCCCGCCAGGAGGGCCATACTGCCGCCCCCCGCGATGCCGTTTACGTGGGAGTACTTGCCGGCCTCGAAGTGATACTGCGTATTAATCGCGCCGATAATGCAGGAAACCGGCTCGGACAGGGAGGCTTTGAAAAAACCGTCTCCCCGGTAAGGCAGGAGACAGCCCATCTCCATGACTTCCGGCGGGATAATGATTTTCGTGGCGTTTCCGCCGATGAAATGAAAAGAATATCCCGGCGCTTCCAGTTCCCTCCCGGAATAATTCAGCGCGGGCTGGATTCCGTATTTCATTCCCGGCTCAAAGCTGTCCCGCCACCTGGCGCCGACTTCAAGTATGGTGCCGCAGAATTCGTGACCGACGATTACGGGATTCCTGTCTATGTCCGGCGGCACGCGCTTGTGGTCGGGTCCCTGGATCGCCGCCTTGTGCGAGGACATGCAGATGCTGTTTGACGTAACGTCGGCGAGGATTTCGTCTTCGCGCATCTCCGGCAGGTCGAACTCCTCAAGCCGCAGGTCGTTCTTGCCGTAGAGTCTTACAGCCAGTGATTTCATTACCGGTATATTGTGTGCCAGAAGGCGCAGAGATGCAAGTGGAGAGAAGGGGGGGGCTTGTTCGATTCGTCAGACGGGCAACGGTGCCCTCAGGCGACGCGTTTTTTAAACCACTTCAACGCTTCCAACGGCCCCATGTCCTCCAGCCTGCGCGCGGTCTCTTCGTTCATCGGCGGAAGCGCGCCCGCGGCCGCAAAAAAACCGTTCCTCGCTTCGACGTCGCCGAAATCTTCCCGGGCCTTTTCCCCGGGGTAGCCGTAGTCCGCGTAACGCCCCAGAAGAGTATGGCCCACTATTATGTCCGCTCCCTTCAGGAAAATGTCCCTGTAAGGGCTCAGGGCTTCGCATTCCAGGTCGTCCACAAAGGGCAGGCCGGGCTTGTTCATTTCCGTTCCGATGTTTACGGGAAAACCCATGTCTTCGGCCGTTTCAATGATTGTTCTCAGGTTTTCAGTCTTCACGGCGCACTCTTCCCTGTCGGCAATATTCCAGTTCCTGTCCGGGATTATGTTCAGCGCCGAAGCCCCCTTGCTTTTCGCGCATTCAAGAAGCGCCCTGCCGTCTTTCTCTCCTTCACTGGTGCCGTCAAGCCAGGCCACCATCGGCACCGCGCCGCAGGCGCGCGTCCATTTCATGAATTCCCCGACCGGGGGAAACGTCCGCGGCGAAGGCTTCCTGTATCCCATGCCGCCGCGCTTCACCAGCCGGGCGCGCACCTTTTCCCCGAACGCGGTTTCGTCCTTCATCAGTTTCGCAGTATCGGAAAGGTCCTGTCCCAGCACGCCGGCCCAGTACTTTTCCCTTTTCGATATGTCCGCGAAAATGTTTCCGGCCTTGTTGATGTACGCCCGCACTATGTGGCGCTCGGTAGCGCCGCCGGCGGGAGTAAGCGGAAGTACGTCGTTTTCGTAATCTATCGCTATATCGGGAAGCTGTCCGTTAATGGCTGCGATCACTTCCATGTTACGGCTCCGCGCGCTTTCACGGTAACCGTTTAACTGTAGTTCCTGTTCCGAACCCTTTTCCGGCACACGGGGAAAGCCCGCGCCCATTATGTAGGTTACTCCCGGCTCGCCCGGAGAGGATATTTCGTAATCGGCGTACTCGGCCAGGAACGCCCTTGTCTCAATATTGACTGCGGCGCGCAGGAAAAGTTTTCTTCCCGCTTCCAGGAATTCCTCCAATCCGTCCAGCACGTCAAAATCGCACAGTCCCGCGGCGTGAAGACCGGCTTTTCGCGCTTCCCAGGCAATGCGCGAAGGAGACCACCCGCGCGCGTTATATGAAAAAAACGAGTGAAGGTGCATGTTATGGTTTGCTGTTTCACTTCCGGGACCGCGCGGCAGGGTCCCCGCCAGCTCTTCGAGCGCCTCCCGGCGCCTCCCGGCGCTGAAATCGTTAAGAAGCTTTTCGGATTGTTCTGTCTTTTTCATTTTTCCTCATTGGCGCGTTGTCGCCGCATGGCACCTTTCCCCTGCAGATTTCCGGACGGGTCTGCGGGCATCAGAACGCCAGTATGTCGCGAACGCTCAGCTCCCTGCCGGGCATTTTCCGGTTGGCTTCCTCCAGTTTACTCCGGCTTGCCACCACGCAAACCGCTCCTCTCGGCGAGTTGGCATCCAGGGTCTCTTCGAGAACGGATTTAACCGCGGAGGGCGTGGCGGACCTTACGCCGCCGTACCATTTCTCCCGCAATTCACGGGTTTGCCCCGTGAGATGCCTGTTCAGGGATGCCCCCGTGGCTTCTTCCGGGCGGATGGGTTTTTCGCCCGCCTTGGCGGTACCGATTATTGCACGGTCCACGTCCTCGCGGCTCCATTTCGTATTCCTGACGAATTCACGGGTGTCCCTGAAAACCTCAAGAGTCCGTTCCACTTCCGGATCGCGGTACGATCCCAGCCGGATCAGCCCGCCGACCGGGTTGTAAGAGAACCACGCCCCGTAAGCGTTGCCCTTGAACCTGATCTGGCTGAGCATGTATTCGGTGGACACCAGCCGCGAGCCGACGGAAAGAACCGGGGCGGCCTCTTCGCGGTAATGGGGCGCGGGCATGACCTCGGCGCAGTAGGCCACCTGCAGGGGCGCGGCAAGTCCTTCCCGCGGAGGTTCTCCGTAAGGCTCATAGCCCGTGGGAACGGGGCTGAGGGGGGAGTCTTTCATCTCGGACGTCCATTCCTCCAGGCGCCTTCTCACCGTTTCGAAAGAGGAATCCGAGCCCGTGAAGCCCGCCGTCAGCCTCCCGCGACAGAACATGAAATCGCGTATGGCTTCGATGCGTGAGGCGAGTTCTCCGCTTTCGGTGTCGAACCGCCCGCATATTGCCTCGGCAAGCTCAAGCTGTGGAAGACCGTTGACGATTTCATTGAGATAACTTTCCGGCGTGAACCCCCTGGCCGCGTGCCCCGTAGCCGTGCCCGAGCCGTCCTGGATCAGGCTGGTCCGGTAATGCGCGCGGGCCTGCGTAACAACATCCATGAGCCTCGGCTTGTCGCGCGGATCCACGGCAAACACCACGTCGTGCAGGACAGAAAGCGCTTCGTCAATCTGTTCGTCCAGCGCTTTCATGGACACCAGCATTCCCCAGACCGGCCTGCCGGGGTCGGACACGTCCGTGTAGAACGACGGCCAGCAGTGTATGCCGCCGGTACACGCGGCCACCCGGGCGGCTGTTTCCTCGTAATCCATACCCCCGGCGCCGAGCTTGGACACCGCGTCGGAGTACCTCGGAAGATAAGCCCAGAGATACCGGGGCAGGCCCGTCAGGTCGAACCAGATTCTCAGATAGTTCACGCCGTTGGCGAAAACCCTGTTTCTCAATAGCACTGCTCCGGACGACAGCGAACCGGTCTCCGTGTCGATATGGCGCGGGCCGGGCGGAAGGTCGCTTACTTTAAGCTGGGGAAGCGAAGCCACGGCTTCCGGCGGGTTGGGTTTGCCGGATTCCCGTCTCAATTCTTCCGCCTCTTCGGCCGCGGACCGGATTTCCCGGGCGGACATGCCGGATTTGATTTTCTCCATCCGGGATCGGAAGTCCGACTCCAGGCGCTCTTCCAGTCCCGCATGGGGTTTGAGCATCAGGGTCAGGCGGTGCGGATTGTCCAGGAGCATACGCCGGATCAGGGTATTGAAAACACGGGGATCGTTTTCGTACCGCCGCCGGCATTTTTCCAGCAGGTCGTCCATGCACACGTAGGTGTAGGGATCACACCCGTACAGCCAGGCTCCCAGTACGCGCGTTAACATGTGGAGGGGGTGAGCGGGTAGAATTTCGCGGTACTCGTAAGCCGACTGCTGAAAGGCCGCTTCAACCCGCGAGGCGTCGATTTCACCCTCGGCGATGCTTTCCAGCGAATCCATCACGACTTTTTCAAAAGCCGGCCCCCTGTCCGGCTCGCTCCCCTTCAGGCCGGCGCCGAACGTGGTCTCAAGCCCCACCACGTGGTCGCCCGAATGGATCATGTCCTGTCCCAGTCTTGACTCCGTTATCGCCCTTTTCAGGGGCGCCCCTTCGTTGCCCAGCAGGACCAGGCTCAGAATATGCAGAAGCACGACGTCCTCGGGTTTGCCCAGGTCGGCCGTAAGCCAGTTCAGCGCCAGGTAAGTTTTTTCGGTGTCGGTTTCGCCGCGGCCTACCGGATAAGACTCCTCCGCTCTACGGGGCTCGGACCAGCGCCGCTGTTTTACAACCGGCGGGGCGGGGCTCCCGGCCCGACAGTTTTTCAGCCTCTCGTCCAGGAAGGCCGCGTACTCCTCCGTGGGAATATTCCCGTAGAGCACGAAGCGGGCGTTCCGGGGATTGTAATGCTCGGCGTGGAAACGCCGGAAGTCCTCGTAGGTCAGTTGGGGAATGCTTTCCGGGTCTCCCCCCGACTCCCGGCCGTAAACCGAATCCGGAAACAGATAACGCGACACAAGCCGGTACAATCGTGACTCGGGATCGGAGAAAACTCCCTTCATCTCGCTGTACACTATGCCTCTTATCGTCAACCCGCCTTCCGGCTGTGAGGGATCCGCCGGGGCCAGGTGGTGCCCCTCCCGTTTGAAAGTCTGCTCCGTAAGCAGTGGATGGAACACTGCGTCGAAATACACGTCGGCCAGGTTGAACAGGTCCCGTTTCACGTTGCTCGCCACGGGGTAATACGTGGCGTCCGGTCCGGTCATGGCGTTTATAAAGGTGGCCATGCTCATCTTGGCCATTTCAAAGAAGGGCTCTTTTACGGGGTACCTGGCCGATCCGCTCAACACCGAGTGTTCCAGGATATGCGGAAGCCCGGTATCGTCGGGCGGGGGTGTCGGGAAAGAAACCGAAAACAGGTTTTCCCTGTCCGCGCAGTAAAGATGTATTGCCTCGGCGCCCGTGGCCACGTGTTTCAGCCGGTAAGCGGTGATGCGCACCGAGGGCAGGGGCGTTACCTCCAGGACACTGAATCCGCGGCACGTGCCGCCCGGCGCCGGTTGTTTCTGTTCCGTCATATTCTTTACTCCGGATCTACCCTGATCATGGCCTTGATCACACCGTCGCCGTAATCGGCCACGAGATCGAAAGCCTGTCCGGTCTGTTCCAGGCTGAAACGGTGCGTGATAAGAAAATCGAGGTCCGTTTTCCCCTCGTCCAGCAGGTTTATTGCCGGCTGTACGCACTCGTTCTGGCGGCGCACGTTCTGAAGACATATTTCCCTGCGCCGGAAATTGTCTATCACAAAGGACACCCGGTCGACCTCCGGTATGCCTATAAGCATCAGCTTGCCCCCGGGTTTCAACAGGGACACCGCCTGGTCCAGCGCTTCCTGCCGGCCACAGCATTCGAAGACGGCGTCAAGAAGCAGGGGTTCCTTTTCCCCGATTTCCTTCACCACGTCAGCCTCGTCCGCGTTGCCCGTCCATACCGCCCCCAGTTCGCGGGCGGCTTTCAACCGGGCGTCTATTCTGTCGGTTGCGTATATGGACTCCACGCCCGCGGACGACGCCGCGGCTATTACGCTCAGACCTATCGGCCCGCAACCCAGTATCCCGATGCGGGCCTTGCCCTCCAGTTCCGCCTGCCGGAAACCGTAAACTCCAATGGAAAGCGGCTCAACCAGCGCCCCCTGTTCCAGGGTGGTCGATTCGGGAATCGGGTAACAGCTCTTTTCCGGCATCACAATGTATTCGGAAAGACAGCCTTCCGATTGCCCGGGACAGCCGAGGAACCTGAGATTGCGGCAGGTATGGGCCCTTCCGGCAAGGCATTGATCGCAGTGCCCGCACGACATCGCAGGGTCCACGGCCACGCGGTCCCCGGCTTTCACTCCTGTTACGCCCGCTCCGGTTTCCTCCACCGTCGCCGAACATTCATGTCCTACCGTGAAAGGATACTGCACGACCTGACTGCCTATCCGGCCGGTTGTGTAGTAATGCACGTCGGAACCGCAGACTCCCGCCATCTCGACCTTGAGAAGTACGTCCGTGTCATTTTCAATACGCGGCGTGTCCACCTCGAACATTTCAGTTTCACGTATCCCGGTCAGCTTCACCGTTTTCATTCTGCCGGCTCCTTTTTTACAAGTTCTCTCTCAAGCACGGATTGCATCCACAGTTTCCATTCGCCCTCTTCCCGGCGAAACACGTATATTGAATCCAGTACGTTATCCTGGAAAGCGGGGCCCGCCGTCTTAACGGTTTTCTGCCTGCCGCGCGCCAGCGCGTATTTCCCGTCGCTTCCCACGTACGAGAAGTAAAGAAGTTCATAATCGAAATCAAAGTAGGCCAGCATCCGTTTCGTCGCCTGAACCGAGGTAAGACGGGCGGGGGACGCCGTATGAATGGTGCCTTTCAGTTTTTCCAGGTCCTCGTTTTCCGTGGCTTCAAGGTTCCTCAGAACCACTTCCCTGAGTTCGGCTTCCAGTCCGCCGCTTTTCTGTTCTGCGCCATGCGCGGCGCCCGCCAGGATCAGACCGCATGTAATCACCGCAACCGGTATTTTCATTTTTATTCCTTCCCCGCAAACGGGTTCGGGTAACTGTCGGGAGCTATCCTACTATTCCCGGGGCGAATTGCAACGCCCTCAAGGGCGGCAATAAGGCAATAAGCCGCGCCTAAACGTTGACGACAGCCTTCAGAACGTTGTCGTCTCCGCGTTCCAGCAGTTCTATGGCTTCTTTGACTTCTTCAAGGCCGAAGCGGTGGCTGATAATACGCTCGATGTCTATCTTTCCCTGCGACAGAAGCTGCATGGACACCGGGAAGTCCCGGCAGAAGCCGAGTGTTCCCAGCACGGTCAATTCCTTGAAAGTCGTGTTCGTCAGGTCAAAAGCGTCCGAGTCCCGCCCCGTCCATCCTATCAGCATTATGACACCGCCGTTCTTGACCAGGCCGACGGTCTCAAAAAGCGTTTCCGGCTCCCCCACCGCTTCGATCACCACGTCCGACATCTTCCCGCCCGTTTTTTCGGCAACGTACGCGGCCTTTTCCCCGTCTGCCGCCCCCAGCACGTGCGCCGCCCCCAGTTCGCGCGCCAGTTCCCTTTTGAAAGCCGCCGGTTCAATCACAAGCACTTCCGCTCCCAGGTTCCGGCAATGCTGAACCGTGAAAGACCCCATGGTTCCGCATCCGATAACGGTCACGAAATCGCCGGATTGAATATTGCACCTGCGAACGGCGTGCAGGGAACCGGAGCACGGTTCCAGGATGGCGGCTTCGTCAAAGCTGACGTTTTCCGGCTTGAAATGCGCGAATTTCGACGGGATCAAAACGTACTCGGCAAAAGCCCCGTCGACCTGGTGGCCGATGATCTTCAGATTCGAACAGAAATTGTATGTGCCCTGCTCGCAGAAAGCGCACTCGCCGCACGTGAAAAACGGCTCCACCGTCACGGCTTCCCCGACCCGGCCGGGGTCCACTCCTTCGCCGGTTTCGGCAATCTCTCCTGAACATTCATGTCCCAGAATCACCGGGAAACCTATCATCGGATGTTTACCCCGGTAACCGTCCACGTCCGAACCGCACACACCCGCGGATTTCACTCTCACCAGCACCTCGCCGGGACCGGGTTCCGGTTTCGGAACATCGCGTATTTCAATTTCTCCAACTCCGGTACAAACTGCCGCTTTCATCTTAATCTCACCTTCTCATAAACCGTTCTGTCAAAGCTGACAGCACGTTTATCTGTGTAACTGTCCTTTTTCTCAGGTCATTAGCCGTTTTTCGACTCTCTCCCCCTTTTCCCAATACACTTAAACGCTTTCTTAACCGCCACCCTTTCCGCCGCGGCGGACGCACACCCTTAACCGACCTGCTTACTCGTCATGTGCCAGCCGTTGCAACAGAGTCGTTTAAGACCGTCATGTTGTTGTCGAACATTTTCTTTCGGGGCAGACCCCGAGTGTCGCTGCCGAGCAGCGTTTTTCTCGCGTTGAAAAGGTAAAGGACTTCCCTATTTTTGCCAGCATTAATTGTATAACCCCGGATAGATGGCTGGAATTTTCATCGAAAATAGAACAAGCAGGTGCCGATGGTATTGAGGTTAATGTTTTTATCTTTCCAATGGATAAAAACGCCAAGGCAGAAAAATATGAGAATATTTATTTTGATTTGGCTGAAAATCTGAAA
>JAWODU010000066.1:0-37390 GCA_046483125.1 Kiritimatiellia bacterium
TATTGTTCTTTGAAATAGGTGAGCGGGGTCACCCATTAGAGGCAACGGCAAGAGAAAAAACAGTCCACCCGTTCCCCTGAACCGTACCGACCGAATTGACACCGTCAGTAGTTCCCGAATTAAACCTGTCTGAATCGGCCCGGATTTCCGGGTTGTGACTGTACGACAATGAGGTGCTTTGTATCGAAAAAAGATATGCAACCAGGGAAGCAATCGGCTATACTACCTTTATGAATGAACGAATCACCATAGACCCGAATGTCTGTCATGGAAAGCCGTGCATCAAGGGCACGCGTATCATGGTCAGCAATATCCTCAACCTGCTTGCAAACGGTGCAAGCGAACAGGAGATCATCAAGGGATATCCTGAGTTGAGCCATGAGGACATAAGTGCGGCCCTGGCATATGCCGAATCGGTCATTGAGGACGAAGAAATCCTGGTGGCTACTGTCTGATGCAGCTGCTGGCAGATGAGAATATCCAGAATCCGACCGTCGAGTTTCTTGTGCATCTGGGTCATGACGTCAGGAGTGTTTTGGACGAGGGGCTTCAGTCGGCCCATGATGACATCGTTCTTACTCACGCTTGTCAAACCGGCAGAGTCTTGCTGACTCATAACGTAGATTTTGCGGATGCTCGAGATCTGGCCGGCAAGCATAACAGCGGGATTATCCGTCTGCGGATCGGTAATCAACGTGTTAAGCACATGCATCCGATATTGCAGAAGGCGCTGGAACAGCTCCGGGACATGGATCTTTCCGATACGTTGGTGACAATCACCGACAGACGAGTCCGCATCAGGCATACTTTTGCCTTTTAGATGACCATCTGAATCAGTAGAAACATTTGTTTGAAAAGCCACCACCACAGCCCAACGCACCCAGAAAGCCAATGAGCACATTGGGCCTACGACCCAAGTGACAGCCAGTCAGGGATTTCTCCAGGCCCAGAATTGACTTCCTGCCCCCTGAAAGACACACAATCTGAAACACCCATGATACCAGGATACAGCCTGAAAACACTTGACAGATCGGGCAGAAACAAGGCATACTTTGAGTACAGGCCGGCGAGTATAGCCGGGGCGTGCACCGCGGTATTCGGCCGGCCGAAAGTGTCGCGGACGCCTATATGAAGCAGTTTCTCACAGCGCTTGTCGGTATACTGGCCGCGGTACTGCATATTGCCGCACTAAGCGCCGCTCCCCGGACTGTTACTGTCGGAGTCTACCAGAACAGGCCGAAGATATTCACGGAATCCGAAGGCCGGCCCGCCGGTTTCTTTATTGATATAGTTGAAGAAATTGCGAGGAGGGAAAACTGGAACATAGATTACGTCGAGTGCTCGTGGGCAGAGTGCCTTAAAAAACTCGAAGACGGTGAACTCGACATTATGCCTGACGTGGCATGGTCGGAAGAAAGGGAAAGGCGTTTCGATTTCAACCGTGAAACAGTCCTCTGGAACTGGACACAGCTTTATACGCGGAAGGGTTCGCACATAAACGATATTTTTGACCTTGATGGCGGCAGTGTTGCCGTAGTCCGGGGAGATATTGCATACGGTGAAATGCAGTCGATGGTGCGGGAATTCGGTGTGGAGTGCGAGTTCATGGAAACGGGAAGCTTTGATGAAGCGTTGGCAATGCTCGATACAGGGCAGGCCGAAGCAACCCTGTTAAGCCGCCTTTTCGGGCTTCAGAAAAAGCAGGCCTACAGCATAGAGAGGACGTTTCTTGTACTGAGCCCGTTTGACCTGCGCTTTGCCGCGCCGCGGGGGCAAAACGGCGCGCTTCTGGACGCGATAGACTCACATATGGTCAGTCTCAAGAGCGACATGGATTCAGTTTATTACAGTTCCATAGAAAAGTGGATAAAGGGCGCCGAGAAGCCGGTATTCCCGGCGTTGCTCAAATACGGACTACTGTCGGGGGCGGTGCTGATTGGCCTCCTTATCGTCCACAGCGCTTTTCTGCAGTCACGGATACGCCGGAGGACGGCACAGTTGAAAACAAAGGACCAGAGCCTGGAGGCTGAACGGAAAGACGCGGACAGGGATCTTGCCGAACGGGAGAAGCGGTTCCGGGATATTTTCAATACCTCGATTGACGGTATCCTGGTATTCGATACCCGGGGGGTAATCGTTGCGGCCAATCCCGCCGCGGCGAACCTGTATGGTTACAGCGAGGAGGAAATAACGGGTCTTTCAGGCAGGGATATCGTGCACCCGGATTATTATCACGTGTTCGAGGATTTCAGAAGGCAGATATCGGAAACGGGGGAATTCGAAGCCGAGTCCGTGGACGTCCGCAGTGACGGGAGTACGTTCAATATAGAGGTCCGGGGAAGCTCCTTTCAGTTCCAGGGGAAACCGCATCTCCTGGCAGTCGTTCGTGATATTACATCCAGGAAACAGGCCGAAAACAAAGTACGGGAAAGCGAAAAGAAATACCGTTTCCTGGTGGAAAACACGAAAGACATAGCCTATTCAATCGATGCGGAAGGCAAACTGACGTTCCTGGCGCCGCAGGCGGTCGCCTACGGGATCGATTCCGAAAAAGCCGTCGGCCGGCATCTTATTGAATTCGTGGCGCCGGAAGACCGGGCCATGATCTCGGAACGTTTTAAGAGGAGCATGACGCAGGGGGAAGATATTCCAAGCGAGTTCCGCGTTGTCGACAAGGATGGGAACCGGTACTGGTTCGAAGAAAAGGGTATTGTTCTGCACAATGACTCCGGAGAGTTTACGGGCAGAACAGGTACATTAAGGGATATAAGCGATCGGAAGGGCGCCGAAGAAGAAAAAGCGGCAATGGAAGCCCGGCTTCGCCAGTCACAGAAGCTCGAGTCCATCGGCACACTCGCGGGGGGTGTGGCCCACGAGATCAACAATCCGATTAACGGAATAATGAATTACGCGCAGTTGATCCTGGACAGGACGCGGCCCGACGACGAGTCGGCTCAATACGCGGGTGAAATACGGAGGGAGACGGAGAGAATCGCGGCAATTGTGAAGAACCTTCTTTCGTTCGCGAGACACGGGAAGAAGGAACACAGCAAGGCGCGGACATGCGACATCGTGGAGAATACGCTGACGCTCGTGCGGACGGTCCTGCGGCACGATCAGATTACACTGGAAGTCGTCGTGCCGGAAGACCTGCCGGAGATCAGGTGCCGGAGGCAGCAGATCCAGCAGGTCCTGATGAACCTGATTACAAACGCGAGGGACGCCCTGAACGACAAGTATCCGGGTTTTGATAAAGAGAAGAAGATCATTATCACGGCTGAGGGGGTGTCGGGGGAGGCAATCCGCATTATGGTCGAAGACCACGGCGTGGGAATACCGAAAGACGTCCGTGAACGGATGTTTGATCCTTTTTTCACGACAAAGCCGCGTGACAAGGGAACCGGCCTTGGCCTGTCAATAAGTCATAGCATTATCAAGGATCATGGAGGGCGCCTCGCGGTGGAAAGTGAACCGGGGCAGTGGACGCGGTTTTACGTGCATCTGCCAGCGTTGTCAAAGAGTGAGAACGGGAAGAGTGGAAAGGGGTAAGCCGGGATGGCCGGAGTACTGATAGTTGATGACGAGAGAAGTATACGCGTGACGCTGACGGCGTTCCTGCGCGAGGAAAACTATGACGCGGAAGCCGTCAAGGATGCGGGTAAGGCGCGTGAACAACTGGAACGCGGGGAGTTCGATGTTGTCGTAACCGACGTCATCCTGCCGGGAGTTTCCGGCGTGGATCTTCTTCAGAGAATCAGGGAGGTCTCCCCTGAAATACCCGTTATCATGATGACTGGGGAACCGACTGTTGAAACGGCGGTGCAAGCGGTGCGCGCGGGCGCACACAACTACCTCGCAAAGCCGGTGGACAAGGCCTCGATCCTCCGCGCCGTGGCTAATGCCGTGCAGGTCAAGAGACTGCGTGACGAAAAGAACAGACTGGAAGCCGAGAACAGGGAATACCGCCAAGACCTTGAAAGCCAGGTCGAAAAGAGGACGGCGGAACTGCGGAAAACGGTGGAGAAACTGAAAAAGGCGCAGGAAGAGCTGGTGAACCGGGAGCGGATGAATGCGCTTGTGCAGATGGCCAGCGGAATCGCCCACGACTTCAACAACGTGCTCATGCCGATCACGGGCTTCACGGATATGCTTCTTTCGGATGAAAACATTCTGAACAACCGCGAGGAAACCGTCCACATGCTGAAATCCATACGGTCTGCGGGGGAAGACGCCCGTCATATAGTTCAGCGGCTCAGGCAGGTTTACAAAACGGGTGACACGGAGTACGGACCCGTCGATGTTCGCAAAATTGTCGAGAAAGCCCTTTCACTCACGATGCCGAAGTGGAAGGAGGAAATGAACGCGAAAGGTGCCGTGATAAACATAGAGACCGAGTTCGGAGACGTTCCTGATATCAAGGGTAACGCAAGCGACCTTCGCGAGGTGTTTACCAATTTGGTTTTCAACGCGGTTGACGCGATGCCGGAGGGTGGTACCATTACCTTCAGGGCACGTCGTGAGGATAAACGGTCTGTTACCGTTGAAGTGGCCGATACCGGGCCGGGAATGGACGAAGATCTCGTGCGTCACTGCAAGGAGCCGTTTTTCACGACAAAGGGCGAGCAGGGAACGGGGCTCGGCCTGGCCATGGTCCAGAGCATTGCCACGCGCCACGGGGGCGAACTGGAAATAGAAAGCCGCCCGGGAAGCGGCACGACGATACGCCTGCGGTTCCCGGTGCCGGCTGCGGCTGGGGAGGTTTCAGCCGCGAAACCGGATGAAGCATGCGAACCGCTTCGTCCTCTCAAGGTGCTGGTTATCGACGACGAAGACCGCTCGTCTCGCCTGCTGGAGCAGTTGCTGAAGACGGACGGGCACAGCGTCAGTCTGTCCAGGCAAGGAGAACACGCTCTTGATCTTGTGGACCGGAACGGTTTTGATATGGTTATTACTGACCGGGCCATGCCGTTGATGAGCGGTGACGAAGTGGCCGCGGAGATCGCGAGACGCAGGCCGGGGGCGCCCGTTATAATGCTGACCGGGTTCGGGGATATGATGAAGGACTCGGGCGAGTTTCCGGAGGGCGTCACGGAAATAGTCTCAAAGCCTGTGACAGTCACGGATCTGAGAACAGCCATGCGCCGGGCGGTTGCGAAAAACAGCGGGAAAGAGAAGGAATGAAAGGGAAACAGGTTCTTATTGTAGACGACGATCCGGTTGTATGCCTCGTGATTCAGAAGGTTGCCGAAAGGCATGGGGCAGGAACCAGTGTGGCGCAAAACGGAAAGCAGGCGCGGAAAGCTCTCAAGCAGGCGGAGAAGTTTGATGTTATTTTCCTCGACCTGCTGATGCCGCGCGTAAGCGGGTGGGGGATTCTCGATACGATCGAGGCTGACCGGGAAACCGCCGATATACCCGTGGTGATCGTCACCGGTGCGGAAATCTCGATAAAGGAAAAGAAAAAGCTCTGGAAAAGAACCGCGGCGGTTGTGGACAAGGAAACCTTCAGCCTTGCCAGGTTCGAAAAACTCCTGGATGAAATTCTCGGTGAGAGATGAACGGGATGACACGCCGTCGATACCTTAAAACCAGAAGTATTGCTGTCGCGGCGGCAGTGGCGGGGATGCTTGCGGCGGGTGCGGCAGTGGCCGCCCCCGTCCCCACTCACAGCGATGTTTCCTACAGCGGCAAGTACAAAAGGAGCACGCTCGATTTCTGGCAGGCAGAATCCGAGGGGCCCGCTCCGCTGGTTATCTATTTTCACGGCGGCGCGTTCCGGACCGGTGACAAGTCGTCTTTCCGCAAGTCCAAGCTTCTCAGCCGGTACTATCCGAAAGGCATTTCATTCGCGAGCGTCAACTATCCCTTCCTTGAGAGCGCATCCTATGGCGAAATAGTTGAACACGTTGCCAAAGCCGTGCAGTTCCTCAAAGACAAGGCCCCGGACTGGAACATTGACGTTACGAGAATCGCGGTCGCGGGTGCCTCCTCGGGCGCGGTGATATGCGAATATCTGACGTACTGGAAGGAACTGGACATCACCTGCTGTTTTGCGATTGAACAGCCGTCTCAATCGGAATTTCTGCTCGCCGGAATAGAAAACGGTGAGGCGCCTCTTGTTGTCTATACTCGTTCGCGGGCGGGGGACGCGGTGCATGACCCCGAACAGGCAAAAATATTCAAGAAACATTGTGACACCGTCGGAGTAAAATGCGAGATTTACGGCACGGGAGACAACGGTTTGCCTGCCGTTCCGGACGGGGAAACGATAGAAGATATCGTAATGGAGTGTTTTTACCGGTGCTGGAAATAGGCCAGATGCATGTACTGGGCGAGGTTGCAATAGCAATTTTGCTGGGAGGTTTTATCGGCCTGGAGCGGGAATGCGCCGATAAGCCGGCCGGCCTTCGTACGCACATGCTGGTAGCCGGAACGTCGGCTTTGCTTGTAAACCTCAACGGTGTTCTCGTCGGGGCCTTTAACGTCTCTGCAAACGTGAATATTACCGCGGACCCGGTGCGTATAGTGCAGGCTATCGTCATGGGGATCGGGTTCCTGGGAGCGGGGACAATTATTCAGAGACGAAGTTCCGAGCGTATCGAGGGTTTGACAACGGGAGCATCTCTCCTTCTTGCCGCTTCACTTGGAGTGTGCGTGGCCGCGGGGCAGTTGGTCCTTGCCGCGGGCGTGACTGCGCTGGCGCTGTGTGTGCTTCTCCTGCTTGGTCTCCTGGAAAAATGGCTGGCCAGGAGGCGCAGGGAACCACGGCAATGCGGAGAAAGCACGGCTGGTCACGGCGAAGGCTGAGAGTTCATAGATATTGCCTGCGGGCCTGCTGGGTCGTTATGAACCTGCTGTATTCCTCGAGTCCGGCCAGAGACTGCACCGTTACCCGCATCCCCGCTTCCATGGAACAGACAACGGGAGTAATACCCGCCGCTACTACAATTCCGCAATAACCCTGTTCTACGGGTATTCCGAATAACGGCTGTCCCGGCCTGCCGACAGCCGTGATCCCGCCGAGGCCGGCGGCCCTGGTCCGACGTTCAATCGAGGAAACTTCGGAGGCGGCCGCCGCGGGGATTGTACGGAAACTTGCAGGAATAACTCCGGATCCGCGAAGCACAACGTCGCGCACTCCTGTCATTCCCGCGCGGACGAAAACATCAACCGGATCCAGCGTCGAACCTTTGTATTCTATCATGTTGATGAAGCGCACGCACTGACGCCTGGAGATTTCAAGCAGGCCTGCAAAAAGGGAAACAACAGGAATGCCGTGCTTCTGCAGTATTCCGTTTAGAGTTATACTGCATACGGTTCCGATGCCGATCATGCCTTCTGCGACCAAGGTCGACCCAATAACGGCGCCGGGCTGTGCTGTAACGATTTTTTCGGCTACGGCAAACCCTCTGTTAAGTACAAGGTCGGCTTCGTCCAGGACCGTTCTGAGGCTGGACTCATCCAGAATTGAAACGTTGAGAATGACCGTGCCCTTCTTGCGGGCGAGGTCGTATGACATGCGGTAAGCGAGAGTGTCTATTCTGGCTGAGGCGGCGCCGGGTCCGGGAACGGATTCCATGTCCCTTGCCTGAGCGCGCCCCGCGCGGGTCAATACCCTTCCGCGGCGTCTGCTGACGAGTCTGGTAAGACCCTGCCGGTCCAGCCGGAGCAGGTAGTGCCTGACCGTTCTCTCGCTAATGACATCCACGCCCATCGAGCTGACGGCGCAGGCTATCCGGGAGGCCCCGCACGGGCCGCCTGCTTCATTGAGAGCGCGGAGAATAATGCCGTTAGTCCTGTCAACCTTTGAAGCCATGGCGTAAAGTATCGCACCCGGATTCCCGCATTGCAAGATATACGGCAAACTTGCCGTTTCTTTTTAAGAGTATCGGCCGCCTGTCTGCTTGACTGGAGAAATGAATAGGCTAATGTTTCCAATGTACTGGAGACGGATTACGCGGACAGAGCCCCCAATCGTTCATCGTAGTCGTCGCCGCAATCGTCAACCGGAAACGGAAAAAGGAGAAGATACATGTCCACAGTTGATCAGGTGCTGAAGGCGGTTCAGAAAAGAAACGCCGGCGAGATAGAGTTTATTCAGGCGGTAACGGAAGTTCTCGACTCCGTCCGTCCGGTCATGGACCGCCGTAACGACTATGCGAATGCGGGTATTCTGGAGCGTATCGTGGAACCCGAAAGGGTGATCATGTTTCGCGTCCCGTGGCAGGATGATAAGGGACGGGTTCAGGTTAACAGAGGAATGCGGGTGGAATTCAACAGCGCCATCGGCCCTTACAAGGGCGGGCTGAGATTCCATCCCACGGTTTACCCGGGGATCATCAAGTTTCTGGGATTTGAACAGATATTCAAGAACGCTTTAACGACACTGCCGATGGGGGGCGGAAAGGGAGGCTCGGATTTCGACCCAAAAGGGAAATCGGACAACGAGGTAATGCGCTTCTGCCAGAGTTTCATGACGGAACTGGCAAGGCACATCGGACCCGATACCGATGTCCCCGCCGGCGACATCGGAGTGGGAGGCCGGGAAATCGGTTACATGTTCGGACAATACAAACGCCTCCGGAACGAGTTCACCGGCGTGCTTACGGGCAAAGGGCTGAAGTGGGGCGGGAGCCTTGTCAGAACGGAAGCAACGGGGTACGGGCTCACCTACATTATTGAAGAGATCCTCAAGGACAAGGGCGAAACAATTGAAGGGAAAACGGTGGCCATGTCCGGGTCCGGCAACGTTGCCATTTACGCCGTTGAGAAGGTTCACGAACTCGGAGGGAAGGTTGTTACCCTGAGCGATTCAAACGGATGGGTGCATGATCCCGAAGGTATAAAGCTGGATCTGGTCAAGGACATAAAGGAAGCACGGCGGGGCCGTATCAGGGAATACTCCGATCAGGTGAAAAGCGCCGCGTACACGGAAGCGGGGTCCGGAGACACGGTCTGGACCGTGCCGTGCGACATCGCCATGCCCAACGCCACCCAGAACGAACTTAACGGTGACGACGCCGCCGTTCTGATAAAGAACGAAGTCAAGGCGGTTGGAGAAGGCGCCAATATGCCCTGTACGCCGGAAGCTGTTGAGAACTTCCAGGAGGCAAAAATCCCGTTTGTTCCGGCAAAGGCGGCCAACGCGGGAGGTGTAGCCACCAGCGGCCTGGAAATGAGCCAGAACAGCATGCGAATGTCTTGGAGCTTCGAGGAAACCGACGCCAAACTGAAGGGCATAATGCAGAGCATTTATCGCCAATGTACTGAAGCGGCCGATGAGTACGACTGCGCCGGCAATCTTGTGGCCGGAGCAAATATTGCCGGATTCATGAAGGTGGCGGACGCAATGCTGGCGCAGGGCGTTGTGTGAATGACCATTGTTCTTTGTTGGAAGAGATACGGTATCGAAAATATCGCACAGGGCCTGACTGCAAAAAAGCGGGGGAGCGCCGCTCCCCCGCTTTTTCTGTCTTCAGCCGATTCTACTGGGCTTCGATTTCGATTGTTTTTCGGGTGGCCTGGTCCGGTTCCCGTTTCGAGACCGTCACGGTCAGAACGCCCTTCTTGAATTTCGCTTTGGCCTGCCCTGCGTCGGTCGCCGCGGGAAGGGGCACAACTCTCCGGAAGCTTCCGTAGGTGTGCTCCACCCTGTGCCAGTTGCGGCCTTTCTTTTCCTGTTCATCCTTTTTCTCTCCCGATATCGTGACGGCGTCGTCGCCGACTTCAACCGTTACGTCTTTTTCGTCCATTCCGGGTAGTTCAGCCGACACCGTGATATCCCTGTCCGTCTCCGAGACGTTAACCCTCGGCGAATAGGCCGCTTCTAATGACGCGATCGAGGGTTCCCTGGCCATAAGACCGAAGGGGTCCCTGTCGAACGTATCGAAGAACTCGTCGAACAGTCTGTTCATATCCTCCTGAAGGGAGGAGACACTCGTTCTTTTCGGGCGTCTCTGCAGGGACTTATCCCTTCCCATCCTCGGTACAAGATCTCTTATACTCATGTTCATCACACTCCTTTCGATGCATTTGCGCTTCCAGGCGCATTTTCATCCTAACCGCTGGCTATCTCCACTTTCCTCGGTTTCGTTTGCTCGCCCTTCGGCACAAGCAGTCTCAGTACACCGTCCCTGACCTTGGCCTTTATTCCTTCCACGTTTACGCGGTCGGACAGATCGAAAGCCCGGCGGTACTTGACCGGGCCGTATTCCTCCCGGACCAGCGTGTACCCGTCGTGCCTGCCGTTGGCGGACCGCCCCTCCAGATAAAGAACTCCGTCTTCCACCGTAACGTCTACGGAATCCGTATCTACACCCGGCATGAACGCCTCCAGCAGATAACCGTCTGCGTTTTCATAAATGTCGACCGCCGGCCTGAACGAGGGAAGCATCCCTTCCTCGTCGTCACGCCTGTTCTCCTTCTCCGTCTTCTCTACCTGATCTGTCATGACGCTCACCTCCTTTGATCTGTGTTTTGTTTAAGCTGCCTTTACAGCTAGCATAGGATGTGCCAAGGGCAGCCGGACAAAGACGCCAAACGCAAGTGACTGCAGGACAATGTGTTATGGAAAGGCATTCGTCCGGATGTCCTGTTCGGCAGTGCCAGAGTGACACAGTAAGCGATAGCGGCCGGGTGCCAGAGTGACACACCACGGCAGGACCCCATCAAAAAAGTTGAGCCGGGGTTCAGGGCCCCAGTCTTGCTTACTGCTCTTGCGGGCAGTCAACTGTCGAAAGGGCGGAGGGTAGAAAGTCCCGGTAACCCTTTTTGTCTATCTTATATTTCAGGGGGCGTCAGCGGGTGACTTCTTCCATCGCTATAGCGGCCCAGCGCTTGAGGCGGGCGGGATCGTTGCGGACCGTGCTTATGTCCTTCATGACAAGCTCAACCTGGCATTGTTCTGCCTGGTCAAGAAGCAAGCGAATGTCCTTGCGCGCACGGTCCTCATCAAAGCGGTCTTCAGCCAGAATGGCTGGACTCGGTTTTACCGAAAGCACGTATTCACCCGCTCCGTGTTCAAGACCGGCGGGTATATCGAACCAGGGGCTGACCGATATTTTGCGGAGATTGGGGATCCGTTTAAGCATTCCGATTTTCCCGTGAAGAGGTTCGCAACAGCCATAGTAGGTCATACCCCAGCGCGCCAGCCACCGCATTTCCTCATTGAGTGAAAACCGCCAGTGCATTTCCGGCGAAACGTCCGAAAACATCTGGGCGTTGCCGCACCCCCACAGGTCGGCACAGGTGAGATTGTCGTCCCTGCCGGATTCCGAGGGGAGTTGTGATGTGTAGCCGTAACCTCCCGATCCCACGCGCACGTTCAAGGCGCCCGCGTCCAAAAGTCCGAGATTTTCGATCTGGTCCAGCTCATGCATCTTTGCGTCGACGTACCGCGAAACCATGGCCTCTATAAATTCCGGCCGGTCTATAAGATCCATCATTATGCCCTCTATATCCACGAGCCGGATCAGGTTATCCCACGGGGTAAACCATATGTGCCGGATGCCGGCCGGACGCACAGGCACAATTCCTGCAAACATCTCTTCGAAGAGCTCCATGCGGCGATCGGTTTCCGCGGCGTTGTAACTTACCTCGGGTGTCCTGATCTTTTCCACGTCTTCCATGGACTTGATCTGGGGCGTGAAGTGCTGGGACGCGACGGCAGTGTGATGAATGAAGTCGCCCTTCTGAGATATTCCTATCCCCGTGCTGGACCATGACAGGGGGCAGTCTACGACGGGCAGTATCACGTTGTCTACGCCGTAGTTCCACCTGTAAAGACTGCGCCTTAAACTTTTTTCGACGGAACGCAGGAACCGGTTTTCGCACACGCATCTGAGTGATTCGTCTTCAAGCTCGGGCCACGGTTCCTCGTTTATGTAAACAACGGGGCGTTCGGCACAGCGGTCGTTGAGTTTGCGCCACAATTCGGCAGTTTGGGCCTGTTGGGGAAGATTGCCTATGCGGGCAATTTCATCCCCGAGGCGGCGAAGCGCGTCTTTTTCTCCGGCACTGACCTGCGATGTCATAAAGCTTTTCTCCGGAACTGCTCGACAGAACGCGAAAAGAGACAATAGGCGCTTGAAAGAAATTACGCAACCACACTCTTTATGTTTTCTGTCGGGCGGCTTAGTATGTAGAATGTAATCAGACTGAACAGGAAAGTATGCCGTTGATCCCGGTGGAACAACGGGAGAAAAGGGATAACTCATGAAGAGAAAAGTTGTCATAGCCGGGGCGGGCGCGGTAGGGGCCACATTCGCCTACGCGCTGGCCCGGGACGGGTCGGCCGATGAAATAGTTCTCAACGACGCGCAAAGGGAAAGGGCCGAAGGCCAGGCGCTCGACCTGGCTCACGGGCTTCCCTTTATGCCGCCGGTTACCATCCGGGATGGGAGCGCGAGGGACTATTCGGACGCGCAGATAATAGTAATCACGGCAGGGGGCAGGCAGAAGGCGGGACAGTCAAGGCTGGACCTGCTTCAGAAGAACAGCGATATCATCCGCAGTATTGTTGACGAGATCACGGCGGCCGGTTCGAAAGCCGTGCTGGTGGTGGTAACGAATCCAGTCGATGTCCTCACGCGTGTGGCGCTTGAACGGACCGGATGGGACAGGAAGCGGATTATGGGCTCGGGCACGGTGCTTGACACGGCTCGGTTCCGCTACCTTATTGGGCATCATTGCGGAGTAGATACGCGCAATGTTCACGCCTATATCCTCGGCGAGCACGGTGACAGCGAGTTCGCCGCGTGGTCCCGCACTCATATCGGCGGCGTGGTAATGGACAAATACTGCGTAATGTGCGGAAAATGCGCGGACTGGCGCAGGACACGCGAAGGCATCGCCGGGAAGGTCAGGGAGTCCGCGTACCACATAATTGATTACAAGGGGGCCACCAGCTACGCGATCGGTCTGGCGCTGGTGCGTATTGTGAACGCAATTCTGCGGAATGAGCACAGTGTTCTAACGGTATCGGTTCGTCTTCAAGGGGAGTTTGGACTGAAAGACGTGTGTCTTGGCGTGCCATGCATTCTCTCCGGGGACGGAGTTGAAGCGATTATGGGCGGTGAACTGAGCGGTGACGAACAGGAGCACCTCAATCGTTCAGCCGGTGTGCTTCAAAAGGCATGGGGTGATCTGCAGTCCGGATCGAAATAGCCAGGCGTTTATGCAGGCGAGTTGACTTGCAATGCGCATCCCTGCCTTCTGCCGGCAGGCCGCCGATACCGGAAAAGCCCCTTTGGACGGGCTTTTTCACTCGGATATTTTTTTAGAAAACCTTTCCCTTCATGACAAAACTGTGACACAGACCCTTTATATTGCCGGCAACGATGAAACAAGGAAAGCAGGTTTCAATGAATATTTTACTTCTTTATCCGGAATTTCCAGACACTTTCTGGAGCTTCAAGCACGCTTTGTCTTTCGTGGGCAAGAAAGCTTCTCTGCCGCCTCTGGGTTTGCTTACTGTAGCTTCAATGCTGCCTGAGTCATGGTCGAAACGGCTGGTTGACACCAATGTGGAGCGTCTGAGTGACTCGGACCTGGAATGGGCGGACTGCGCCTTCATAAGCGCAATGACGGTCCAGCGCGACCCATCTCACCGGCTTGCGGAACGATGCAAACATGCCGGCCTCAAGGTTGTCGCGGGCGGACCCCTGTTTGCCAGCGAACATAAAGACTTTCCCGAGGTAGACCATTTTGTGTTGAACGAGGCGGAACTTACCCTTCCGGTCTTTCTGAAGGATCTCGCCGCGGGCAGACCCCAAAAACTTTACACGGCCGACGGTTATCCCGAAATGACGGAAACCCTGGCGCCAATGTGGGAACTGCTGAAACTGCGGCGATACGGCAGTATGGCAATCCAGTTCTCGCGCGGCTGTCCTTTTAACTGCGACTTCTGCAACGTTACAGCGCTGTTCGGACACCGTGCGCGCACGAAATCCCCGGAACAGATTGTCGGAGAACTTGACGGCCTTTACGCGCTGGGCTGGCGCGGAGATGTCTTCTTTGTTGACGATAATTTTATCGGAAAAAAGTCGTTCTTGAAAGAACATCTCCTGCCGGCTCTCATTGAATGGCGGAAAGGCAAAACGGGCAATACTTTCTTTACCGAAGCGTCGGTCGACCTGGCCGATGATGATGATCTCATGAATATGATGAGCGAGGCCGGTTTCACGCGCGTTTTCGTGGGTATAGAAACCCCTGACGACGAATCGCTTGCCGAATGCAGTAAAACACAGAACAGGAACCGCGACCTTGTCGAAGACGTGAGGCATATTCATCGATCGGGTATTCAGGTCCAGGCGGGATTTATCGTGGGGTTTGATCACGACGACACGTCGATTTTTCAAAGGCAGATCGATTTCATTCAGAAAAGCGGGATAGTGACGGCGATGGTCGGCCTTCTGCAGGCTCCGGCCGGGACCAGGCTTTTCGATCGAATGAAAAAGGCGGGCCGTATTCACGGCGATTCCTCGGGAGATAATGTGGACGGGACGACAAATATAATACCGGTGATGGGGGCCGACATTCTCGCCAGAGGGTACAGAAGAATACTGTCGCATATCTATTCGCCCGAACATTACTACGAACGTATTAAGGTCTTTCTGCGCGAATATAAACCGCCAAGGACCAGGGGACACCTGCAGTTCTCACACATAAAGGCCCTGGTAAGATCGTTCTTCCGGCTTGGTGTCCTCGGGCCGGAGCGTTTTCATTACTGGAAACTTATATTCTGGACACTGTTCAAGCACCCTCCTCTGTTCCCGGAGGCGGTGATTCTGAGTATTTACGGCTATCATTTCCGCAGAGTGTGTGAACTGCACGTTCTGAGCCTGCAGGCATAGCGGGACGGCCGACAGCTCATGGGCCCTCGATTCACGAGAATAAAGCATTTTCTTCAGACTCTTTCTGTGTAAAATTATCCGCACTGTGGGAGATCTGACAGCATGAAACACTACCGTTTGAACCTGAACCTTACCGATGTCATTATCCTGGTTGCAGTGGGCGTTCTTGTGCCCGTCATGCTCTCAACCGGGGTGGGCATCGTGGCGCTGGTGCTTGCGACGGATGCCGGGGGAATTGTTACAGGCGTGTTGATGATATCGTTCGCCGCAGCCGCCGCCGGAAGCGCTCTTATCGCGGTGGTGTTGACGGGACGGAAGGCCCGCCTTGCCCGGCGCCAGGCCGACTTCCTGGCGAATATGTCACATGAACTCAGAACACCTTTAAGCACGATCAAGCTGTACACGCAAACTCTCCAGTCGGGGGCTCTCGCGGATAATCCGGACGAGACAGCCGAGTGCCTGGCGACAATTCTGCGCGAAACCCAGTGGCTCGACCTCATGGTGGACAGAGTACTCACGTGGCGGGCCTCGTCGAAAGACCTGATGCCGCTGGAGATGGCCGTAAAGCCGGTCTCAGAGTCGATAACCGGCGCCGCGAAAAGATTCCGGACAATGGTGCCGCCGGAACGGCTCAGGTTTTCCGTATCCGTGAAAACCGCCTTGCCCGTGCGGCACGATTCAAATGCGCTGAACACTGTAATACTTAACCTGCTTACCAACGCGTATAAGTACACGGGAAATGATAAAGACATAGAACTCGCGGCCGAAGACGAAAACGATTATGTGCGAATCGAGGTGCGCGATAACGGACCCGGACTGACGGCGGCGGAAATCAAGCGTGCATTTCAGCCTTTTTACCGCATGGAAAAGAGCAACGGCAGGGCGGGAGGCACGGGGCTGGGTCTTTCAATCGTCGGGTATCTGGTCAAGACACACGGCGGCATGATAGACGTGGACAGTCGCAAGGGGGAAGGTTCGACCTTCGTAATACGTTTACCGGCGGCAACGGAATGAAATCGCAGAACCCGAAAAAACAAGGTGACCGCCATGTTGTCCTCGTAATCGAGGACGACATGGCTCTGCGTGAAGGACTGGCGATGAATCTCAGGATGCAGGGTTACGAGGTGCTTACCGCCGGTGAAGGAGAAAGCGGGATGAAAATGGCCTTTGACGCGCGGGCCGACCTGATAGTCCTCGACATCATGATGCCGGCGTGGAGCGGATTGGATATTCTGGACGAACTGAGAAAACGCGGCAATGCTGTTCCGGTACTTGTTCTTTCCGCGCGCAACACCACGGCCGATAAAGTGCGCGGACTCAATACGGGTGCCGACGATTACATGACCAAGCCCTTTGATCTGCCCGAATTGATGGCCCGGGTGCAGGCGATGTTGAGGAGAAAAAACGTTCTGAAAAAGGCGCCGAAACTGGCATTCGGAGACATGGTGATCGATCCCGGGGCACGGGCGGTTAAAGTGAAGGACACAAATGTTGATTTGACCGCAAGGGAATTTGACTTGATTTATCTGCTCGGCGGTTCTCCGGGACAGGTGTTCAGCAGAGAGACGATTCTGGAACGGGTATGGGGATGGGACTACGAAGGAACGGACCGGACCGTTGACAATTTCGTGGCCGGGCTCAGGAAGAAGCTGAAGATGAAAACGCGTACGGGCGCGAGGATAGTGACGGTACCTCGAGTGGGTTACAAGCTGGAGACTCACGGCGCCGGGAGTAAATGCTGACGCCCGGCAGTTCTGATGATCATTATCGGATCTGCCCTGAATATCCGCTTACGCCGGTATTTTCTCTTGTACAAGTTCGATAGTAGTTACATAGTGCGGCCTTTTCCCGGCGCTGGAGAAAACAATGACTGATGATATGTGCGCAAAAATACGGAATATAGGCATCATGGCACACATTGATGCCGGGAAGACAACCGTCAGTGAACGGATGCTCTTTTACGCCGGCAAGATCCACAGGATGGGCGAAGTCCACGATGGAGAAGCCGTGATGGACTGGATGGACCAGGAACAGGAACGCGGCATCACTATTACCTCGGCGGCGACAACTGCGGATTGGAAGGGGCATAGAATCACGCTTATTGACACGCCGGGGCATGTAGACTTCACGGTGGAAGTGGAAAGAAGTCTGCGCGTGCTGGACGGAGCTATCGCGCTGTTCTGCGCGGTGGGCGGCGTCCAGCCGCAAAGCGAGCAGGTGTGGCGGCAGAGCGAGAAGTACAGCGTGCCCAAGATAGCTTTTGTCAATAAGATGGACCGCACAGGCGCGAACTTTTTCGACGTCATGGCTAAAATGCAGACCAGTCTGGGGGCGAACGCCGTGCCCATGGTGATCCCTATAGGGAACGAGGAAAAGTTCAGAGGCATAATAGATCTTGTTACCATGCAGGCGGTCTACTACAGCGAAACCGATAAAGGAGTAACGTATCGGGAAGAAAATGTACCCGCCCAGTACATGAAGGATGCCTCAAAGTGGCGGGCCAACCTTGTTGAAAAGAGCGCCGAGCAGGACGAGGAACTCGTTGACAAATTTCTGGATACCGGGGATCTCAGCGAGGAAGAGATTCTCTCGATCATACGGCGGTCCACGATTTCCAGGAAGATCATACCCGTCTACTGCGGTTCGGCGTTCAAAAACAAGGGTATTCAGCGTCTGCTCGACGCGGTAATGAATTTCCTGCCGTCGCCGATTGATCTACCGCCGCTGATACACGCCAGGGATGAAAAAATAGTCAGGGTCCATTCAGTGAATGAACCGTTTTCGGCCCTGGCTTTTAAAGTGGCCGCCGACAAGCACATGGGCAAGCTCACCTTTATTCGGGTGTATTCGGGAAAAATCGATTCAGGAAGCGTTGTTTTCAACAGTACCAGCGGCGTCGAGGAAAGAATCGGGCGTATTATCCGGATGCACGCCAACAGAAGAGAAACCGTCCAGCAGGCCGTGTGCGGGGATATAGTCGCGGTCGTGGGACTGTCCAAAACGAGCACCGGAGATACGCTGTGCTGCGGGGAGAATCCAATCGAGCTTGAAACGATGGAATTCCCGGCCCCGGTTATGTCCGTGAGCATCAAACCGGATACCAGGGACGACCGCGACAAAATGGGCCTGGCTCTTCAGCGGCTTGCGGACGAGGATCCGACTTTCCTTGTGGAATACGACAGGGAAACCAGCGAAACAATCCTGTCCGGGATGGGGGAACTGCATCTGGATATACTCGTGGAACGTCTCAAGCGGGAATTTTCGGTGTCGGCCGAAATCGGCCGTCCCGAGGTGGCCTATCGCGAAACCGCGACGGGGGCGTCGGAAGGGGAGTATAAGCATGTGAAACAGAGCGGCGGGCATGGACAATACGGGCACGTGTGTCTACGCATTGACCCCCTTGAGCCGGGACAGGGCTTTGAATTCGTGAATTCGGTGAGAGGCGGCCGTATACCGATGGAATATATTCCTTCGGTGGAAAAGGGCGTTATCAAAGCCATGGAGCGCGGTCCTTTCGGAGGCTATCCAGTAGTGGACCTGCGTGTAACTGTTCTTGACGGATCGGCCCACGAAGTGGACTCAAGCGAATACGCTTTCGTTGAAGCCGCCAGGGTGTGTTTTCGAAAACTCTTTCTCAGCTCAGGTCCTGAACTGCTGGAACCGATCATGTCCGTGTCTGTCACCGCGCCGGATGAATACATGGGAGCCGTTACGGGTTCTCTGTGCCAGAGAAGGGGCCGGATAGAGACTATAGACGAACGCGGGGGTGCCCGCATCATGCACGCCATGGTTCCGCTGAGCGAAATGTTCGGTTACGCCGGGGCTGTCCGCACAATTACGCAGGGCCGAGGCAGCTTCACCATGCATTTCGAACACTATGAAGCTGTTCCTTTTTCCATCGCCGAAGAGATTGTTCAACAGCGCATGGAACAGAATAAGATCAGGTAGGCCCGTTCGGCGGGGCCGCCGGCCTTCGCCGGCCACGGGAACCTTCTCCACGGAAAGCAGGTAATGTCTGTTGTTCTCTCTATTTTTGGGCTTGAAGGACACGGCATGACAATTATATGGTTAAGGCCGTTTTTATAAAATAAGTAATGGAGGCAAGCTATGACCGAAGAACAGGAAAAACCGACAAACGAGAAACAATCATCGCAGGAGAAAGAAGCGCACGGCGAAGAGAAGTCGCCGCCGGAAGCGCCGGCGTCAAGCGTTCCCGCCGCCGAAATTGAAGAAGGCAAAATGTTCGCGGTTCTTTCTTACGCTCTGAGCTTTGTGGGGCTTCCTTTTTTTATTGTTCCTCTGATAATGAGGAACAACGCCCTCGCGCTCTATCACGCGAAGCAATGCCTGCTCCTGTGGCTGGCCGGCGTAGCGGTTGGAGTCGTAAGCGTTCCGCTGACGTTGGTCTGCATAGGGGTTGTTTTGGGTCCGGCCGCGGGGATATTCATCCTGGTGCTGTGCATAATGGGCCTCATCAACGCCGCCAAAGGAGTAATGGAACCGGTTCCGCTTATCGGGAAGTGGGCGGAGGATTGGTTCAAGGGCATCAACAAAGTCTGATCGCGGGAGACCGGTCAACATGAGGGTCGTGTTTCAACGCTTGAGGCACCGCCGTGCTGACTGGGAGCTTGTTTTCGGTGTACTGTTCCTGCCGCTTCTCCTGCTGGCCGCTTTTGTTGTGGTTTCAGCGGCACCTGAACTTGTCCCCAAATGCCCGTTGCATGCTGAATACGGAGTTGTATGTCCGGCGTGCGGGCTTTACAGAAGCCTCGATGCCTTTGTGTCGGGCGGACTCGCCGAAGCTTTTGCACGTCAGCCGCTTGGAGCCGCTCTTGTTGTTGCGGGAATAGCGTACTCCCTGTACTCCTTTGTTGTCGTTTTGGGCCGTCTTCCGAGAGTGCGTGTAAGAGTTCGTGAGGGAACCGGCCGGGTATGGCTGATGAGCGCGACGGCCCTGGCTCTCGCCAACTGGCTGTACCTTGTGCTTCGAGGCGTGTAGGGGGTTGACAAAGAGCTGGGCAATCTGGGAAACTGGTGGTCAGTAAGAAAAAAGTATCGACCGGTGTAGTAGCGGGTGTCTCACCCGCACTCGGAACCCGGCGTCAGGAAGGAAGCGATAGATGCTTGAAGCCAGGAACCTGAAAAAGTCCTTCGGTCTGATTGAAGCCGTGCGCGGGATTTCTTTCGAAGTGAAAAAAGGTGAAATTCTCGGTTTCCTCGGACCCAACGGGGCCGGCAAGTCCACGACGATGCGACTCATCACCGGCTTCCTTCCTCCCAGCGGGGGCACCGCCGTGGTATGCGGGCATGACGTTCTCGAGGATCCGGTAGGGGCAAAGAAGTCCATGGGCTACCTGCCCGAAAACGCGCCGGTTTACACGGACATGACGGTAACGGAGTTTCTGTACTTTATTGCGGGAGCAAGAGGGTACCGTGGAAAAAAACGCAGGGAAAGAACCGGCCACATCATCGAAAGCTGTTACCTTGAAGGCGTGCGTTATCAGCCGGTTGATACTCTCTCCAAGGGTTACAGACAGCGTGTATGTTTTGCTCAGGCAGTTCTGCACGATCCGCCGGTGCTGGTAATGGACGAACCTACCGACGGGCTGGACCCGAACCAGAAACGCATAGTGCGCGGGATGATAAGGGATATGGCTTCGGAAAAAGCAATTATCATATCTACTCACATTCTTGAGGAGGTTGACGCGGTATGCACGCGCGCGATTATTATCAGCGGAGGCGCCATTGCCGCCGACGGTACTCCTGATGAACTGAAGAAGAAAAGTCCTTCCGGAAGACTGGACGATATGTTCTGGAACCTGACCCAGCACGAGGAGATCAGGAAGGCGGGCTGAGGAGGCTGTTCGACAATGGAACCGATGATCAATACGTTCGAAATTTTCAAGCGCGAGATAAAATCGTATTTCGAGTCGCCGGTGGCTTACGTGTTTCTTATTGTTTTCCTGATGCTTCTGGGATTTCTTACGTTCGCGGTAAGCCGCTATTACGAAGCAGGCCAGGCTGATCTCCGCATGTTCTTTTTCTGGCACCCGTGGGTGTATCTCCTTCTGGTTCCCGCCGCGTCGATGAGGCTGTGGGCGGAGGAACGCCGCTCCGGGACCATAGAACTTCTGCTGACTCTGCCCTTTACGATTACACAGGCGATCATGGGCAAGTTTCTGGCCGCGTGGGCTTTTCTGACGCTCGGTGTTGTGCTTACTTTTCCGATAGTCGTGACCACGGCCTACCTGGGAAATCCGGACATGGGAGTGGTTTTCTGCGGCTATGCCGGAAGCATTATGCTTGCGGGGGCGTACCTTTCAGTCGGAATGCTGACATCGGCGGCGACGAGAAACCAGGTCATCAGTTTTGTGCTGGCCCTGGTGGCGTGCCTTTTCCTGGCACTGTCGGGCTGGCCGCCAGTTACGGACATGCTGGTGCAATGGGCCCCGAACTGGCTCGTGGAGGCAGTGGCGGCGTTCAGCATAATGCCGCATTATGAATCCGTACAGCGGGGCGTACTGGACGCGAGAGATATTGTCTACTATGCGAGCGTCATAGCCCTGATGCTCGTGGGGACGCTTTTCGTGCTCGAATCCAGAAAATCAAACTGAATTACCGGGGATAATTACATCATGACGGCTAAAGGACAGAAGCTCGGTATAGGAAGCCGCCTGGCGGCTTTCACTGCGGTTTTCGGAATCATAGTGGCCGTAAACGTCATAATGAGCAACATAAGCCTGCGAAAGGACCTGACCGAAGAGAAGGTTTATGAGCTCTCCGCGGGGACCAGGGAAGTTCTGCGAAACCTGGACGAACCCGTGACTCTCAAGTTTTTCTTTAACAGCGGCAATCCCGAGGTCCCTTCCCATCTCAAGGCCTACGCTCGCAGGGTCGAGGACCTGCTCAGAGAATATGAACTGGCGGCGGACGGCGGTATTGTTATCGAAAAATACGATCCGGAACCCGACTCCGTTGCGGAAGACTGGGCGAGAAAGTACGGCGTAGCGAGCCAATCCATGGGTTTTATGGGGCCCGCCATTTACATGGGAATTGCAGCCGTAAAGGGCCGGCAGGAAGACGCGCTTCCGGCGCTGAGTCCTCAAACGGAGGACCTGCTTGAATATCACGTTACCCGGATGATTACCCGGGTAACCGATCCCGAAAAGCCGGTAGTCGGAATGTTGACGGGGCTTCCAGTAACGGGGGCCGCCGGGCCGATGTCGAGCCGCGGTCAGGACTCGGGCTGGTTTATCGCGGAAGACCTCCGGCAGGACTACGATGTACGGGAACTGGATACCGAAACCAGGGAAATAGGCGATGAAATCGATGTACTCGTGTTGATACATCCCCAGGATCTCCCGGAGAAGACCGTTTACGCGATAGATCAGTTTGTGTTGAGCGGCGGAAGAATCCTGGCTTTCGTGGACCCCCACAGCGTGGCGGAAATGGAAAGTGCGGGTCCGCAGAACAGGCAGGCTCGGTTCGGACCGAAATCCTCAAACCTGCCGCGCCTCTTTCCAGCCTGGGGGGTAAAATTCAACCCGGGCGAGGTGACAGCCGACCTTGAGGCTTCAACAAGGCTGAGGGGACCGGATAACAGTGTTGAAGACAGCCCGGTATGGCTGAGCCTGCGTGAACAGCATATGAATTCGGACGAGATCGTCACCTCGCATCTCGAATCGCTGATGATGCCCTATGCGGGTTCCTTTTCGGTCGAAGATTCGGAAAACGTCAAGGTAACGCCTCTTGTGGCCTCCTCCGAAACGTCCTGCAAAATGGACACGATGACAGCCCAGTTCGGGGGGGCGGGGGTGAGACGGAATTTCAAAAGCGGGCTTACCCGGCTCAATCTCGCGGTGCGCCTGCACGGGACATTCACCACCGCTTTTCCCGAAGGCAGGCCTGCCGCCGAAGATGCTGGAGAGGAAGAAGATGAATCCCCTGAACCGGCCCGAGAACATCTGTCTGAAAGTGTACAGCCGGCGACTGTTGTGCTGGCGGCAGACGCAGACATGCTTTACGACCGGTTCTGCGTCCGCGAAATCCGCAATCCGTTCGGTTACCAACTGCACGAGCCCATGAACGACAACCTGAATTTCTTTGCGAACGCGGTTGAAACACTGGCAGGCGACCCCGCGCTCGTGGAAATCCGGACCAAAGGACGCATGGAGCGTCCGTTCGAGGTTGTGCTGGAGCTTCAGAAGGAAGCCCAGGAACGCTACCTCGAGGAGGAAGAACGTCTTCAGAATAAACTGCGTGAAGCGCAGTCGAGGTTACAGGAACTGGAGACCAGAAAAGAGGAGAATCAGCGTTTCGTGCTCAGTGCCGAACAGCAGGCGGCGATAGAGAGGTTCCAGGACGAAGTGATTCAGACAAAAAAACAGCTCAAACTGGTTCGCAGACAACTGAGAAAGGACATCGAAAAACTGGGTGTGAAAGTCAAGGTTCTCAACATTCTGCTGATGCCGTGCGTGGTAGCCCTCGGGGGACTTCTGTTCTGGCTTCACAGGCGCCGGAAGGCCGGTAGTCCGCGCGTACCGCGAGAGGCCGGAGGACGGGAATGAATGCCAGAAAGCTTATCCTTTTGATAGTTGCGGCCGTTGTTCTGGGGGGCGTTGCCTACCTGACATCAGTCCGCAAAGAGCAGTCCGCGCGCAGTTCCGGTATCGGAGAGCCTGTACTTCCGGCATTGCAGGACAGCGAGAACGTTGCCGCAATCGAGAAAATCCGTTTCGTCTCTTCGTCAGGTACAGTGACCGTGGAAAAAACGCAGGTCGGATGGGTCTGCGCCGAGAAGTTCGGGTACTCCGTCGATTTCGCAAAGGTTAACAGTTTTGTTGACCGGGTAAGGGACATGGAAATCGGCCAGGTGCTGAGGGCCGATGCGGGCCGGATGAAGGATCTGGGGCTCGTTGCTCCGGACGCGACGGCCACTAACGGCGGGAGCTTCGGCACGGTTGTTTCCTTCACGGACGGAAAAGGCAATGAAATTGCCTCTATGATTGTCGGCGAGAAGAGAGTTGGAACTGCCGACCCGGCGACCGGACGGGGAGGGTACCCGGAAGGAAGGTACGTTGCCGTCGGGGGCAGGGCTTACGTCATATCCGAGACCCTTTACAGCATACCCGAGGAAGCAGGGGACTGGCTGGACAGGGAACTCACGAACGTTTCCCCGTCGGACATTGCGACTATTCACGTTCGCGATGCCGGCGCAAAAACTTTCTCCCTGGTGCGCGGAGAGGACGATCAACTGAAGCTCACGGATCTTGCCGGAGATGAAACAATGGACAGCACTTCGGCCGCACAGCTCGCGGGCGTCCTGAGCTATTTGAGGTTCAGGGACCTTGCGGACCCGGAACTGGATGAATCTGAAACCGGCCTTGATACGCCCGTTGTTTATACAGGGAAAACTGAGGACGGGCGGATATACACAGTGAAGCTGGGCGACACTGTGCCGGACGGGTCCGATCGCTATGCCGCGCTTGGCGCCGAATTCAGGCCGCCCCCTGACGAAGGGACAGAGGGAGGAGAAAATAATGCCGAAGAGGGCGCCGAAAAGGACTCGGGCGGAGAGGACGCGGATGAAGCTGAAAGAAGGAAGAAACGGGAAGCGCTTGCCTCGGAAATCGCGCAGTTCAGTAAGAAAACTCACGGCTGGGTGTACGTTCTGCCTTCCTATAAGGTTAAACCGATAATATCGAGCCGCGCGGATCTTCTGAAACAACCCGAAGAAGACAAGGAAGAAACGACGGGAGAAAGGCATTCCGAAGAAGGGAAGGCTGAGAATACAACCGGGGCCGAAAAGACGAAAAAAAAGAAATCGTTCCTCGGCAGACTCTTCGGCGGCTGAGATCGACTTCCATGCCTATCTACGAATACGAACCCGCGGACCCCGGTAAGAGTTGTGCGTACTGCAGGGCCGGGTTTGAAAGCATGAGGAAGATATCGGACCCGCCACTCGAAAAATGCCCGCAATGCGGCTCGCCGGTGAGAAAGCTCGTGTCGGCGCCTTCGGTGGGCAGCTCGGAAAGCGGACTGGACGACAGGGCTAAGAACGCGGGGTTTCACAAGCTCAAGCGTCTTGGCAAGGGCGAATACGAAAAGCAGTACTGAACCGATATTCAGTTCTTCCTCTGTCCTCTGAATTTCAACACCGCAAGCATATTCCCGTTAGGAAAATACAAGCTGGAGTGTTCCATCGACAAGAGCCGCGCCGATTTGAGCAGGCAAGTGCCGAGAAACCCGGACACCCTGGACAGTCGCTTTGCAGTAAAAACCGGTGTCGCGTACTGACCGGCCGAGCCTGAATAAACCATTTCATATCCAAGCGGACTGAACAGTTGTTTTATAGTACGCACCGTAAAGTAGTTCACGTGTTCGGGGATTTTGTATGAAACCCAGTTTCGTCCCATAAGGTGCCTCAGCACTGAATTATAGTCAGGCGTTGTCAGCGCCACGATTGTCCCGGGGCGCGAGAGTCGGCTTACCTTAACTGCAAAACTCCTGACGTCGTAGATATGCTCAATTAAATCGGTGAAAAGGATAAGGCTGAACCGGGGGAAATCCTGAATCGGCATGTCTTCAAAATCACCGTAACGTGCAGTCAATCCCTGCGACCGGATTTTCTCACACGCTTCTATTGACGTATCGATTCCCCACGTAAGGCGAAATGTCTCTTTCAGGAAGGAAAGAAACGCTCCATATCCGCAGCCAATGTCCAGCACGCTGTCGTAATTCTGCAGAAAGGGTGTAATTTTTCTGTACAATCGTCTGTAGGTGTTCGTCATGTCGTCCTGCTGACCAAGGTAATCCTCGTATCCCTTTTCCAGCGCGTTCCCGCTGGTGTAGTAATCCCGGCTGTACAATTCACGAATTCGAGACTTCGAAAGGCGCGGGTCGAGGTAAACCAGAGAACACGTTTTGCAAAGGTTTACCGCATAACGATCGAACCTGATGAGCTGTTTACGGTCCCCGGAGCCGCAGATCGGACAGGTAGTCTGTCGCACAAGGTCTTTCATTTACGTGGTGTACCGCGTTCCGCCACAGCGCGGAGCCTTTCGTTTCTGTAGGCGCCGGAATGGGAATTGCTGTAAATTCTTACTACGTCGCAAAGAGCACGGGCCGATTCCAGAAATATATTCAAAGTGCCGGGAGCGATGTTGCGGGCGGTCACGGGTATCCGCTTGATGTCCAAGTTATACTTCAACATCAGATAAACGATTTCCAGATCGAACGTAAAAGAGTCAAGTTTTGCCATTTTAAACACTTCGTCGGCTACTTCGGCTCTGAATCCCTTGACCGGGCATTGTGTGTCGCCATACCCACCGGTTATCAGGGTTCTGAAAAGAAAGCTGGCAGACTTTGAAGCCAGACGCCTCATCAGCCTGGGTTGACGATAGGTAGACTGCGGCAGGGATCGATCTCCGATGACGGCATGAAAACCACGCTGTATTACGTGATAAAGCACAGTGGTGATAAACGGAAGACCGTAAGGTATGTCAGCATCGGTAAAAATCTTCACTTTGCCGACGGCCTTGTTCATTCCGGTCCTGACCGCAAATCCTTTGCCTCTGTTCGCCGGCAGGCGGATTACCTTCACGGCGTTCAGCCTGGGAACCTGCTCGCAGGTTCCGTCAATGCTTCCGTCATCAACGACGAGGACCTCGCCGCTGAGCCCATTGGCACGAAAAAACTCGACAATACTTGTGACGCTGTTTGAAATGTATCCAGCGCAGTTGTAAGCCGGAAGCACAACAGAAACCGCCGGATGCCCGGCATCAGTATCTCTTTGCATGGAATGCATCACAAGTAATAGCGCGCGATTGTCGGAAAAAGGTCAAAAACGGAGGGAACAATGATATCGCTTCGCGGAAACATGATAACGTTGCGAAAGCTTGTGGTAAGAGCCGTGAAAAGCGTAAGCCACAGCAGAACAAGCACTATTCTTCTTCCGGGATAAGATGCTCTCTTCAGGACAAGTACGGCGGAGACGAAGGCGAAGGGCAGGAAAAACGCGAAAAAACGCATGACCCAGAACTGTTTTGCGAACAGAAGAAGACCGGTATAAACGGCGCCTGCCGCGATCAGACCTTCCGGCTGTCTTTTCTTCCAGTACCTGAAGGCTGCCTTCCAGAACGACATGAAAAAGCAAAGCGTAAGCAATGGGTAAACCAGAAGAAGATAGGCCAGCATATGCAACCTTGTCCTGCTGTATACTGTCTGTAAAAAAGCATTCCAGGCGGCATTTTCCTGCGAAGTGACGACGTTAATACCTGACGGATCTATAGTGCCGTAAACAATTGCAAAGCGCACGTAATGATGCAGGCCGAGAACCACTACAGGCAAAAACATGGCTAAAAGACATTTCCATCTTGCCGCGGTCTCAGCCGGAGAGAGGGCAGAAGTCGCCGGTGCGACAAGCAGAAAACAGGCCGCCGCCAGTGGAGGCACGATTACGACAGCAGTAAACTTGATGTTCATTGCAACGGCGTAAAGAAGCCCGGCGCCCAGACACAAGCCGGGCGAATTTCTTCGAGAGGCTTCAAGCAACAGCACGGTTCCTGTAAACAGCCATGCGGCACAGGCCGCATCAAGGTGAAGCTTACTGGATGAGTAAAGCAGAACCGGACAAAACGTGGTAAGGGCGAGAAGGAAGAGAGTTTCCTGCGGGGTCATACGGAAGAGGCGGGCAGTCCGCGTCATGCCCCATAGAAGGATGAGAAAGGAGATATTTTGAAAAATGAGTCCGTTCAGTACCGGGGTTCCCGTCAGAAAACCGGTTTTCAGAACATAGGGAAACAGCGGTGGGTGATGAAAAAGGGGCTTCGAATATACAGATGAAGGGAAACCGCTGACGACGGGATCGTCCTGCGTGGTGTAATGCGACAGATCCCAGCCCATTTCGCGGGCCAGGGTGAGATAAACCACTTCATCGCCCTCAACGTGAGGTGTGTAAAATGATTTAACGTGAAGGCAAAGGGATATGACCACGAATAAGGCGAAAGCCCATGTGTAGTGTGATGTGAAAGTACTGCGCATGCTCTAAAAAAGCAAAGGCCTATTCGTAAACTTTTCCTTCACGGAACGCCGCCCACGCGGATTCGAACCATTCATCGGCTTCGGGTATGGGGCGACGGTCGGTCCACGCGTTCTTGACCGTACCGTCTCTTTCCGCAGTCGTTTCAAGAACCTTTTCCCTGAACGCGGTATTCTCGGGGGCCATCCTCCATTCATCGGAAAGCTTTTTGTGAATAGTCTGCCCGGATTTCTCCAGGACAACATACGAGCCGCGGCTTCCGACCCCGCTTTCAACGGCATACTGTATCGCCGATACATAAACGGCCTGAGCGAAGCAAAGCTGGCGCACTGTAAACACCGCGGCGAGATCTTCCGGACTGTCGAACGCGCACCCCTCCTTCTTCATTGTGTGCCATTGTTCCACAGCTTCCGACACAGCATTTGCGAGTTCAGGTCCGGAGCGAACATGCGCCGCGGCGGACGTCATTCTGCCGCGCAAAGCCTCATGTTCCGTTTTCCAGTCCCGGGAGGCTGAGCGGCACCGCTCAAGCCATGTCAGAAGCCCGGTGAGTACGCCGGAAGCATTCTTTCTTACAACGGTTTCGTCCAGCGAGGACACCCCGTATCTGGCCGCAATGTACTCAGCAGCCCGGATTCCGCCGACCTGGCCCGAATTCAGGGCGGAGCCGCCGGGACGGCGTACCCCGTGTGACCCGTTTACCTCCCCGACCGGAAACAATCGGGCGATGTTAACCGATTCCCACCAGTGATCGGCCGCGAGTCCGCCGTTGTTGTGCTGTGCACAGACGGCGATTTCAAGGGGTTCTGACGCCAGGTCGATATTGTGTTCCCTGTAGAGATCAACGGCCGGCGGATTCATGGCCAGTAGGCGCTCCAGGGGCGTGGGCTTGTCCGCGTTTGATTTCATAAGATACTCGGAAGCCTCGGATGAAAGATCCTTGATGTCGAACCCTTCGGGATTACGCCGGAAATCGAGAAATACGCGCCTTCCCTTGAGTACGGTCTCTATGTATACGAGCAGATCTATAATTGAGGAGCCTCCGGCGAGTCTGGCCGCGTCGAAAGGCCACTGATATCCCTTGAGGAACACCTTGGAATTCATTTCGCCGGCAGAATCGAAATACTCCCGCAGAAATTCCTTTTCCCCCTTTCTGCCATCGGGTTCGGTGCTGATCACGCGCGGGACCACCTGCATATATGTACCGGAAACGTTCCAGCGGAAACCCGTGGAAGCGATTCCGTACTGGGATTCCGGCAGGTTCCGGGCCGCCGCCCCGGCCAGCAGGGCCGCGCCTATTGCGCCGTTGTGCACTTCGGGATAAACACTTGTCCGATAAAGTCCGCCCGGGCCGCCTGTGGCGAAAACAATATTATCCGCCGCATAGACCTCGAACCTGCCTTTACGGTCAACAGCTATCGCTCCGGTCACCCGTTTATCGCGGACCGTACCGGGCTCGTCGGGAACCGTAAGCAGTTCGACAACGTTGCGTCCTTCTATTACCGGAATGTCGAGTTGTTTTACTTCGCGTATAAGCACCCTGCACATGTCCCGCGACGTAAAGGGGCCTATGGAGGTGGCACGCTGTCGGGGATCGTGGTCGGTCTTATAGCCGACGAATTGTCCGTAGCGGTCCGTGGGGAAGGGAACACCCAGGTTAACAAGATTCATGAAAGCCCTTGTCGAAAGCGCGGCTTCAACGAGGGCGAGGTCCCCGTGCATGCCGCCGCCTTCAAAATAGCTTTCGGCCATGGAACGCGGGGAATCGGCTTCGGCCCCCTTGAGGGAAAGCTTGTAATAGGTCTGCTTGTCACTGCCGGTGTTGATGGAGGTGCCCATTTCAAGCCCCTCGGTGACAATCGCGATATCTTCGATACCGCGCGATTTCAGCTGAAGGGCCGCGTTAAGTCCCGCCGCCCCACTGCCGACGACGAGAGTGTGCACGGTACGAAACGGGACCGGCATGGCACTTCCCGCCGCATGCCTGACTTGAAGTAAGTCTTCTTTCACGCGACAAAAATTACCACGGGCCCGGTCCGGCGCGCAAACGCAAAGTGACAAAGGAGGGTTGTTCGTTGTGCTTAGGCGTTAGGGTGCAGGAAGGGTTGCGGTCGTCCTGTACTAACGCCTAGCGCCTAAAGCCTGAATCCCGGGAGCAGAAACCTTGACAGTACGCCGACCTGTGGCAGGATAGCCCGAATGAAAAAGGCCCTGTTCCAGGAAACCGGCGCAAATTCGGCCGTGAGATGCGGCCTGTGCCGCCACAGGTGTCTCATACCCGAAGGTAAACGCGGCATCTGCGGTGTCCGGGAGAACCGCGGCGGCGAACTGTATTCGCTCGTTTACGGGCGTGCCGTGGCCGTGGCCGTGGACCCGATCGAGAAAAAACCGCTGTATCATTTTCTGCCCGGCTCGGAATCTTTCTCAATAGCGACAAAAGGATGTAATTTCGGGTGCCTGCATTGCCAGAACTGGCATATTGCCCGGCCCGGGAGCGAAGACATTGCCGGGAGAGATACCCGTCTTGAGCCGGCCGACGTTGTTCGACTTGCCGAGTCTAGAAAGTGCGCCAGCATTTCGTACACCTACACGGAGCCGACAGTTTTCTTTGAATACGCTTACGATACGGCCCGGCTGGCCAGTGACAAGGGCTTGAAAAATGTCTTTGTTACAAACGGCTACATCACCCCCGAGGCACTCGAAACGATAAGTCCTTACCTTGACGCGGCGAATATTGACTTAAAGGCATTTCGGGACAAAACGTACCGGAAGCTGACAGGGGCCCGGCTTCAGCCCGTGCTGGACATGATAGATATGTATCACCGGCTCGGCATCTGGATAGAGGTCACCACACTTGTCATTCCGGGATGGAACGATTCGACAGAGGAACTTGGAGATATCGCGAAGTTTATAGCCGGAGTCAGTCCAGATATTCCGTGGCACGTCAGCCGGTTTTCTCCGGCGCACAAGCTCATGGATGCTCCGCCGACTCCGGTGAAGACAATCGAGGACGCGGTGGAGATCGGCAGAGAAGCGGGTCTCAAGTACGTTTATCAGGGGAACGTATTCAGCCCGGCGGCCGCGCGGACATTGTGCCCGGGTTGTGGTGAATGCCTTATTGACCGAAGCCGGTCCGGCCCGTTTTTGATAAGAAACGGCCGGCTCACGTGCCCGAAATGCGGCATTGACGTACCGGGTGTATGGGAATAGCGCGGGAAGAAAGAGGACCGGGGAAATGGATATTGTACTCAAGGTTCTGGGAATCATTCTACCCATAGCGGCCGGTTTCGTGTTCCGCTCCTCGGGGGTGTTTCATGAAGATGACGCCGCCGTACTTCGCAGATTTGTCGTCCGCGTCGCCCTGCCGGTGCTTGTGTTTTATTCCATGTACGATGCCGGCAGAGACGAAGTTGCGGCACTGCCGGTAATGCTTGCCGGAATAGTGCTGGTGACCGGCGCACGATTCGTGCTGGGGTACATTCTCTCTTTTACCGCCTCCGGCGGTCCGCGGAAAACAGCCGTACACGCAAGCACGGCGTTCGGGAATTACGGATGGCTGGGCTTCGGCGTCATGCACGTTCTTCTCGGAGATGAGGGTCTGCGGCGCGCGGTGTTTTTTGTACTGCTGTGGTGGCCTGTTTTCTTCGGGTTCGGCCTTCCTGCCGGGATCATTCACAACGGGCGTGAAAAAGACGGATTCAATCTGCCCGAAGCCGTGAAGCTTATGGTCCCCGTGGCCACAGGCCTGGCCGCCGGCATCGTAATGCATTCTCTGAAGGCATCATTGCCGGGTTTTCTGGATCTGACCTTGCGGCCCTTTGCGGCTGCGGTTGTGCCTCTCATACTGTTCAGCGCGGGAATGTCCCTCCGGATCAAGGGAATACTTCCGTCCCTTCTTCCGGCACTCTACATTTCCGTCGCGGTGCTTTGCGTGGCTCCCGCGGCGGGGTGGGTTATAGCGCGTGCGCTTACGGACGATCCGGTGTCACGCGCGGTTATAGTACTGGAAGCCGCGATGCCGACCGCCACGTTAACGCCCGTTCTGGGCGAGTACGTGAAGCTTGACTCGAACACGGCGAACACGGCCGTTGTGGTGAGTACTCTGCTGTCGGCGGTGACTCTGCCCCTCGTGGCGCTGCTGGTGGTCTAACTTCGCTCGTCCGCCGCGGCCAGATCAGCGAGAATGTCCTGTCCCGTGCGTCTTGAGGCGGCGTAGAACCGGCGCAGGACATATGCCGTCTTCATTACGGGATCGAGACAGAGGAATGACAGACAGAATACGCTTGTCAAAAACGTTGTATTGAAGATACCGCTCCAGCCGCTCAGAGTGAACCACGTTTCCACGCCGAACAGGACCCGCAGAAGATGAGGAAATATTACCAGAAAAAGGGCGATGTTGGCCGCAACCGAACACCCGAATGGAGACAACGGGAAAATCAGGTAATACATCAATGCCGTTCCCGCGACGAACCACACAACTGTGTCGAGCGGTTGGACCCCGGGACTGAACGACACTGCTGCGCGGGCCGTTGTGAAGACCACGGCCATCCCCGTACCCAGAATCCAGGGCGCGAAAAGCCACATTAGAATGGCGTTCTGTCTGGGCCAGAGTTTGGCGTTTTTCCATGATTTTCCAGCGACGGATTTCAGATCGGAGTCCGTGCCGTCTCCCTCGATCATAACGTTGTGGTAAAAAGCATGCACGGCCGGAAAGGGAAGGACCAGCAGGATGGCCGCCGGGATTACCAGAAGGCTCCATGCCTGGATTGCCGTCTGCACCGCCGTCATCCGCAGAACGCGCCTGAGGGTCCACGTCCCGGTCGGTGAGCCTGTAATGAAACAATCAAGACGACCGGCAAAGACCGTGTGCCAGCTTTTCATCCAGACGAACAGCACGGCAACCCCGAAAGACGCCGCCAGACAGCGCCTCCAGGCAAACGCGCTTGTGCTCATATCGGCCCAGAAATACAGAAGTCCCAGAACAAACGGTATGGTTCCGACAAAATAGGGCGCGATAACCTGCAACGGAGCGATTCTCAACAGGTGAAACGACTGGGCGGATATATCCAGTGCTCCCCGTACCTCGAGCGTGTTACCGTTGTTTTGATGCCATGAACCCGGGCTTGCCATAAGGCTTATTCCTCCAATTGCTCGTCCCAGAGCGTTCCCTCGTGAAAAGATGAGGGAAGCTTCAGAAGTGATTGTCCAAGAAAGTAGAAAAGAAGCCACAGAGCAAGAAAACCGCCAAAGCACTGTAACGCCAGGCTCGCGGTTCTGAGACTGGACGTTTTGCGCCCCTGTCTTTGAGATAGCTTCCTGATGCACCCGGCGCACAGTACCCGGCCTTCGTGTTCTGTAACGCATTCACGGCAGAAGAAACGCCTGCACTCCGGACACCGTGCCACCGCTTCACGGCCGGAATGGACAAAACAACGCTGTGAAGAAATCGCGTTCATTCACCTCTCCGTTCCGAGCGCCTGTATCTCGCAAGGAGCCGGAGGCCGAAAGTACCGATAACTCCCGAGACAAATGCGTTTATTGAGAACCACGCGGACGACAACTCGGAGTGGATACCCGGCGCTGGGAAAGGCGCCCCGAGCTGGTGGAACATCCTCATCATAAGCATGATACCACACACTACCCCGCTTACAGCCTGAGCCGCCGAATTATAGATGAAACCGGTCCATGCCGTAGTTTTCAGGCGCGCCGGCATGGTGGTGTTTTTCTGAGTCACCACGGAACTGATTCCGACAAACACGAAAAATATAAACAGCCCCGCAAACGCGAATGCATGCACCGGCATAACACCCGTAAGCAGACAGAACAGCGATATAATTGACGCGGCAACGGACAGAACAAAGAGAGCAAAATGCGCCTTGCCGGCACAGTAACGCGGCGGTTCGGGTTGAGGTCGCGGGGGGTCCGCGGGCTCTAGAATCGACTGTTCGCCCTTCGCGTAGGGCGAAGCCGCCCGTTCGGCCTGCGCTGAGAGTCCCTCTGCCGTGACAGATCCCTGGACGGATTCCACGGCTTTGCTCATGGTGACAAGAGCGCGCGAAGCGTATCGCATTCTTGACAGTGAGGGCAGGTCTACGGTCTGAACCCCGGTTCGCATCAGGGCCTTTGCGGTAGGACCCAGTACCCGGTTGCGGATGAGGGCCGCCAGTAATATCACAGTGGGAATCGAGGCAAAGAAGAACCCGATCGGGCTCCGGGCAATGAGCGTAACCAGAAGAACTGCCCCGCTCAAAGCCGAAAACCCTGCAAGAATCGCGGCGTAAAGTCTATAATGGCCGGTCTGGCTCACGACCACGGCCTGGATATCTTTGAAATAGAACCGTTTGTAGCACTGGGAAGCAACGGCATGAGTAACAAGCAGGAAATGGTCGCGTCCCATCCAGAGTGTATGCCGCACGATATTCAGGCCTCCGGGTCCGCCGGGCAGGCGCGTGTATTCGGAATGTTTTCTTACCATGAGAGCACCGGCATTATCATTGTGTTAACCAGTCCGATAATCAATGCTATCTCGGCCAGCGCTATGAGGACGGCAACAACAAATCGTATCTGTGTGCGGGGCAGGGGAGTATCAACGGTGCGCCAGTATCGCACCACGTAGACAAGCACAACCGGGGCAACCAGAAGCCCAAGCCAGCCCATGGCAAGAGGCGCGGCGCAGAGCAGGAGAGCAACATTGTCGTACATGAAACTCCGCGCGCGGAGTTTCCCGGGTTTTGAGGAGCGCTGTCTGGACGAAATACATTGACTGCAGTAAACGCCGTCGTCCATGTCTACAGCGCAGAGCCCGCACAGAAACCTTCCGCAGGCATCACATACTGCCGAAGCCTTTTTACCCTCATGATAAAAGCACACGGCATCCGTCGGAACGGTTACCGGCTCACCGCGGGAACCCGTTTCAAGTCTGTGCAGGATTGCGGGATACAGCCGGGCATGGGTAGGTGCGCCGCATACTGCGCAGGGCACCGGCCCGGGCGAATTGCATGCTTGCCACGGCAAAGGGCTCCCGCAGTTGGCGCACGCAACGGGATTGCTGGATTCCGGGCTCATTGCGTTTTCTTGATTACCCGCGTATCGCAGATGTGATCGTGCAGAGCCCTTTTCTCGTCGTCAAAGGCCACGATTATGTACCCGATACCGAAAGTCAAACCCGTAACCATCTCCGCGAAGAACCTCCCGCACGCCCGGCCGTATGTAACCTTTTCTCCTGCGGAACGTACAATCCTGAGACCGCATGCCATCTTGCCGGGCGTGGCCCCGTACTTGCCGACGAACCAGATGTTGTAAAAAGCGGGCACGCCGAGACAGAAAGCCAGCAGGAGAGAATAGGTAAACACAACCATTCCGATCATCAAACCGCTATTCCCTGATTCTCCGGAAGAGGATCCTATGACCGCCCCCGCCAACAGGGGGGAGAGAACAAAGCTTGCCGCCGAGGTTACCAGCGACAGAATTACCTGGTCCAGCACCTTGGCCGCTGCGCGAATCCAGAAACCGGCGTATGACATCATACCCGGCAGGGCCGCTCCCTCGCGAAGCCTCTGGAAAAACCTCGGCTTGCATTCCGCGCATATCAGCGCGCCTTCGTATTCGATCATGTCCTGGACGGGAGATGATCTTCCGCATTCCCTGCAGATCCCCCGCGCCGGCCCAGCCGCGGAAGCGGGCTGGACTGTTTCGAGCTTTCCGCTTACGGCGCCGAACTTCGTCCATTCAGACATGCCCTCGTGCCACACGAGGGTCTCTGCGTTAATCCGCCCGGAACGCACCAGGTTTTCGAATTCTCCGTCCTCTATCGGGCCCATCGGCCTTCCGGATTGCGCGTAGTACCATTGCATCGTTCCGCCTTTCAGTTAACGGCCGCAACTATCAGTGTCGCTGTGGTAAAATAAATAAAAATAGCGCTTACGTCCATCAACCACGCTATGAACGGCGTGGACATGAGCGCCGGATCCAGCCCCAGTCTGCCCAGGAGAAGCGGAAGCATGGAACCCAGAACGTTGGCGCTGGTAACGGCGATGCCGATTGCCGCCGCCACCGAAATCGATATCCAGCGGATCTGTTCATCCGTGATTCCGGTCTGCATCGGACCAAAAACAAGAGCGGCGGCGAATCCTACTGCGGCAAGAGAAACGCCCAGAACAAAGCCCCGAAGCAACTCACGGGACATGATGCGCCACCAGTCCGGCAAAGACATCTCCTTCAGCGCCATCCCGCGAACAATGATTGTGGCGGCCTGCGAGCCGGTGTTGCCGGCCGGAGAGTTTATCAGGGGCATGAAAACCACCAGGGCCGGGAAAAGAGCCAGGTACCTGAAATTCGTAAGCGCGAGAGTGGTGAGCATCTGGCCGAAGAGCAGCAGTATAAGCCAGGGAAGCCTTTTCCAGAGCATAGAAAAAAAACCGGTGGAAAAATACTCGTTTTTTATCACGCTGATACCGGCCATTTTGTGAATGTCTTCCGTATCCTCCTGTTCCGCGAGATCCATGACGTCATCGTTGGTTACAACCCCCACAAGGACGCCCCAGGCGTTGACCACCGGCATGGCTATCGCGTCGTGCAGTTTGAAAAGTTCCACTGCTTCCTCGCGGTCGTCGGTGACTTTCAGGGCTGTAAATTTGCGGTCCATGATGTCCCTTATCCGCTGTTGGGGCTGTGCCATAACCACGTCGCTCAATTCTACGCAGTCCAGAAGCTTCCACTGTTTGTCCGCTACGAACAGCACGTGGACGGTTTCTCTGGTGGGAGCTACCTTGCGGATATGCTCGAGCGCTTCGTTAATTGTCCATTCCGGCCTGACGGCCGCGTATTCCGGCGTCATAAAGCGGCCGATGCTGTCCTTCGGGTAATCCAGCAGTTCCCTCGCCACTCTCAGTTCCTGACCGCGCAGTGAGTTCAACAGCCGCCGGGCAAACTGACCCGGCATCTCCTCGAGCAGTCTGGTTCTTTCGTCCGGCCGCATGGCGTTGAGAATACTCGACACACGGTCCGACGACATGGAACGGATCAGGGTCTCCTGCTCTTCCGGGTCCAGCTCGCCCAGGACCTCGGCGGCGGTATCGGTGGACAGAAGGCGGTAAACTACGGCAAGTTCTTCAGGATCCAGTCCCGAAAACAGTTCGTACAGTTCGGACATCTCCATGCCGGAAACGATCGGTTTCAGTTCCGGCATGTTTTTTGTCTCGATCAGCGATCGAACGTGTTCGGTAAGATGTTCGTCCTGCATTTCCGCCCTTTCGATACACCATATGCCCGGTATGAAATGTAAGGGACGTGCCCGGAATATACCTTCATGGCGGTGTCTCCTTACCTTAGTTGGAACCGCCGTCCTTGCTTCCGAGGTGTAAACTACAACTTACCGGGGCACCGTTCAAGGTGATCCCGGCCCGCGCGTTCCGGTCCGACCTCGGCCGGAACGCGCGGCGACATATTTTGACGGTCCAGACCGTCGCGGATGCGTTTTGGTCGGACTACGGCCCTCGCG
>JAWODU010000015.1:0-2586 GCA_046483125.1 Kiritimatiellia bacterium
TGCGGCTCTACCAAATTAGGGCAACCCACAAAGGTTTGCTGATTTTTCATACCGCTTAAAAGATTTTCCTCAGCCGGCGGGGGCGATGGTCTGACCTGGAGCACGGCCTATACGCATCTGCAGGATGCGCTGGCCGCGGCGTCAGGGGGCGGCGTCAGCGAGATCCGCGTTGCCCAGGGCACGTATCGGCCGGATCAGGGGGCCGGTCAGACACCCGGCAGCCGGACGGCAACGTTCCAGTTACTGAGCGGCGTGGCGTTGAAGGGTGGCTACGCGGGGCAGGGGGCGGCTGATCCCGATGGGCGCGATATTGAGGCGTACGAAACGATACTCAGCGGCGACCTGGCCGGGGATGATGGGGCGGACTTCGTCAACTACGAGGAAAACAGCTATCACGTGGTGGACGGGAGCGGGACGGACGCGACGGCCCTGCTCGAGGGGTTCACGATCCGCGGCGGCCATGCCGACGGAGACACCTACGTACACTGGAACGGCGGGGGGATTTACATGTCGACGGGAGAGGCGACGATGGCTCGCTGCATTATCCGTGAGAATCGCGCGCGATACTGGGGTGGTGGGATGTATCTGACATCGGGGAGTCCCGGCCTGTCCCATCTTACTTTTGAGGAGAATAAGGCGATCGTTGGCGGCGGTTTTGCTTCCTTCGATACCGGTAACCGTTCACGGCATTTTACCTTATTGCGCGGTCTCGCGTCATCAGGCGGCCCATTTTTTCTGTTCCGTCGCGTTGCTTTCCTCCGATCAATCAGGGTAGACAAGCCTATATCAGGAGAGGCCGGTGGAACCGACCCGCGAGCAGCACTACAGGCGACGGATCGCCGAACTGGAGCGTCAGGTCCGCGAGCGTGATGAGCGCATCGCCATCCTGGAACAGCAGGTCCGCCTGCGCGATGAACGGATTGCGATGCTGGAACAGCAGGTGGCACAACTGGCCGCCCAGGTCGCCAAGCTCTCCAAGAACTCCTCGAATTCCTCCAAGCCTCCCTCGAGTGACGTCGTCAAGCCACCGAAGTCGCCTGCCTCCAAGAAGGGTAAGAAAGGCAGGAAGAAACGCAAGATCGGCGGCCAGCGTGGCCATGAACGACACGATCGCAAGCCCTTTGGGTCGGAGGAATTGGACAACACGTGGTCCTACACGTGTCCGTGCTGCCCGGATTGTGGCGGCGAAGTCATGTCCTCCCGAAAACCCGCCCGCGTGGTGCAGCAGGTTGAACTGGTCAAGCCGGTCGAGATCACCGAGCACCAAAGCCGTGCCTGCTGGTGTCCGCGATGCCGCAAGACGTATTACGCTCCCTTGCCGGAGGAGGTGACGTGGGGTGGCTTGGTCGGTCCGAAGCTGACCGCCCTGGTGGCCTACCTGAAGGGGGTCTGCCACACGTCGTTTACGACGATCCGCAAGTTCTTCCGCGACGTGCTCCACATGAAAATCTCCCGGGGCCAGTTGGCCAAGCTGATCAACAAGGCCACCGCCTCACTGGACGGCATGTACGCCGAGCTTCTCGCGCGTCTGCCGGCCGAGGCACGGCTGAATGTTGATGAGACGGGACACCAAGAGAACGGCCAGGCCCTCTGGACATGGTGCTTCCGGGCGGAGCTGTACACGCTGTTTAAGATCGACCCTTCCCGCGGTTCGGAAGTTCTCATCGCGACGCTGGGCGAGGAGTTTGACGGCGTGCTGGGCTGCGACTACTTCTCGGCGTACCAGAAGTACATGAAGGACTTCAGCGTTACGGTCCAGTTCTGCCTGGCCCATCTGATCCGGGACGTGAAGTTCCTGACCACCTTGCCCGACAAGGTCACGCAAAACTACGGTCGGCGGTTGCTGGAGGCGTTGCGAAAGCTGTTCCGGGTCATTCATCGGCGGGAGCAGATGACGCCCGAACAATTCCAGCGGGCGTTGGAGAAAGCCCGAAAAGCCGTGTTGGATGTCGGCCGTCGGGCACCGCCGCGTAAGGAAGCCCGGAACCTGGCCAACCGGTTTCGCAAGCACGGCAAAGCGTACTTCCAGTTCATCACCACGCCGGGTATCGAGCCGACGAACAACCTGGCCGAGCAGGCGATTCGCTTCGTGGTCATCGATCGCAAAGTCACCCAGGGCACACGAAGCGAGAAGGGCCGCCGATGGTGCGAACGCATCTGGACCCTCGTCGCCACCTGTGCTCAGCAAGGGCGATCGGTGTTCGACTACCTGGAAGAATCAATCACCGCCTACCTGTGCGGCCAGCCCGCCCCGTCGCTAATCCCTGTAAAGCCGTGAACGGTTACCAGCCAAGCTCGATATTGAAGCACGAAGCCAGAAGCGAAAAGGGGAGCAGGCAGAGCAGGACAACATTCGCCACGAATGCGAGGATCCGCATGCTTCTTTTGTTGTCCGACGCGGTGCGCATGACCTGGTAACTCAGAAACGTAAACACTGGAGACAGCAGGACGCAGAGGATCGACAGAAAGATTAATGTTATGGTTAATATGGAATACGCAAAAGCGATGGGATAAAGCACGCCTACAAACAGGAAGGTTCCGAATACAATGGCAGGAGGGATAAGCAGGAGAATCGATTCCCGGGAG
>JAWODU010000110.1:0-8373 GCA_046483125.1 Kiritimatiellia bacterium
GTCGGTTAAGGGTGTGCGTCCGCCGCGGCGGAAAGGGTGGCGGTTAAGAAAGCGTTTAAGTGTATTGCGAAAGGGGGGGGGGCGAAAAACGGCTAATGACCTGAAAAAAAGGACAGCCACGCAGATAAACGTGCTGTCAGATTTGACAGTATTGAGATTAAGATTGAGATTAAGAGTTCGGCTAACCTGTAACCCCGGGACATGAACTGGAGAATAAAGAATGGGTAAGGATGTATATATTACGGAGGAGTTTCTGCTCGAGAACAAGGCGGCTCGAAGGCTTTACCATGAATATGCCGAAGGGATGCCAATTGTTGATTATCATTGCCACCTGCCTCCGGCGGACATCGCGGGGGACAGATCCTATAGCAACATGAGCGAGCTGTGGCTCCATGGCGATCATTACAAGTGGCGGGCCATGCGGTCAAACGGGGTGCCGGAGAAATACTGCACGGGTGACTCGTCGGATCGTGAAAAATTTCAGAAATGGGCCGAAACCGTGCCTTACCTTCTGAGAAACCAGCTCTACAACTGGACCCATCTGGAGCTTAAACGGTATTTCGGCATCTCCGACAGGCTTCTGAACGGGGAGACGGCGGCGGAAATCTGGCAAGACTGCAACGCGAAACTGGCCGATCCGGCGTATTCCTGCCGTGGACTGCTAAGGCAGTGTAACGTACGGCTGGTGTGTACCACCGATGACCCGGTTGACGGCCTGGAGGAACACGCGAAAATACGAGAAGACGATTCCTGTGATATCAAGGTACTGCCTGCCTGGCGGCCGGACAGGGGGATGGCGGTGGAGGACCCGGAGAAGTTCAACGAATGGATAAACAGGCTTGAGAAAGCGGCCGGGCTGGATATAGACAGTTTCAGTTCGTACCTCGAAGCATTAAGGCGCAGGCACGCGTTTTTTGACGAAGCGGGATGCCGGGTATCGGATCACGGAATAGAGACGGTTTACGCGGAGGACTACGATGACGCGGAAATAAGGCTTGCCTTCGAGCACGTCAGGATGGGCAGGACCCTGAGCGCTGAGGAAATTCTGAAGTTCAAGTCCGCGATGCTGTACGAGTTCGGCCTTATGGACGCCGAAAGCGGATGGGTACAGCAGTTTCACCTGGGGGCCATGCGCAATAACAATACCAGGATGTTCGAGGCGCTTGGTCCCGATTCCGGGTTTGACTCGATCGGCGATTTTGAAATCGGCCGCCCCCTGGCGAGATTGCTGGACAGGCTGAATTCAGCGGGGAAGCTTGCGAAGACAATACTGTATAACCTGAACCCGCGGGATAACGCTCTTCTGGTTACAATGATGGGGAACTTCCAGGACGGGACTGTTGCCGGCAAGATGCAGTACGGAAGCGCGTGGTGGTTTCTGGACCAGAAAGACGGGATGGAAAGACAACTGGAGGACCTTTCGCAAACGGGGCTTCTGAGCAGATTTGCGGGTATGCTTACCGACAGTCGTTCTTTCCTGAGTTTTACGCGGCATGAATATTTCAGGAGAATCCTGTGTAACATGCTCGGGAGGGACATGGAAAAGGGCTTTATCCCGGAAGACTATAAATTGGCGGGGAATATGGTGAAGGACATCTCCTTCCGGAACGCGATCAGGTATTTCGGCTTTGATCTGCCTCCGCAGTGATTGGTTTCTCCGGCGCAATCTCGCCCGGAAAGTTCCGCCCGACGAGCGTAAAGAAGGGGAAGCGGGACGGGTTGATAAAGACCGGCGGGCAGGGCATGCTTACATGAGTGCATTATGATAACGGGTATACTCAAGCACTCACTTATGATTACGGGCTTTGTCGGAGTGATGATGCTCGTAATCGAATATGTAAACGTAGTTACAGAAGGGGCATGGCAGGAACGCCTGAGCCGCCGCCGCTGGGGGCAGTACGCGGCGGCGGGACTGCTGGGGGCCACTCCCGGATGCCTTGGGGCGTTCGCGGTTGTAGCGATGTACGCGCACCGCAGGATTTCCCTCGGCGCTCTTACAGCGGCAATGATCGCGACAAGCGGAGATGAGTCGTTTTTCATGTTTGCGGTTATTCCGCGTACGGCCTTGCTGGTAACGGGCATACTGCTGGTGCTTGGAGTCGGAGCCGGGGCCTTGACCGATCGTGTGCTGGGGGCGAGGATAACCGGTAAGCTCTCGTGCGCGCAGGATTTCAGGGTTCATGAGGGGCAGACGTGCGGATGCTTTGAGCCGCACAGAATAATACGTCAGTGGAAGAACTGCTCGGCTGTCCGCGGTGTTCTGACGTTGTCTCTGGCGGCTTTTTTGTGCGGCATCGCATGCGGAAAGATCGGGCCCGGGGAGTGGAACTGGGTGAGGGTGACGCTGGTGGCCGCGACCTCTACGGCACTGTTTGTCGCGATCACCGTTCCGGACCATTTCCTGGAGGAACATCTGTGGGGCCACGTGGTGAGGGGCCATTTGCCGCGGATTTTTTTGTGGACGATGGGAGCGTTGCTGATAGTGGAACTGCTTACGGGCCTTTGGGATCTGTCGGAGCTTGTACGAAAGGGCAAATGGCTGGTTCTGGCGATAGCCGGGCTTGTGGGCATTGTTCCGCAGTCGGGTCCGCATTTTGTGTTTGTGACCATGTTTGATCAGGGGCTGGCGCCGCTGAGCGTCCTGGTGGCCAGTTCTATAGTACAGGATGGGCACGGTATGCTGCCTTTACTTGCGCATTCACGTCGCGCTTTTGTAGTGGTAAAGGCTATTAATCTGGCAATCGGGCTAGCGGCCGGCGCGGTTTTGATGCTTTGGGGAAGCTAGGGGCGGTAACGCGCGGTTTGCGCGGGAAGGACGTCTCAATCGTTATGACGAAGAAAAATAAGACGGGCAAAGGAGCGCAGAAGGTAGACATACAGCATCTGCGAATGATGCTTAAGTATGTAAGCGAAGGCGTTTTTACCGTCGACAGGGATAAGCGGATTACTTTTTTCAACGAGGCCGCCGAAAAGATTACGGGCTTTGCGCCTGAGGAAGCACTGGGTAGAAGGTGTTCCGACGTGTTCCGGTCGGATATGTGTGCACAGGGATGCGTTCTGGACGAGGTGACGGAAAGGAAGGAAAGTGTTACGGACCGGCGGGCCGGTATCGTCGATAAATACGGGCGATCGCTGACGGTAAGCGTAAACGCGGGGCCCCTGTACGATGCTTCCGGTTCCGTAGCCGGCTGTATAGAGACATTCCGCGACGTGAGTTCGGAAGAAGAGCTCAGAAGACTTCTGGAAAAATCGTACAGCTTCGAGGACATCGTCAGCCGTCACTCGAAAATGGACGAGATATTCGCGGTTTTGCCGGACATCGCGGCGGCTGATGTTCCGGTGCTGGTCGAGGGAGAAAGCGGGACGGGTAAGGAACTGCTGGCGCGGGCGATTCACAGCCTGAGCCCCCGCTCCGACGGCCGGTTTGTTGCCGTGAGCTGTGGCTCAATTCCGGATTCATTGCTTGAATCCGAACTGTTCGGTTATAAAAAAGGGGCGTTTACGGACGCCAGGGAGGATAAGCCGGGGCGGTTTGACATCGCGAACGGAGGATCATTGCTTCTTGATGAAATCGCGGATATTTCGTCCGCCATGCAGGTAAGGCTGTTAAGGGTTCTGCAGGAAAAAACATACGAGCCGCTGGGCGGTACTGAGCCTGCCCGAAGTGATGCCAGGATTATAGCGGCGACGAATCGGCATTTGCGGGATGAGGTAAAAGCGGGCAGGTTTCGCGAGGATCTTTATTATCGGCTTAACGTAGTCCGCCTGGAACTCCCGGCATTGAGCGAACGCAGGTGCGACGTTCCCCTGCTGGTTGAACACTTTCGCCGGAGATTGAACGCGGAAACCGGTAAGAACATAGAGGGAGTTGCGCCGGAGGTCATGGACATACTCATGAAATATGATTTCCCGGGCAACATCAGGGAACTCGAGAATGTGATGAGGCATGCTTTTGTCCTGTGCCGCGGTGACGTTATCGAAGAGGGGCATCTTTCGGAGGATTTAAGGGTGTCGGGCGGAGACGCGGGTGGTGCTTCATCCCGGACGCTCCAGGATATCGAAATGGAGGCCATTCGCAGTGCGCTTTCGCGGCACGGCGGAAACCGTTCGTCTGTATCGCGGGAGCTCGGCATAGATCCCAGCACTCTGTATCGAAAGATGAAGCGTTACGGAATTAAGTAGATACCCGGGGAGCAACCGGGAATCGCCTGCTTCCGGGGGGCCGTTGCGGCGCACGCCAACTGTTGCATGTTGCACTACGATGCTGGCTGTATATTGCAGAATGCACGAACTGCCTGAATGACCGGCTGATGTCCGATCCTGCCTAAGTCTCTCGCGCCGAGTACCTTACGGAGTTCCTGAAACCATGGCACGAAACGTGCAATGAAATACCCCGATGAAGATAGCTGTAGCAGTGGAAGAGGGGCAGGTCGCACCGTGTTTTCCCGGGGTAAGGCTGAGTATAGCCGGTACGGTCCTCGCTGAGACTGGGCATGCGGTGCTGGATACGGGTCACTGGCATCCTCTCTCGTGGGGACGTGAACTGGCGCGTCGCGATGTGGGTGTAGTGCTCTGCGGAGGTATCGATCATGTTATGGCGGGTGCCTTGCGCGGTTATGGTGTACAGGTAGTACCGAATCTTTCGGGTGATGCCGGGAGGGTAGTGGAGATGTGGAAAGGCGGCAACTTGAGTGTTCCCCGGGAGTGGCCTGCGCCGCCCATGTACATGGGCGGCGGAATGAGAAGAAGAGGGGGAAGAAAGAGGCGATTTAGAGGTGGAAGAGGATAAGTGCAGGAAAAACAGAAGACTCAAAACTGAATAAGGAGGTGAGTAAAATGCCAGGCGGAGATGGTACAGGACCGGGTGGAATAGGACCAATGACTGGACGTGCGGCAGGATACTGCGCGGGATACGGTATGCCGGGATACGCTAATCCCGTTCCCGGGCGCGGCTTCGGTTACGGCAGGGGCCGCGGGTTCGGATACGGCAGAGGGATGGGACCGGGCTTCCGCGGCGGTCGCGGGCGCTGGGGCGCGTACACGGGCCCTTACGGCTACGGAGCTCCTGCGGTACCGTATTACGGTGGCGGATATGTGCCGCAGTACGGGTACGGAGCACAGAATCCGGAGGACGAACTGAACGCCCTGAAGGGCCAGTCCGAATACCTTGAGGAAGCCCTGGAGGGAGTCCGGAGGAGGATATCGGAGCTTGAGTCGGAGGGGAAAGGTGAGAAAAGCTGAAAGCAGAAACTGGGAAAGCTGAAAGCTGAAAGCTGAAATTGGGAAAGCTGAAAGCAGAAAGCTGAAAGCTGAAATGGGGAAAGCGGAAACCGCTAATCACGCGCCCGCCGCGGCGGGCAACGCGAATCAGGGAAGAGCAGAAGACGGAGGGCAGAGGATTCTGTTTCCTTTGCTCTCCGTTTGTCAGGAGGTGTCTGATGCCTGGAGGAGATGGAACAGGACCCGGTGGAGCGGGTCAGCGCACAGGACGTGGAATGGGCGGCAGTGCCCGGGGGCAGGGAGGCGGCAGGGGCCGCATGGCCGGTTTTGGCCTCGGCGCCGGGGGTACCTGCGTGTGCGCCAAATGCGGAAAAAGGATTTCACATGGCAGGAGAACACCGTGTTACCAGATACGGTGTCCGAATTGCGGAAGCAATATGACCAGAGCCCGGTAAAGAACGCGAAGTAACGCGGATTATAGACGGGACTAAATAATGATTATTACGGTAGCCAGCGGAAAGGGCGGAACAGGGAAAACGACTTTCGCGGTAAATCTTGCTTACGCACTTGCTCATAGAGGGGACAAAGTACGTTTGTTGGATTGCGACGTGGAAGAGCCCAATGACCACCTGTTTGTTAAGCCCGAGTTCACGGAAGAAGAACAGGTTAATGTACCAAAGCCGGTATGGGATGAATCGAAATGCACGGCTTGCGGTAAATGTGCTGAGGCCTGCAATTACAACGCCATCGCGGTTGTAAAGAACAAGGTGCTGGTTTTTAATGAGCTGTGTCATTCGTGCGGCGTGTGTTCGTACGTGTGCCCGGAGGGCGCCTTGAGTGAGCGCGAAACGGCCATAGGAACAGTGGAGAGCGCGCCCGCGAACAAGCCGTTTCCATTTGCGCACGGCCTGCTGAACGTGGGCGAGGCCCTGGCTCCGAATGTTGTGCGGGCAGTGAAAAAACACCTGGACCCTGAAGCGGTAAACATTATAGATGCTTCACCCGGTACGGCATGTCCAGTTGTGGAGGCAGTTGAAGGCGCTGACGCCGCCTTGCTGGTTACCGAACCCACGCCCTTCGGACTGAACGATCTCAAGCTTGCCGTAGGCCTTGCTCTTAGACTTAAAGTACCGACTGGGATAATTGTGAATCGGTCGGACGGAGAAGACAGGATCATTGCTGATTATGCGCAGGAAGTCGGACTGCCGATTGCAGGCCGGATACCATTCAAACGAAAATACGCGGAAGTATATTCCGAGGGGAAAATCCTGGCCGAGTGGTTCCCGGAGCTTCGTGAGAATCTTCTGAATATATACGACAACCTGCTGGCGGCCAGGGCCCCCGAGCCCGCGGAGGACGTGTTTGAGCTTTCGCAGGGCGAAGCTCCGGAATATTCGGTGGGAGAAGCCTTGAATTACAGAGAATGCACGGTGATAAGCGGAAAAGGCGGAACGGGAAAGACAACCGTGACTGGTTCGCTGGCACTCCTGTCAAAGGATAAAATCCTGGCGGATAACGACGTGGACGCGGCGGACCTTCATTTGCTATTGAAGCCGCGCGTTCACGAGGCGCATGACTTTACGGGAAGCAGGAAGGCCGCAATCAACAGCGATAAGTGTATCGGTTGCGGTAAATGCGCTGAAGCATGTCATTTTGAGGCGATACACCAGGATGGTCCGGCAAACGGAAAAATTGAAACAACTTATCGTATTGAACCGCTCGAGTGCGAGGGTTGCGGTCTCTGCCCTCTCGTATGTCCCGTGGGGGCTGTTGAAAGCAAGGATAATCTGACCGGACGTTGGTACGTATCGGCTACTGAACACGGGCCGATGGTGCATGCGCGTCTGGGGATCGCTGAGGAGAATTCCGGGCGGCTGGTGACGCAGGTGCGCAACAGGGCGGCCCGGCTCGCGGCAGAGCTGAAGAAGGAACTCATACTTGGCGACGGTCCGCCGGGAACAGGTTGTCCGGTGATAGCGTCCGTGTCGGGGGCCGACCTGGTGGTGATTGTGACCGAACCGACGGTGTCGGGCGTACATGATATGGAGCGGGTCATGAATCTGGCGGAACATTTCGGCGTAGAAGCCGTCGTGGTGATAAACAAGGCTGACCTGAACACAGAACAGGCTCACCGGATAGAAGAAATCGCGGCGGCGCGCGGATCCAGGGTTATAGGAAGGATTCCTTTTGACCGCGTTGTGAACGATGCCTTGATGGCGGGGAAAACGGTGGTAGAGTACGGAAAAAGCAGGGCAGAGTCTGCCGTACGGGAGATATGGGATAATCTGAAGGAAGTTCTAAAGACGTAGAATGCGCGAAGGGAGGAAAAAATGGCGGAAGGAATGGAAATCCTGAAAAAGGTGTGGGAAGAGAGAAAGGGCCCTGCGGTGCTGGGGACCGTGGACGGAGAGGGCAGGCCGAACGCGATATATGTAGGTGAAATCCGATACAGGCCCGAGACCGGGTTTGTCGTAGCGGATAACTTTTTCAGCAAGACAAGAGCAAATATCAAAAGTGGCAGCAAAGGCACCGTACTTTTCATTACAAACAAGGGCAAGTCTTACCAGGCTAAGGGGGAACTCGAATACCACACAGAGGGAGAGATATTCGAAGATATGAAGGCCTGGCACAATTCCAGGCTTCCGGGAGTGGCGGCCACTGTGCTGAAGGTGGAGGAGGTCTACTCGGGGGCTGAGAAACTTACGTAAGGCCGGTAGTGTCAAAAGTTCTATGGTAAGCGCCGATTAAAACCGGCAACGAACAACGAGTGAAAGTCTTGTACAATGAAAGGAGTAGCGACCCACATTGACCCCGAGTCATGCGGGTGAAGAACATCACACTCATTGATGTGAATATTACAGGCGGTACAAGGTGCGGAGCTTTGGTCGGAAAAAACATCGGTATCATCAGTAACTCTTCCTCATACGGCTCTGTATCCGGATCAAAGACCGTGGGAGGCTTGGTTGGAAACAACCATGGCGTGCAATTGTTGCTCGACGAAGTGAATCGTCGAACCCAGGCAATGCAGTAGCAATGTACACTATCTTATGGTGCGCGTCCAGACCAAGAAATCCCACCTGTACAGATCTGTGCGTAAGAGTCTAAAAGCTACAGCTTTGGGGACCAGCCCTTGAGGAGGTCGATAGGCGATCG
>JAWODU010000017.1:0-4720 GCA_046483125.1 Kiritimatiellia bacterium
ACATCCGGCTGTCGCACTACATGACCGTGGACGTGATTGCCACCTTCTTCGCCCTGGGCTGCGGGGCGGGCGCCACCAACGCGGTCTCCCGGGGCAGCAGGCGGAACGCTAATCCGCCGCGGCGGACGGGTCTACAGGATAATGGGCCGACATGCAGGAGAAAGATCGGGCCGCGCTTGCGCGGGGCCAGGCCGAGGCAAACACGGTCACTCGCAAACTCGTTTGCGGATGTCCGTGTTCGCCTCGGCCTTGTCTGCCTGCGGCAGACCGATCTTTCGCCTGCTCGACATTTCGCGTTTTTCGCATCTTTCGTAGTTGATCTTCCTCTGTGCCCTCTGTGCCTCTGTGAGAGACTCTCCTTTTTCTTCATTAGCGTTGATTCGCGTGATTCGCGGTTTTCCCCTCCCCTCTCTTCCATTAGCGTTGGTCGGCGGTTTCTTTCTTCCACTTCACCAGCTCCCCATGCATAAACTTCAGCGCGGCGGTAACTTCGCGTGCCGCGGCCCGCGTTTCGCCGGGCTTTACCGGCCGTCCTTTTGACGCCGCCACGAGTGTAAGGAGTTCACCGCTCGCCCATGCAGGCCGTTTCAGCTTCAGAAACGTTCCCGGATCACAGCGCGAGTTGTTCCACTTCGCGTTCAGATACTCCCGGAAATTTTTCACGGGATGATCGAGACTTTCCGCCGTCAGCCCTCTCGGCGTCCAGTCGGGGTTGTCGGGAGTGCCGATCCTCGGGAAGGCCATGGACCGTATGTCCACGTCCACAGGCCGGAACTCTTCCGCTTCGATCATTGCCGTCGCCCACACGGATACATCGCCGAGAGAATTGGTGAGAGACCAGAGTTGTATGCTTGTTCCTTGTTCCTTGTTCCTTGTTCTTTGTTGGGAGGGAGATTGGGGAAAACCAGACGACAGAGGACGGAGGACAGAGGACGGATCAGATGACCGAGAAGAGATCAGCCCGATTTTGTACCCCTTGATGCGCATGCAGTCGGGCATGTTGTAGCCGTGCACAAGACGGACGAGGACGGGACGGGAACGTTGAACCTTCCTGACTTCGAATGCCGCTATATTGGGTTCTATTCCACGGGAGCTGACGGGTACGCGGCGGGCGGTCCAGCGGGCGGAATGGGGGTGGAAATCGGCGAAATCTTCGGCGGTAAGCTCGAACGGTTCCCGGGGCAGTTCGCTCCGGTATGCCATGATCTCCCAGAAGATCACGATGCCGATGCACGCCAGCAGTACCGCGCCGGTCAGTATGGAACGTCGAGTATCAGTCATAGCTGGTTACGGGGTTCAGGGTACAGGGGAAGGGGTACAGGTTACAAGTTACAAGTTACAGGGTTACAGGTTAGCTCCGTGTGTGCCCTGCAGCCCCGCGTCACGCGGGTCGGAGCGCGGAGCGCCGGAGCGGTTCGGCGTCTTTGGGCTCCGTGTGTGCCCTGTAGCCCCGCGTCACGCATTTCGTTCGCAAATCGAACCGCGATCTTACCGCTTCTGCTTCGTTTCCGCCCTCCTCGGGTATATGTATACACGCTCGGAGGGCGGGGCCCACGCCTACGGCGTGGCAAGCTTGCAGACTTGTCCCGCTGAAAGCGGGAAGCGGCAAGCTTGCGATCCGATTTGCGAATCCTGCGGAAGCGAAATGCGTGACGCACCAGCCCGCATCGCTGGCGGCGACTGGAAGATGATAGCGCCGCCGGGCGCGATGCAAAGGGAGCTGGGCAGGAGATACGTTGTTTAATCCCGATCTTCATCTCTTCCCTTTTTGTGCCTTTTTGCGCCTTTTTGTGGCTATCCTTTTCCCCCATTAGCGTTGATTCGCGTGATTCGCGGTTTTCTTTCACCATTTCTGCTTTCTGCTTTGCTTTTTCCGGCTATTCCACCTTTTTCACGTAAATTTCCAGCGGTGTGCGTGCCTGGCCGAAATTATCGATTGTCTTAAACAGATTATATCTCTCCTCCAGTATTTTCATTATCTCCGCACGTTCCGTTGAAGGCACCGGAGTAATGGAAGGAGCTTTAACGGCAAGCCACCAGTCGCTCACCGCCGCAACCGAAGCCGTTGTTTCTCCGACAAGTTCTTTCATCATTTCCCTGTTCAAAACATGGCATGCCTCGGCCTTTTCCCTTTCCCAGTCGGGATAATAACTGAACGGCCCCATCTCCAGGCCTTCGGGCACGCGCAGACCCGCTTCTACCGCGAGGTAAGTATCCTGTGTAAGCAGTTTCCCGTCGGAACCGCAGAAAGGCCTTATCAGTTCGGCGGTGCGCCTGAGCTTCGCAACGGACGACTCCGACTTGACAGGCCACCATATCAGATCGCGCCCGGCCACGAACCACTCCTGGTTGATCGGGGAAGAAAAGGAAGACAGGGCACAGAGAAGGATGACTGTCAGGGAGAGGTGTGCGCTGTGCGTTGTGCGTTGTGCGTTGTGCATACCCGACACCAGGCGCACGAGGAAGACGGCGGCGGCCGAAGCAAAAAGCGGGAAAATCATCACCTGGTAATCGTCATAGGGAAAGGGCGCCAGAAAATGAACCAGCGAGACTCCGGCAAAACCGAGCCAGAGCAAAGAGACCGGAAACACGGCCGGTTGATCATCGGCTGGGTCCGCCGGTTTGTCCCCGCCGGCGCGTCTTCCGTTAAACAGACGATAAAGAAACCCGGCCGTCACCAGCGCCAGCGCGACAAAATAAGCCCGGGCGAAACGCGATAGAAATCCCGCTTTGTATATGATATAGGAAAGCGGGCCGCCCGCTTCCCGCCCGGCGTGATATTCGAAAATCCCGAACTGGAAAGCCCGCGGCGCATTAATCAAAAACGGCAGATACGCCCCCGCGCACACCGCCGCGGCTCCCGCCGCAAACACGAAAGAAAGACCGGCGCGGCCGCGGGAAAACAGAAGCCCGACGAACACGATCGGGAGAATTATGCCCGCCGATATGCGGACGGCCGCCGCCAGCCCCAGAGATATGCCCGCCAGAAGGACGCCGGGCCATCCGGCTTTACCCGCCCGCCACGAAACCGCCAGCGCCAGGTAACCTGCCGTAATGAATAATGCGCCCGGAGCATAGGTTTTGACCGTGGCGAAAAAAGCGGCCTGATAGACATTTACCCCCGCCAGCGCAAAAGCAATCAGTCCCGCCGACCGCCGTTGCCGATCATTATGCACCATTACAGCCGCGAGAACAGCGGCGCATATAACGGAAACAAAGCCAAGCAAAGCGCTAAACAGCCTGCCTCCCGCCATACCCCAGGCATTAACAAACGGCCCGGCAGCGGCGTACACAAAAGCTGTCACCGGCCCCTGCGTGCTCGCAAAGTCAATGAAGGGCAGTTTCCCTTCGCTTACCAGTCTGCCGGAATACAGATACCAGCCCTCGTCCTGGTTCAGCTCGCCCATAAATACATTCGCGGCCAGAAGGACCGAGAACAGCAGGATGGAGACGATCCAGAGAGTTATGTAGAGTTTGTGCATGGGTATACAAGTTACAGAGTTACAGGTTACAAGTTACATGGTTAGCTCCGTTTGTGCTCCTCCCCCCCCCGCGCCACGCATTTCGGAGCGCGGGAGGGGTTCGGGTTTTCTGGGCTCCGTGTGTGCCCTGTAGCCCCGCGTCACGCATCGCTGGCGGCGACTGGAAGATGATAGCGCCGCCGGGCGCGATGCAAAGGGAGCAGAGCAGGAGAGACGTTGTGGGGCGCTCTTAATCGTAATCTTTATCTCCTCCTGTCTTAATCACAATCTTTATCCCAATCTTAATCTCCCCTTCCGTCATCCGTCTTCCGTCCTCCGTCTTCCGTCTTCCGTCCCTACGATCCCGGATGCTTCAGCGGTATCCCTTTACTGCAAAGCGGGCAGTTTTCCGGCTCGTAAGTTACGGACTGCATCTCGAGAAGACTATATGCAGGACAGCCGAAGTCCACCTTCCCTCCGCTCCTATCGACCAGGAAAACAGCGGCGGCCGCCCGGCCCCCGCTGTTTTTTACAATATCTATTGTCTCCTGCACTCTTCCGCCGCGGGTGACCACGTCTTCGGCAACGATAAATTTTGATGCCGCCTCTATCCTGAACCGCCGCATTGCCAGTTTGCCGTTTTCTTTTTCCGCGAATATGGCAGGGAGTCCAAGCGCGCGCGCTATCTCGTGGCCCACAATTATTCCGCCCACAGCCGGGCTTATCACACAATCAGCGCCGGTTTCTGCGGCCTTTATTTTTGCCGCCAGGGCGGAACAAAGCTTTTCGGCGCGGCGGGGATAACGGAGGACATTGGCGCATTGGAAATAGCTGTCGCTGTGCAGTCCGGAACGGAGCTCGAAATGACCCTTCAGCAGGGCGCCGCTTTCGCGGAGTATCTGCAGTACTTCCTCATCTTTCATATCAGGGCTATATTAGCCGCCGGAGCGGCCAATTGCAACCCGAAGCGAAGGCGGGGGTTCCGGAGGGGTTCGGGCTTTCCGGGTTTTGTCTGTACCCTCCTCCCCGCGCCACGCAGGCGTGGGGTCCGGGGGCCCGGGGTACCGCAACCGACCCCTTCCCCCTGCGTGATGAATTCCGTTCGAAAATCGGACGTAAGCTTCACCGCTGCTACTGCGGAGACGCGTTACGAGTCGGGATTCCTGTCGTTGCTTTGTGTGATAGTAACAACACCGCCAACAACATTGATTTTGTTGTTCCATGCAATAATAAAGGAAAGAAGAGTCTTGGACTCATCT
>JAWODU010000022.1:0-38879 GCA_046483125.1 Kiritimatiellia bacterium
TTCTCGTTGCGCCAGTCCCATCTTTCACACAGTTCACGTGAGAGCCGACTGCGGTTCCAGGAGGGATTATTCGTTAGCAGGTCGCGGATCAGCGCCTCATCACCCGACGTAATGACGCGCCCCTGAATGACTTTTTCCACCTTCATTGAAGACAAGAATACGACAGACGGAAATCTGAGTCCAGAAAAAAATCAAAAAAACTTTCGCGGCGCGGAGGCGCGACCGCAAATGTCGCGATCAGAGCCGATCAGTAGTGGGCGGAGTCACCCATAATGAGAACTGCTGGACCAAATGAGGAAGGAGCAAAAAGCACCCGATCGTCAAGGCCGTGCAAAATCGCTTGTTTTATTCACCGCGGATATGACAGTATGCGGCGTTTATCCGGGCCGGGCGCTCGGTGAATACGAAATGGAGCGCAGAAACCAATGAAGTTAGGCAGGCCGAAACTACGGAATAATCCCGCGGAAAGTGAGCCTGGGAAATCCGATCCCGAGGTGCGCGCCGATTCCACCGTAGCCGAAGCCGCCGCGCCGCTCGAACAGCCGCCGGCTTCCGGAATGACCATGAAACAGCTCATGGTCAACTACAAAGCGATCGTGCAGGCTAACGCGATATTCTATCCTTCCGCTTTCCATTTTCAGAAGGAGTTCGGGCGCGGCCGCCAGGGAATCGTTTTCCTGAGTCTTCGCCAGGGAGCGAGAGGGTGTATTACCGAACACGCCATAAAACTTTATGACCCTTCGCTTTACCGCAACACTGAAGAATACTGGACCGACATGGGCCGCATAGCCATGCAGATATCCCGGCTCCAGCGCCTGCAGAGCCCCAACCTCGTTTCCCGGCATTCATACGAAGAGACCCACGGAATCGGCTACGCCCAGATGGAAGCCGTGGACGGCATAAACCTTCTGCACTTCATGAAACCCGAACATATTACCGTTGCCCGCGCAAACAGCACCGAACAGGAATGGAAGACTTTCACCGGTACGCTTTTCGCGGCAATCGACAATCATATAGCACTGCGGCCCGGAGTGGTCGTTTACATTTTAAGGAACATTCTTCGCGGCGTGGAACGCCTGCACGCCATGGGGTTCCTTCATTTCGATATCAAGCCCGGCAACATAATGATAGACAGACTCGGCATGGTTAAGGTAGTTGACTTCGGCAGAGCGGTAATGGCCGGAGAACAGTTGAGTTTTCTGCTCGGTTCCCCGATGTACATGGCCCCCGAAATCCACATGAGGAAACCCGGCAGGTTCCAATCGGACTTTTTCAGCCTGGGCCTTGTGGGACTGGAAATGCTGAGGGGGCGCCGTCTTACCGATGACGAAGAAGTCGGTGAAGAAGAACTCCTGAAACTCAAGCAGGAACTGCCCCAGCGTCTGCCCTCCATGTTGCCGCCTTCGGTGCTCAAGAACGATTACCTAGTGTCCATACTGAGAAAATTCCTCGACCCCGATTCGCAGAAACGCCACACGAGCGCAAAGGAAGCGGATGCCGGGAGCGACGGACTGAAGGAAGTGGACAGGCAGTTTCTCCAGGCCGGCGTCGATACGGAATATCCCAGGGTGCTTTCCGACTACCTGGCCAAACTCGTTGACAGGAAGACCGACAGAATAGAAGACGCCGCGCAGGGGAAGTAAATTTGCTTCACCGACTTTCGGCCGGGCGGAAGTCACACACTACCATCTGCAGTGACCGTCTTCCGCGGTAAACGTTTTCATCCAGCCGGAAAAGAATGTCTACGGGTCCTTCGGGCACGTGGCGGTCGGCCATGCGAAAAGCGATCGCATCGAGTGCACTGCCTCCAGAGGTGACCGTCATCTTGAGGTGATTTGTTCCCACGACTCTGGGACGCCCCGCGATGCGCGCCTCGCGTACTCCCCACAGCGGCGCCCTGTTGCCTTCTCCCATCGGTCTCAACTGCCGTATTGCGCTGAAAAGAACGTCGTCGGCCTCCCCCAGGGTTATCCAGGCGTCGATTTCGTGTGACGGGGCCATATCGCGCCCGGCCAGTTTTGCCGCGCATAACTCGTTGAACCTATTCTTGAAATCCTCGAAGTTGTTCTTCTGTATAACGAAACCGGCGGCCGCTTTGTGTCCTCCGTAGGAGTCAAGCAGGGCAGAGCATTCGCCCAGAATTTCTACGATATCCAGATCAGCCACGCTTCGGCAGGAAGCCTTGCCGTAACCGCTCTCATCAAAAGCCGCCAGAACGGCGGGGCGGCGATATCTGTCGGCAAGCCTGCCCGCGACTATTCCGATTGTCCCCGGGTGCCATTTTTCCCTGCCGAGGGCGATGCCGTAAACACCGTCTTCCCGGAAAAATGTTTCAATTTCCTCCGTCGCCTCCCGTAATATCACATCTTCCGCTTTTTTCCGCTGACGATTGGTCCTGTCCAGCAGGGTCGCGAACTCAAGCGCGGATTCCCTGTCGGCCGCCAGAAGCGCTCCCAGCGCCGGATCCGTTCCCCCCATCCGTCCCGCCGCGTTAAGGCGGGGCGCTACCATGAAAGCCAGGTCCCGGCACGATACCGGGCCTTTCAAGCCGGCTGTTTCCAATAAAGCCTCGACCCCCGGTGAAGGCAGGCGGTTGATTCTCCGCAAGCCGTGCCGGACCAGTATTCTGTTTTCTCCCAAGAGCGGTACGACGTCCGCCACGGTTCCTATGGCGACCAGTTCCAGGTAATCCCGTAAATCGATACCGCCGATCTCCTTTCTTCCCGCCGCCATCCCCTCTTTAAGAAGCGCGTGACACAGTTTGAAAGCCACGCCTACCCCCGCCAGCGGAAACAGCAGAGGATCGGAGCCAAGTTTGGGGTTCACAACGGCCGAAGCCGCGGGCAGTTGTCCGGAACATTCATGGTGATCGGTCACAACCACTTCGACCCCCGCTCCGGCGGCAGTTTCGACAGCTTTTCCGCCGGATGTACCGCAATCGACCGTAACTATCAGATCCGGCCGTCCGCTCTTCAGGCACCTCCCCAGCGCTTTTTCCGTAAAACCGTATCCTTCAAGCAAACGGTCCGGTATAAACACGTCCGCCTTGACTCCGAGACGTTTCAACACGGATACGACCAGGACAGCGGCGGTCAGACCGTCGGCGTCATAATCCCCGTAAACGGTAACGCTTTCTTCCGAGTCCACGGCCCGCCACAGTCTCCTGACCGCATGCCGCATGCCGGGTACCCGAAAAGGATCGGACAAATCGCCCAGCCTGGGTTTAAGGAAGCCTTCGGCCTCAGCGCCGTCTGAAATGCCGCGCAGTACAAGAACTTTTGCGATCGGATAGGGCAGTTGGAGATCCCGGGCCAGCGTTTCCGCGACGGACCGGTCTGCGTCAAGCGTAATCCATCTGTTCGTCGATGGGCTGTTCAAAACAATCTCAGGCCGCGAAACCGGGTTTCCTGTCTTTATGCCACAGGAGCGCTACCGGCGTAGCGACAAACACCGAAGAGTAAGTGCCGATAACTACACCGATGCACAGGGCAAGGGCAAAGTCGAATATCAGGCCGCCGCCGAAAAGCAGAAGCATTGCTATTGTTATCAACGTGGTTAACGAAGTCAGCAGTGTTCTGTTCAGGGTCTGATTAACGCTGATGTTGCAGATTTCCCTGAAACTCTGACGCCGCATTGATTTAAGGTTTTCCCGGATCCGGTCAAATACAACTATCGTATCGTTAACCGAATAACCCACGATTGTAAGAAGTGCGGCTACGATAGGCAGGCTTATCTGGCGCCCGAATAATGAGTAAAGACCCACGGTCACCAGGACATCGTGTGCCACTGCCACGATGGCGGCCACCGCGAATCCCAGCTCGAAACGCCATGATATGTAGACGATAATTACGAACAGGGCCCAGATCATCGACCATATCGCGCGTTTCTTAAGTTCCCTGCCTATCTGGGGCCCGATCTCCTCTTCCTGGGCCACTTCAAAACCGGCTGAAGGCAATTCAGTCGTCAGGCACCGTTTAACTTTTTCAGCGGGGTCCGCGCCTTCCGTTCTGCCGATACCGGTACGTACCAGGAGAAATTTATCCACGTTCTTCTCGATGTCCTTCTGATACTGAATGTAGGATTCTTCTACACCGGCCGTCTCCAGTCTCTCGCGGATTTTTTCGAGAGATACCTTCTCGCGGAAAGTAAAGGTAGTCGCGGCGCCTCCCGTGAAATCCACACCGAATACCTTCCCCGGTTCTTCGGACAATCTCATTCCCATCACAACCCAGGAAGCAGCGATAACGAGAACCGAAAGGACAGCGGCGGCTTTTCTCCGGCTCACAAAATCTATTGCGGTATCCCCGATAAGCCGAAACATCTTCAGGGTTTTCACGTTCGTGCGGGAGGCCAGTACGGAAAAGAACATTTTTGTGACCACGAGGGCGGTATAAAGACTGACGATAATGCCTCCGCAGAGAGTAACGGCAAACCCCCGTATCGAACCGGACCCGAATATGAAGAGAACTACACCGGTAAGAAGCGTGGTAACGTTCGCGTCGGTTATTGTAACGAACGCCCTGTCATATCCCGCGGTTATTCCGGGCCATAGCCGCTTGCCCTGTTTCATTTCTTCACGGATACGTTCAAAAATCAGAACATTGGCGTCAACGGCCATACCTACGGTCAGAAGAATGCCCGCAATACCCGGAAGTGTCAGGACCGGTAACCTTACTGCGCCGCCTGTGGCCGGGCCCTGCGCGAAAATTCCCAGAAAGCCGGCCGCAACCGTCATCCCGAGCGGCAGGAGGCACATTGTCACTACCAGCGCCAGGTCCGCGATAATTCCGCTGACAAGGTAATAAGCCAGCATGAAAACCAGTACGCCGGCCCCGCCGAACAGCACCGCCCTGATCCCGCTTACCACCGCATCCCGCCCCAGACTCGGGGCCACAAAAAGTTTCTCCACCATTTTTACCGGCGCGGGCAGAGAGCCGGCCTTCAGTATGCCCTCAAGTCTTCTCGCTTCCGCCATAGTGAAATTGCCTTCAATCTGGGCGTCTCCCGAATAAATCGCCTCGCGTATCACCGGCGCGGAGTGAAGAACCCCGTCAAGTACTATGGCCATCTGACGGTAGCTTTCCGGATCGGGATTCCGCGGGCCGCCGGGCGCGTAATCGCCGGTGACATCCGCGAAGCGCCTTGCCCCCTTGGCATCGAAACTTATGCTCACCACCGGTCCGCCGGCGGGCCTGAGTACGGCGCGCGCCGATTTGAGATATTTACCGGTCATTTCCGGCCGTCGTTCCACGAAATAAGGCCTGTAATAAGCATCCCCGTCCTCCTCCGTCTCCTGAAGCAGAAACTCATATGCCGGATCGGGAACTTCGAAACGCCTCAGGTTTTCGAAGTACTCCTGGTCCCTGTCGCTGTCGGGAAAGGCGGGGGCGCGTTTGTAAAGCATGCCCCCCGATCCATGGGCAATTACATATCCTTCAGGCGAAAGTCCTCTGTCGAAAAGTTCCCGGACAAGAGCCGCGTTGTTCTCGTGAACCATCTTGAATTCCAGGAACGCCAGTTTCTTGATCGTCCTTTCCGCGGCCCTGCGCTGGTTTTCATCGGTGCCCGGTAACTGGATGACGATGCGGTTATCCTTGCCGGGATAGATAACAGGTTCCTCAATCCCCAGGTTATCTATGCGATTGCGCAATACAACAAGCGCGCGCTCCTGGGCCCCCTGGAGTTTTTCCCGGGTTTTCTTGCGGATTTCTTCCGGGGTGAGCTCTCCCGCTTCGGCTTCGATATCTTCACGGACGCGTTCCTCGTCGATCTTTACCGTGAAACTCGTGCCGCCCTGCAGGTCCAGGCCCAGCCTTATCTTGTCCCCGGGAGGGGTGACCAGCATAAAAGACACGCTCAATAGCGCCAGCAGTATCAGCCATTTCCAGATTGCGTTCCTGTCCATATGATCCTCTTCCCTCTTCCCCTGTACAAATCACCAACTGCAAAACACGCGGCTTATCATCTCGTATCGCTTCACCCCGTATCCCGCTTTACTTCTTCTCATCTTCCTCCAGCTTTTCGCCCTTTTCCATTACCCTGTTTACCGAACCTCTGGCAATTTCTATTTTCACATTGTCGGCTATTTTCACCACGAAGGTCTGATCCTTTACGTTGGCTATGGTTCCAAGCATACCCCCGCAGAAAAGGATCCGGTCCCCGGTTTTAGCCGCTTCTATCATTTTCCTGCGTTCTTTTTCCTTTCTCTGCTGAGGTCTTATCAGCATGAAATAAAAGATCGCGAATATCAGAACCATCGGAATAAGCGCGCCGCCCAGCCCCCCGCCCTGGCCTTCCGATCCCGGTCCAGCCATCGCCGTAATTGTCGCAAACAAAGATTCCATCATCTCCTGACTCCTTTCCCCTGTTAAACGGCCCAGGACGAGTTCGCCCCGTTCCGCCGGTTCTCTTCTTTCCTGGCCATCCAGTCTCTCTTGTAATCCGCAAAGCTTCCTTCCGCCATGGCCGATCTGATTTCTCTCATGAATTCCATGTACCTGTATATATTATGAATCGTCAACAATCTTACACCCAGTATCTCGTTCGCATTCAGCAAATGCCTGATATAAGCCCGGCTGAAATTGCGGCACGCGTAACATTCGCATCCTTCCTCCACGGGACGCGTGTCGTATCTGTATTCCCCGGATTTAACCGGATATCGGCCGTCTCTCACGAAGGCCGTCCCGGAGCGGGCAAACCGGGTCGGCATTACGCAGTCGAACATGTCGACTCCCCGTTCGACGGCCTCCAGTATCTGATCTCCCCGGCCCACGCCCATCAGGTACCTGGGCCGTGACTCGGGCAGGACGGAGGCCGTATCCTCAATGCCTCTTATCAGAACTTCCTCCGGCTCCCCCACGCTCACCCCTCCGATGGCGTAGCCGTCGAAGTTCATGGCGGTAAGTTCTTCGGCGCACCGCCTGCGGAGGTCCGAGTACTGTCCGCCCTGAACGATCCCGAAAAGAAGACTTTCTTTTCGCCGCGGCCGTTTTGCACACAAGCCCGCCCATGCTATGGTCCTGTCAACAGCTTGACAAGCGTAATCCCTCGAACATCCATGCGCGGGACACTCGTCGAAAACCATCATGATATCCGACCCCAGTGTGTTCTGTATATCCATGACCTCGGCGGGACCCAGGAAAATCGGACTGCCGTCCAGGTGCGACTGAAACTCCACTCCGTCATCGCGGATTTTTCTCAGCCTGGCGAGACTGAAAACCTGGAATCCCCCGCTATCGGTCAGGATGGGCCCGTTCCAGCCCATGAAGGAATGAAGCCCTCCGCATTTTTCGATAACGTCCGCGCCGGGCCTGACAGCGAGGTGATACGCGTTCCCCAGCAGGATACTCACGCCGAGTTCTTCAAGCTCGCGCGGGGACATTGCCTTGACGGCTCCACTACTCCCCACCGGCATGAAAACCGGTGTTTCCACGACACCGTGAGAAGTACTCAGACGGCCCAGGCGCGCTGAAGAAGCCGTTTCCCTTGAAACGACCTTGAAATACTCTTCTCCGCTCATACCCGCCGTGTTCCGGAAATAAGTGCCATGTCGGCAAGCACAATCGCCGCCATCGATTCCACGACGACCACGGCCCTGGGAACCACGCACGGGTCATGACGGCCCGGAGTTTTCAGTACCGTACCGGTTCCGTCGTAGCCGGCCGTTTTCTGCCCGGCGGCTATCGTAGCGGCAGGTTTGAACGCCACGCGGAATACCACCGGCTCGCCGTTTGTGATCCCGCCCTGTATTCCGCCGCTACGGTTGGTGTCGGTGCCGAGGCCGTCTTTCTTCATTACGAAAAGATCGTTATGTTCGGAACCGCGCATCTTCGCCGAAGCAAAACCCGATCCCGCTTCGAATCCCCTGGCCGCCGGTATGGACAGCATTGATCCAGCCAGCAAAGCATCCATCTTCCTGAATACCGGCTCGCCCCAGCCCGCCGGTACCCCGCGGCAAACGCACACCACGGTTCCGCCGATTGAATCACCGGAGGCGGCCGCCTCTTCAATTTTCTCGGTCATTTTCTTCGCCGCTTCGGGGTCCGGACACCTTACAGGGTCGGCATCCACCTCTTTTCTTCCCATTTCCCGGTCCGTCAGATCCGGAGCTTGTACTGAACCTACGCCGTCAACCCAGGCCGTTATCGAGACGCTGTGAACGACCTCCAGGTATCTTTCGGCAATCGATCCCGCGGCGACCCTGGCGGCGGTTTCCCGCGCGCTGGCCCTGCCCCCGCCGCTGGCCGAAACAATTCCGTACTTGGCCCTGTACGTGAAATCCGCGTGTGAGGGACGCGGCACACTGGCCAGAAAGTCGTAATCCCGCGGCCGCCGGTCCCTGTTTTCAATGAGCAGAGCGAGCGGGGAACCCAGTGTCACACCGTTCTCGACGCCGGACAGGATTTTCACTTTATCGGCCTCGGCCCTGGTGCTGGAAAGAGAAGACGTGCCGGGACGTCTCCTGTCCATCTGGCTCTGTATATCGGATTCGTCGAGCCGGATGCCCGCCGGACAGCCGTCAACTACGGCCCCCACGCAGGGCCCGTGCGACTCGCCGAAGCTTGTAACCGCAAAAATCTCGCCGAACGTATTGGACATGATGTCATCACCTTCCCGAATAATAGTGCTGTAAACATACACACAGTCCCCGAAAAAGCAAGCTTTTGCTTGCTTCAAGACGCATTATCCGGCATACTACGCGCGTATTGAGGTTAGCCAATGAAGTTCAAGCTTACAACCTTTCTGCTCGCCGCCGCCATCATCCTCCTGGCGGCCACGGCCGCACTGCTCATCCGGGTCCTGCTGTCCACTTCCGTTCCCGATTTCGTTCCTCCCAGGGAACCCGCCCCGCTGTCCGATAATAAGCCGCCCCCTGACGACCGCCTCCTGGGCCACTCCGTGGTGGAAGTGCGGGCCGAAGCCGAAAAGGAACCTGCCCCGGAAGCCGGGCCGCAGCCGCAAGCCCTCCCAGAGACTGCGCCGGCAACGGAGCCCCCGGCTTCCGAAATAGGGAAAGTCGTGCTGGTAAAGGGCAGTGCAACGGCCGTGGACCCCCGCGGCAAATACCGCGTTTTAAAAGAGTCGTCGCTGATTTTCAAAAACGATCGTGTTCAGACCGCCCCGGACAGCCGCCTCAGTATCCGGTTTATTGACGGCTCAACCGTGTCGCAGGGAGAAAACAGCGCGCTTGTAATCGACAAATACATATTCGATCCCAAAAAAAAGAAGGAGGGTAATTGCGCCCTCCGAGTAGTGAAGGGATTCTGTCGGGTTATCACGGGACTCATTACGAAAGCCAATCCCGATCGCTTCACGGTACGCACTAAAATGGCCACAATCGGTATACGGGAATGCGAACTCGCGTTTAATTCACAATCTTCGCGGGACGACATATACATTCTCGATATATCTTCGGGCAGATTCATAAGGATCGAGACAACCGTTGACGGTTCGCAAATAACGGATCCGGGAACAGGCGAAAAGAAATCCGTGCCCGCGGAAAAGGAAAAGACAATCGGCGTACACGAACCCGGAACCGTGGTTTCCGTCGTTGCGGGCCGCGGATCCGATTCCCGTGCCCTGACCGCCGAAGACTACGCGGAGGTCATGGATCAGACGTCCCATCTCGACCCGACGGCTTACAGGCTCAAACAGAAACCCGACGGGGCCGTGTTTGAGCTCCGGCCGGAAAAAGGGCGGACCCGGCAACGGAAGGAAGAAGAGCAATGACGCGATTTCGGGCGGCTCTCCTCCCGTCCTGCATTTGTCTCATGGTTTTCGCGGGGCGGGGCATGGCCGAAAGCGAAGAAGGCAATCAACCCGGCCGGGAACTCAGGGTGAAACTGGTGGGCGCGAACCCCGGGGCGGCTTCCTCCGCTCCTTCGGGCGCACCCGTGGAAAGCTATTACCTGGGCCGACGGCCTGCCGCAAAGGTTGACAGTGAGAGCCCCGGAGAAGCGCGCGCGTGGTACCGCGGCGTGTACCCGGGTATTGATTCTGTCTGCTTCGCGGACAAGTACCGGTTTGAATACGTGTTCATACTGACCCCCGGCGCCGATCCCGAACTTCTGCGCTTTTTTTTTGAGGGTTCGCTGGGCGTGGCTTCCCGTGGAAACGGTTCTCTGGACATAAGGGTGCCTGACGGTTTTGTTCTTCAGGGACGCCCCGTCGTAAGAAAAATAGCCGGAGAAAACGAATACAGGCTGTCCGGCTCTTACGAGATCGACGGCAGAAACATCGTGCGTGTCGACCTGACCGACGCCCTCGAGGATTTTCGCTCCAGGCTCAACGGAACACGTTTCAACCTTGTGCCGGGCGGAGGCCAGCCGGGCGGGCCAATGTACGATTTCTACATGTCCAAATTCGAAGTAACCAATGAGCAGTTTGTTCGTTTTCTCAACGACGCTCAGCGGAACGCAGATTCGCCCCGCGGGGCAAATCTGCATTTCGGCAGGGACGGCAGTATATGGTTCAACCCGGAGAAAAAGGACGAAAGCCTGATATTCGATATATCGAAGACGGAAATAACCTACGCGCCGGATAACCCGCCCGGTGAAAGATATCATCACGCGCGTACTCCCGACGGCAAAACCCCTTTTGCAGTCCATCCGGCGGCCGGTGTCTCATGGTATGGAGCGCTCAAGTACTGCAACTGGCTCACGCTCCGATCCGGCCGCGGAATGGCGGAACGATGTTACACCGAAGGCGATGAACCGCTGGACTGGAAACCGGTTACCGCCACCAACTGGAATCGCGGAATGTTCCAGGACGCCGAAAGACAACTCTGGCTCAGGCTCAAGGGTCTCAGGCTTCCCATGCTGGACAGCGATGTTTCGGATATTACAACAAACAGGTACAACGAATTTTTTAAAGCCGCATCGTGGAACGGCGAACAGAATATGCAATACGGTTTCGGCAGGGATCTCTTTGAAGGCACCGAGGCCAGTTTCGCCGACACTACGAACCGGCGGGCGGGCCGGCCGATGCCGGTTGGATTCTTTGACGGCCGCAACACTCTCGGTCAATTCCCTGCCGGACCGAACAGAAACCTTTACGGTATTTACGACCTGAGCGGAAATGCCGAAGAATGGACCACCGACACCGCTTGTCCGGGCAATCCGGCGTTGAGGGCAGTCTTCGGCGGCTCGTCCAGAGACCATTCCAGGCCGGTTTCCGAAGGCTCCGCGGCGCGTCCCGGCTCCGCGGACCCGCTGAGAGGTTTCCGGACGGCTACCACTCATTTGCCGGCGCCCGTGCTTATCGTGCATATACTTTTCAGATTTTACTCCGAACCCGGCCGGCCTCCGGAAGGAATACCCGGGGGTCCGTTTCCCGTCTATCCTCTTCTCTATCCTCTTCCGGAAGCTGAAGAAATCCTCGAAGCACGTCACCTCGAGCGTGAACCTGCCGGTACCGTGGACATAGTTTCCCCGCCTGAAACCACGGACGACGTCACCCCCGACGGGCTCGTTTACGGTCCTCTTCAAGCGGAAGAAGAAGAGGAAGAAGAGCCCGGAGAAACAGCCGGAGCCGCGGCCGCGAGACCCGCACCCGGCCCGGGTACCACAACCACCACGACAACAACGACAACGACTACGACCACGACCACAACAACAACAGTTCCAGTGCCGCCCCCTATTCCCGATCCGCCCATAAGCCCGAGCGGTTTGTGATGAAATTCCCGCATCAGTCACAACGTCTTGTTTTTCTCATACCGGTGGTGCTCGTAACGGCACTGGCGGTGCTTGCGGCGGGGGTTATACCCTTTGCGCTCAGCGCAGTGTCCGCGGCTGTATGCCTGGGCTGGCTGACCGTATTAAAAACTGTTCCCAGGAACAGAGTGATCCTGTTTTTTTTCGCCGGAGTTGCTTTTGTCTTTCTGACTTATCTGCCCATGCCGGCCTTTGTCCACCGCGCCAACCCCCGGCGGGCTGTTCAAAACCGGACCGCCGCCGGGGCGGTTGAAAGGGCCGCCGATCTTGGAATAGCCAATCCGGTGGACCGGCATTTCAGCCTGAGCCGGGACCGGGCCGGCACCGGCCGCGCTCTGCTTCTGCTGATAACGGTCCTCGGAACCCTCGCCCTCACGTCCGCGATGCGGAATACCTGGAAGAAAAAGTTTCTGAAATTTCTGATTGTTATCGGCACCGTGCTTGCGGCGGCCGGTTTTACAACCCAATGGCTCCTTCCGCAGGGAAAGTACGTCTGGTGGCTTATTCCCGTAGAGCACGGTGAACCGGCGGGCTGTTTCATCAACAGAAATCATTTCGGCGGCTTCGTGGCCCTCCTCTGCCCCGCGGCTCTTGTTCTTTTCGCACGCGGCCTTTCGCGTCGCAACGCCCGGGAAATCCTGTGGCCCGGAACAGCTTTCGCGGTGATGAGTCTGGCGGTTTTCGCGTCGCTTTCGCGGGGCGCGTGGATAGCCTACGCGGCGGCCGTTATCGCAACTCTTACCTTGTCGGCGCGCGGCAGTCGCCTTTTGAGAACCGCGGGAGCCGCCCTCCTGGCGGCCTTCACGTTACTCGGCGTTCTTATCGCGGGTCCCCGGGAAATCGAAGAAAGGGCGGCGTCACTTCATGAACCCGTCCGGACCCCCAGCGCCAGGATGAGAATCGCCACCTGGCGGAACAGTCTCGAAATAGTTCCCGATTTCCCCATCGCCGGCGTGGGGGCGGGCGCGTTCCGCGCCGTATTTCCCCAGTACCGCACCGCCGCTACGCGTCAATCATACACCTTCGCCGAAAACGACTACATTCAGACCATGGTGGAAGGAGGCGCCCTGGGCACTTTCCTGTCAATAGCCGTGCTGTGGTTTTTCCTGCGTGGCTGGCGCCGCCGTGTACGTTCAGGAGATCTGGACGCTGACATCAGCCTTTCGGTCGCGGGGGCGCTGATCGCCGCCTGTGTCCATTCGATGTTCGATTTTCCGGCACGCGTGCCGCTTTACGCCGTTGTTCTGGCCTCAATGGCGGGTCTTGTTATTGAGGACGGCGCCCCCGGAAGCACCGAACCCCCTGCGCGCGGCGCAGTATCGTGGGCCGCTATCCCGATAGCGGCACTCATATGCGTGGCTTCAATATCCGTATCGGGAAAAAGCGTTTATACGCTTGACGATCCGGTCTACCTGACTTCGGCGGACACGACGGCACTTTGCCGCTCCCTCATATGGTCGCCTGCATACTGGGTTCCCTGGTACCACCTCGGAAGATCCGCCATGGCTTCGGACGGTAACCCGGCACACGAATTCGGAGAAGAATGTATAAGCCGGGCAGCTTATTACGATCCCAACAACTATCGCCTGTGGCGCGAACTTGCCCGGGTCCGTCTCGGTATCGGGGACACCGCCGGGGCGCTTGAAGCCTACAGGCGTACGAGGGAACTGCGCGAATGGGTCCGCGTTCCGGAACTCGAACGGCTGGCTTCCGGTTCGAAACTTGATTCACGCCCCCTCCGCAGATAGCATCGCGTCCATGAATCATCTCGTCATAGGCTCTTCCGTGCCTTTTATACTAGGTCTCACGGTGTACGTCCTGCGGCGCTTCCGGGCCACTGTCGCCATGCTCCTTGTCGTGCCTATGGGCATGGGCGCGGGAATGGTATGGGCGGTTATTCCGGACATACCGCGGCTCCTGGGTGATTCGGAATTTTACCATAGCCTCGCCCGGAACCACGTGTGCGATATCTTCCTCTGGCATTACACGCTGGATGGAACCGAGACTTACACTCCCTGGTTTGCCGTTGTTTTCGTCGTCATGGCCGCTTCGCTTCTCTTCGCGGCGTGGCGGGAACTGCGAATCGCCGAATTATCCCGGGCTGGCGCTTGTTGAAAGGAATTCTTTCATGGCTCATTCAGTATTTCATTTCGCCGCGGCGCAGGCCGGGGCAACCGCGATTCTGATCTTCGCGGCACTGCCGAAACTGCTCAAACGACGCCCTTCAGCCATGATCATGGGCAGGGGTCTTACGGCTGTATATCTTTTCTCGATCCTCGCGGTTGTGCCCAGTGTTCTGCGACACTTCGGAATCATCAGCGCCGGGCCGGCGCCGTTCTGGATGAACATTTTCGTATTTCATCCCCTCATAGACCGGGCCGTAGACGGCGGAATGCTTATCGGCAGGCTTCTTCTGGTGACGTGTTTTCTGACACAGTACGCGGTTATTCTTTACAGTCTTATCCGCGCGCGGAAGGCGATCTTGCGGTAATCAGCCTGTTTACGGCTTCCGCGCAGATCCTTGAGACACCTCTCTTGCTCTCGACAATTTCCCGGGCACGGCGGCCGTATTCGGTTCTTTTTACTGCATCACCCAGGAGAGACCGTATCGCGTTTTCCAGCTCCCCCGTGTCGCGAGCCTGCACAATCGCTTTCGCGGAAAGGAAATCCGATGAAACCACCGGAAAGTTTTCCAGGTGAGGTCCGGTTACAATCGGTTTGCCCAATACCGCCGGTTCCATGATGTTCTGGCCTCCGCTTGCGGTAAGGCTCTTGCCCACAAACACTACCGAGGCGCATGCGTAAAAATCCTGAAGTTCGCCCGTCGTATCCACGAGCAGAATATCCGGCGTGGCGCCGCGGCTGGTTTGACTCAATTCTCCGGGCCGCAGGAAACTTCTTCTAACGCATATCAACCCCAGTTTTTCCGCTTCTCTCAACACCGATTCGCTTCTTTCAGCGTGCCGGGGTACAAGCACCAGTCCGACATCCGGAAAGGATCCTTTCAGCGCCCTGTAAACTTCTATCAGGGCCGCCTCTTCGCCGGGCCACGTCGAGCCTCCAACGATAACGGAGGCCTCGGGATTGAGTCCCGCCTGGCGGAGCACGCCGAGAGCCTTATCGGCCCCGGCCGCTCCGCCCGCGGCCACGTCGTATTTCGCGGTACCTGCGGTCCTGACCGCAGCTTTACCTGCTCCAAGTTCGAGTATCCTCCTGCTGTCCGCCTCGGTTTGCATGAGCGCCAGGTCAAATGACGCGAAAATTCTGCGGAAGAAGAGCCTCAGGGCGTGATATCCGCGGTATGAAGATCCGGAAATACGGCCGTTGATAAGCGCAACAGGAATGCCGTAATCTTTCGCCTTCCTGATAAGATTGGGCCATACTTCTCCCTCAGTAAGAACCAGGGCTTGCGGCCGCAGTCTTTTCAGCGCCTTTTTCGGCACACCCGGAAGATCAACCGGGAAATACAGCAGAACATCGCGTTTATCGATCTTGTTTTCCGCAACCTTGTATCCGGTGGAAGTCGTAGTCGTGAGTATAAAGGCCTTCTCCGCCGCCAGCCGGCGGAATTCGGAAATGAAATTCAGCGCCACGTAGACTTCTCCCACGCTTACCGCGTGTATCCAGATACGTTCGCGCTCGCGTACCAGGTTGAGCGTTTTCTTTGAATACACCGCGAGCCTCTGCGCGAAATTTCGCGCGTAGCCGCCTCTTCTGCACATGCGCCAGATGAAGCGCGGGAGCATCAGCAGATAGCCCGCGCAGAACAATAAGTTGTAAATGAACCACAACATCCCGGTATTCCTTTTACGCCCTCGGGTGCGATGCGTCGTAAACCTCTTTGAGCCGTTCCACGGTGACGTGAGTATATATCTGCGTGGTTGAAAGACTCGCGTGTCCCAGCAGTTCCTGTACACTCCGCAGGTCCGCCCCGGCGTCCAGCATATGGGTAGCGAACGAGTGCCTCAGGGCGTGAGGAGAAAAGCGCCCGTCGAGTCCCGCGGCAATAAGATATTTTTTCATCATTCTCTCGATCGACCGTGCCGTCAGGGGCCCGCCATGCAGGTTACGGAAAACTCTTTGTTCTTTGTTTTTCGTCTGTCCGGACGGCCAGATCTCATCCGCCTTGTCCATTGCCTTTTTCAGGGCTTTGAATGCCGGTCTCCCTATCGGGCAAAGCCGCTCCTTCGACCCCTTGCCCCGCACCTTTACAATTCCGGACAGGAGGTCAACGTCTTTCTCGCGGAGCCCCGTGATCTCCCCTACCCTCGCTCCGGTGCTGTACAGCAATTCCAGCAACGCCCCGTCCCTCAACGCCGCGTACTCACTGAGCCGGGCATCTCCGCCCGTTTGTTTCTTTCCGGAAGCGGGACGGGCCTTCGTCCCGGCCGGCGCTTCCAGAAGCCTCGCAACTTCTCTCACGGACAGCACGTGCGGCAGATCGCGTTTTCTTTTCGGGGCCCGCAAACCCGCGAAAGGACTGCGGCTTACGTACTCTTCTCTCTCCAGAAACTTGTAAAAGGACCTGAGACTCGCGAGTTTTCTGCCCGTCGTGGCCGGTTCCGCTCCCGTCTTCTGAAACTGCACCAGGAACCTCCTGGCGGAAAATCTGTCCGGTTCATCCCAGGGAAACGGCGGAGGACGGTCCGCTCCCCATTCGAATTCGACAAATTGAGCTATGTCGATCTTATATCCCGCCAGGGTATGCCGCGAGGCGTTACGTTCATTTTCCAGGTACCGGAAGAAATGAGCCGCCGTCGGGTCTTTTTCAAGGCTGACCCGGACCGCTTCCGGTTCCTTCATCCGTGTTTTCCTGATCTCCTGTTGCCTGTTCATAATCCGGTATCTGGTCTCGATATTTTTTGACCATCTTTTTCAGCGCCGCTCGCTGTTTCGGAGAAAGAAAACCCTTTCTGCTGAAATGATCGAGAAGAGAGTTGTAAAATGACTTATCGTCAAAGGACTTTTTCCCGCGCTTTACCGGTTCTCTCCAATTCTGAACGCGGGAAAGGGCGTCAAGCAGAGGAGCGCTTTCCTGGTCTTCCAGAACCGCGGAGTTTTCAATATCCATTTCGCCTCGCAGTTCCTCGAAGTTTTCAATGTGCGCGCTGTTGGCGGCGACGATATTGTTAAGGGCCCTCAGCTGACCGTCGGTCAAAGCCATGCCTTTCTCTACCCGACCCCGGAGAGAACCGACAAAATCCCCCGCTTTCTCGTCCAGCGGAACATCTTTAAGCAGGTCAAGCTTTCGGATCGTCGTCGCCTCGGGCGGGCGGGCGCTCCTGTCGTTTTCGTCCGGCTTGTACCCAATTTCGTCCACTACCGCCGCGACCGCGGGAACCCGGTCCCTGTACCGCCACGCGATTTTCAGCAAAGTATTCAACTGTCTTTCGCTTATCTCCCTTTCGCCCTTGTCCGCCTGTTTTTGTATGGATTCCGTGAATTTCCTGTCGCTGTAGACCCTCTTGCCGCGGCGGACTTCGGGATCCCATTCCTTTACTTCCTCCATGGCTTTCAGAACTTTTTTCACCTTAACGATGTCCGCCCCGGGTCCCCTGGCCCGCTTGAGCCACTCATTGAACCGCCGGTAGAAATCATCAAGCATGTCCGTCCACTTGATCTCACCGTCTTCAACTTTGTCCAGGGATTCCTCCATTGACGCCGTGAACTTGACGTTAAAAAGTTCGTCCAGGTCTTTTGCCAGGAACCCGTTCACCTCCATGCCCAGCTCAGTGGGGGTCAATGTTCTCTTCCTGGAAGTCGCGTATTTCCTGTGCAGGAGCGTGGATATTACCTGGGCGTACGTGCTGGGTCTGCCTACGCCGTTCTGTTCCAGCAGTCTTATCAGCGACGCTTCACTGTAACGCGAGGGAGGCTTGGTTTCTTTTCTCTCCGAAAGCCAGTCAAGGCATTCCAGGCGCTCGCCTTCGGACAGAGGAGGGATGTTCTGTTCCTCTTCCGCCTCTTTATTTTTCCGGGATTCCGAGCCGTCGGCCTTCATGTAACCGGGAAACTTCAGGTCGGAAGACGTTGCCCTGAACAGGTAAGTTGCGGCTTCACTGCCGGGAGCATGAGCTTCCACTTCCACGGTTCTCTGCTCGATTCGCGCCGGTGTCATCTGGCTCGCCACGAAGCGTCTCCATATAAGGGAGTACACTTTGTATTCAGGCAGAGTAAGCCTGTCCTTTATGCTCTCCGGGAGGCGGCCGGCATCGGTGGGACGTATAGCTTCGTGGGCTTCCTGAGCGCTCGCCCTGCTCTTATAGAAATTGGGCTTTTCAGGCAGATAGTCGGATCCGAACTTTTCATTTATAAGCTCCCTGCATGCGTTCAGAGCTTCCGGCGCCACGGAAAAAGAATCCGTCCGCATATACGTAATCAGGCCCGCCGGACCTTCTCCCAGATCAACCCCTTCGTACAGTTTCTGGGCAATCCGCATGGTGCGGCTCGGCGAAAAGCCGAAAGCCCCCGAGGCGGCCTGCTGAAGTGTGCTTGTAACGTGGGGGGGGCGCGGTTTGTGGCGGACCTCCTTTGTTCTTATCGCGCTCACGCATAAATCACTGCCGTCCAGTTCCTTCTTTATTCCGAGGGCGTCTTTCTCCGTCTTTACGCTGGCTTTTTCCCCGTTTATCCGCACAAGCTTCACGTTGAAGGGATCCAGCGGCTCTGAAAGTTTTCTGACTTTTGCCCCCATGACCCAGTATTCTTCCGGCACGAACGACTGTATTTTCGCTTCTCTTTCGCAAACCAGCCGCAGGGCCACCGACTGCACGCGCCCGGCGCTCAGTCCCCGTTTGACCCTGCGCCAGAGAACAGGACTTACCTTGTAACCGACTATACGATCCAGAATACGCCTGGCCTGCTGAGCGTTCACGCGGTTCATGTCTATGTCGCCGGGATTGTCAAAAGCCCGCCGCACGGCCCGGGGAGTGATCTCGTTATACTGCACTCTGTGGAATTTCCCGGCATCCTTTTCCAGCAGTTTTTCCAGATGCCACGCTATAGCTTCTCCTTCACGGTCGGGATCCGGGGCAAGGTAAACCGCCTCACAGTCCCCCGCGGCGCTTTTAAGCGCGTCTATGACCTTCTTCCGGCCTTGAACAATCACGTATTTCGGCCTGAAAGAATTCTTAATATCAACCCCCAGCCCTTTTACCGGCAGGTCCCTGACATGTCCCATGGAAGATCTGACAACGTACCCGCTCCCCAGTATCTTGCCTATGGTTTTGACCTTGGCCGGCGATTCAACAATTACCAGTTTCCTGCCCATTTTCCCTCTCCGTTTCAAAAGGCCCGTCCATCCTCCGCCTGCTGTCTAAAGTTCTTCTCCTTTTTGTGATTTTTGCGGCCATTCTCCAGTCCTCCGCTCACCCTGCGTAGTCCGTCAGCTGACCGACGAAGCACGGTCCTCAGTCATCCGTCATCCGCTGGACGTCCTTTTCGCCACAATCCGCCCCGGCAGCATGCGCACCACTTTTTTCATTTCCAGACCCAGAATAAGGGCGCTCATCTCACCCGGTCTCATTCCGGTGTTCCTGATCAGCGCGTCAACGTTGCTTTCCCCGTTCTCAAGCAGTGCCACGACGCTTGCCTCCCTGTCCGTGAGCGGTGCCCGGCGACCCTCGGCATCGTCCCCCGCATGGCGCGGTGAAATCAGGAATTCGAACTCGTTCAGAATGTCATCCACGTTGCTTACCAGACAGGCGCCGTTTTTGATCAGGCTGTTCGCGCCTGCCGAAGAATGAGAATCAATTCTGCCGGGAACGGCAAAAACCGTCCTGCCCTGCTCCAGCGCCTGAGAGGCCGTAATGAGCGCGCCGCTTCTGCGGCCCCCTTCCACCACCACCGTCCCCTGCGACAATCCGCTCACAACCCTGTTTCTGATAGGAAAAGTGCTTCTGTCCGCCTGCCTGTCCAGCGGAAATTCCGATACAACTGCGCCGCTTTGCGCTATCCGCTCGGCCAGATCCGTGTTGGAAGGAGGATATAAACAGTTCAGGCCGCTTCCGATAACGGCAATAGTTCGCCCCCGGGCGCTCAGAGCGCCCCTGTGCGCGGCGGTGTCTATACCTTCGGCCAGGCCGCTGACCACAGTCATGCCCGATTTCACCAGCCCGTAAGCTAGACGTTCCGCGGTTCCGCGCCCGTAATGCGTTGCCCGACGCGAGCCCACCACCGCGATGGCGTGGCGGTCGCCGCTCACAAAGCCGCCCCGAACGTAGAGAACTGGCGGCGGATCGTGTATTTCCTTCAGGTTCCGCGGATATTCTTCATCCAGCACGGTTATTATGCGTGCGCCCGCTTTCTCCGCCTTTTCCTGTTCTCTCAACCAGCCGCCCTGTTTCCGCTGTTCGACGATTGCTCCGGCAATACGCGGGCTCACTCCGCGAACTTCGGCCAGTTGGCGCTCATCGGCGTTGGTAACCGCCTCCGCCGATCCGAAAGCGCCGAGCAGGGCCTGTATCGTTACGGGCCCGGCTCCGTCAACCATGTTCAAAGCCACCAGCGCTTCTCTTTCGTCCACTGTTATCTCCCTCGGGGTTCACGCGCATCGGTAAAGTAAATAAGGTGATTACCACGCTTTTCGCCGATAATCAAGGGCGCTTCTCGAATGAGCTCATATCGGTTTGGAGGAAAACGAATAACTGCACATTATATACTGCCGAAGAAATGGCCCTCCCGTGTCAGGATCCTGCATTTATGGCTTTTGTCTTCTTCGGCTATATCGTCAAATCGGACGCCAGGCTTCTCTGAAGAGGAATCTACGGCGAACCGATCGAGCAGGTGAGGCTGTATGCCTTCAACGCGCCGATGGGTTTGCAGATGGCCTGTTGTATCACCGGTTTAACCGGCGATAGACTTTGTCCCTGGGTTCCGAGTCTTCCGGGCCCGCTTACCATACGTGGATGGTTCCGCTCAGGCTGTTGTTCGAATTATCTGTGTCATCTGTAGTGTGGCCGGGATCCACTGCCATTTCCAGCAGATACGTTCCGGCATTGAAGCCAAGCTCGGAGCTGATGGAAACCTCTCCGCCCGCGGGAACCGGGGAGACTTCATGTATGCCGCCGTTGGCGTCATTCGCCAGAGCGCCGTCCACCATGAAATGCACTGTTACATTTGTTGCATCGGTCGATCCAATATTGCGCACTGTCATGGCGACCGGATGCACGACGGCCGGCGTAACATGCGGTTCATTAATAACGGCGTTACCTGCTATCAGAAAGTCACTTGCAACAAGGTTCACTCCCACTGTCGTAGAATCGTCGTCATCTTCACAGCCTGTCACGACAAGCCCTAAAGCTGCTGCCAGTGCAATTGCCCGCAATATACTGCGCATTTTCTGTTCCTCCTTTTAAGTGATAAGGAATCGCTTTTCAGACGGAACGGCCACGCGCCTGCTGTAATCCCGCCTGAAGAAGCATTTATTTCTACGCAAAGTATTGTGCCAGAACCGGAGCCCATCGTCAAGCCTGGTTTCCCCGGCACTTTCCACCAGCTGGGTTCCTACAGGGTCTTTTCGTGTTCCACTCGTACTCAAACCTGCTGTCCCGCGAAATCTCACCGTCTGCCCGGTGGCTCACGGCCTCTGTGGCCCGCGGCACGTACTGCCTGCCGGAGACGGAAGCCACGTAAAGGGGGGTAAAGTATGTTCTGACCCTTGTTTCTTGTTTGACTGTTCCTTGTTTGGCCCTTGTTCTGACCCTTGTTAGCGTTAGGCGGCAGATGCGACACATGCGGTTTGAATATGCGACATGACAAAAGCCGCCAAATGCCTGTGAGCCGCATTTATTTCGTGCTTTTCGCGTGTTTCATAGTTTATACCTTAGAACAATGAATTCTCATTTCAGGGATATCGTGACAGGGATTTTGGGCTGGGGAGCTCTGCTCGCACTGCTGGGTGTTATACTGACCGGTGTTTTCGGCCCGAAACGTGCTCCGGACCGGCGCCCGACGCCCGAAAAGCCCGTCCGCGCCGAACCGGATACCTTTCCGCCCAACACTCATCTGCCTCCCGCCAGGGAAGCGTCGGTATGCGGTTCCATAGACCTTTCCGCGTTTTCGCCGGAATCCGACCTTGTCCGCGTGGAAGACAACCGTGTCTGGTGGGAAAGCGACCATGACACGGGAGACGACGAAGACGATCACATTGTCCACCGGCTGGCGGAAGGACCCCTGCGCCGGTTGATAGACCTGGTGGAGAAAAACGGCGGCAGACTGAAAGTACAGGACGCGTACAGGCCGAAAGGAGTGCACATTCCGTCGTCCCTGCACAAAGAAGGCAGGGCAATTGACGTGACTTGTGAAGGCTTGAGCCTGGAAAAGCTCGCCAGACTCTGCTGGGCGGCGGGTTTTGACTGGGTTTATCACGAGGCGAAAAGGCCGGGGAACGAGCACGTCCATTGCTCCGTCAAACGCGAAAAATGATCACTTTTCCGGATGTCCGCCGGGTTCATCCTCAATTACTGTGGCCGCGGCCTTTTCCAGGGTTTGGGGATAATCCAGCGTGTAATGAAGTCCCCTGCTCTCTTTGCGCGCCAGGGCCGATCGGACAATTAACTCGCCTACCGCGGCTATGTTCCGCAGTTCCAGGATATCGGGAGTAACAAGGTAATCGAGATAATATTCGCGTATCTCCGCCCTGAGGTTTCTTATCCTCCTCATGGCCCGTTCCTGTCTCTTTGTACTCCGCACAATACCCACGTAATCCCACATGCAGGTTCGGACTTCGTTCCAGTTGTGCCGTATCACTACTTCTTCATCGCTGGGAACGGCGTCTCCGTACCGCCAGGGCGGTATTTCCACGCCGGGCCGCGAAGGTGACGAAATCTCCGGCGACGACGCCATCCGGTGCGAGCACACCAGCGCTTCCAGAAGGGAATTGCTCGCAAGGCGGTTCGCGCCGTGGAGCCCCGTGCAGGCGGCCTCACCGCAGGCCAGCAGTCCCGGCAATTTGGTCCTGCCGTCCAGGCCGGCTTCAATACCGCCGCAGAAATAGTGAGCCGCCGGCACCACGGGAACCAGGTCCGAGGCCATGTCGATTCCAAGGCTTTTGCACTTCCTGTAGATGGTGGGAAATCTTTTTTCCAGGAACTCCCCGGAGCGCTGTCTGATATCGAGATACATGCAGGCCGCTCCCCTGACTTTCATTTCTCTGTCGATGGCTCTGGCGACCACGTCCCTGGGCGCCAGTTCTTTTCTTGTATCGTATTTTTCCATAAAAGGTTTTCCCGATCCGTCGACCAGCCTGCCGCCTTCTCCGCGCACCGTCTCGCTTATCAGAAAGGATTTCGCGCGGGGATGGAAGAGACATGTTGGATGGAACTGGATAAATTCCATGTTCTTTATGGGCACTCCAGCCCGCCAGGCAACGGCAACACCATCGCCCGTGGCTATGTCCGGATTGCTTGTGTAAAGATACACCTTGCCGCCCCCGCCTGTGGCAAGGATCACGCAAGCCGACCTGACTGCCGCTATTTCCCCGGAATGCCTGTCGAGCACGTAAGCCCCCACACAGCGGTTCGGCCCCTTCGAACGGAGCCAACCAGTCGTGACAAGGTCGATGACAAAACAGTTTTCCCGCACCGAAATGGCGGGATTGTTTCGTACTCTCTCAAGCAGTACTTCTTCCACGCGCCTCCCGGTCATATCACCCACGTGCAGAACGCGCCTGTGAGAATGGCCGCCCTCCTTGCCCAGGTCGTACTCCGATCCCGAATACCCCTCCCGCTCGGAGAATTGCATTCCCAGTTTTTCAAGTTCCGTGATCCGGTCGGGTCCCCCGCTTATGATTTCCCTTACCACATTCTCGTCGCACAGTCCGGCTCCCGCCGTGAGAGTGTCGCGTATGTGATCTTCAAAACTGTCGCTTGAAGCTACGACACAGGCAATACCGCCCTGCGCGTAGTTGGTATTGCTGTCGGCCGAATCTTTTTTCGTGGCGATCAGTACCCGGCCGTGCCTGCTCAGATGAATAGCCGACATCAATCCGGCTATGCCCGTGCCCACAACAAAATAATCGGTGTCAATCAGTTTCATTGCCCTTTTGCCTCCATCCCGCCTTCTCCAGGCAGGCAGGAAGGCAAATTACCACCTCGCGAGGAAAAAACCAATACCTCCCTGCTCTGAATATTCCGGAGGCGTATTTTTAATTTCGGATTCTCTGATATTGACGGGGGCGGGGAAAGAGGCCATTATCGGGGACCATGATAAAGGCTAAGATTATCGGAGCCGGGGGATACGGAGGCATGGGGCTTGTTGAACTGCTCTCCTCCCATCCGGAAGCGGAGATCTCCGCTCTGGTCGACGTTGAGAACATCGGCGCCGATATAAACGATCTGTACCCTCACCTGAAGCCCTTCGTCTCAAAAACAATAATCTCCGCGGACGATCCCGCCGCCGCCGCGCCGGCAGACGTCGTTTTTACCGCCACCCCGGACGGAGTAGGAATGACAGTCGCGCCGGATGAAATAAAAAAAGGCGCGAAACTCATAGATTTCAGCGGAGATTTCAGGTTCGATTCCCCGGAAAGCTACGCAGAGTACGCCGGCAGGCTGGGCAGAAAACCCGATCACGCTTCGCCACAGCTTCTCCCGGAAAGCGTTTACGGGCTCACCGAGCTTCACAGGGACGTGATAGGCAAGTCTCCGTCCGTTGTCGGCAACCCGGGGTGTTTCGCCGTAAGTTGTATTCTCGGGCTGGCGCCCGCGGCCGCGAACGGGCTGATCGATCCGGGCACAATTATATGCGACTGTAAAACGGGAGTGTCCGGCGCCGGTAAAAAACCGAATGCAGTATTTCATTACCCGGCGCGGTACGATAACATGAACGCCTACAAACTCGCCGGTCATCAGCACATCTGCGAGATTGAAAGGGAATTGGGACTTCTCGCCGGCCGGACAATCAGGATTACCTTTACCGCCCAGGTTGTGCCGGTATGCAGGGGAATCATGTCTTCCCTTTACGCAGGCCTGGAAAAGGATATTTCCGCGCGGGATGCCGTGCAGTGTTTCAGGGATTTCTACTCTGATTCTGAATTTGTGCGTGTATTCGATAAAGAAACGGCCGGTTCCACGGACGTAAGAGGAACAAACTACTGTAACCTGGTCGTGACAGCCGAAACAGATACGAGTACTCTGCGGGTGATTTCATACATAGACAATCTCATGAAAGGTCAGGCCGGTTCCGCGGTACAGAATATGAACCTGCTTTGCGGTTTACCCGAAACGGCCGGTCTGGGCAAATCCGGTATGTATCCTTAAGAATATTGCGCCCGGTCTGTGGACGGCGGAGCGATGATGGAGCGACTGAAACGTAACAAACGGAGGTAAGCAAATGGAAGCAAACGAAACAAAAAGAACATCGATTGCCGAAGACGTGGAAATAGTGGGCTCAATCAAGTCCTCCGGCAATGTACAGATTGACGGACGCCTGAACGGGGACCTCAACTGCACCGCCGATGCCACAATCGGCACGAACGCCAATGTAAAGGGGAACCTGTCCGTGAACTCGGTCACGGTACTGGGTCAGGTTAACGGAAATATCACGGCGAAAGACCGGATAGAGCTCAAATCCTCCGCCAAAGTCACGGGAGATATCAGGGCCAAGCGCATGGCCGTCGAAGACGGAGTTATGTTCGTGGGCAAGTCGGAGGTAAATCCCTCGGGATCCGCAGGTGCTCGCCCTGCCCCGAGCAAGGACTCCAAGTCTTCCGTGCATGAAATAGGCCCCGAAGAATCCGGGAGAGAACCCGACGATCAGCAGAGCGGCAAGAATAAATCCGGGGGACTGTTCGGCAAGAAGTAGCAGTTCCGCGAGGCAGACGGAGAGACCAGTTGGCCCGATCGGATAAAGTCAGCGAAATAGACGGGTTCACGTCGGTCCAGGCCGCCAGGCATTCGCGCAAGTCCGGTGAAAAACCTCAGCGCGCCGAACCCGCGGCTAATCCGCCGCGCAGGCCGAATCCCGCGAAACCGGCTGCAAGACCGATGCGTATCGGTCATACCATTGTACCGGAGAAGCACGAAATCATCTGCTATGAGTGCGGTTACGCCTTCACGCTGACCGGCAGGCTCCAGAACACCGTCTGCCCCAAATGTCACAACTATCTTGAAATGACCTCCCATACCGTGGAAGGGCGCTCGATCAGCACTCTGAAAACGATCGGCACGGTGGAAATCAAACCCGACGCGGTGCTCGACAAAGCGGAAATCACGGCCGGAGAAATCCTGCTTGCCGGCAACGCCGAGGAAGGAATTCTAAGAGCATTTCGCTGTCTGGAGCTGAGGACAGGCGCCAAATTCGACGTATCGAAGACCAACGTGCGCGACCTCAGAATCGCCGCGGGGGCCGCGGTATCCGTAAGGAAGAAACTGAACTGCAGAAATCTGACCGTAAACGGCCGGGTGAGCGCCAGAATCACCGTAAACGGCATCGCCGTGATCAAGCCCGGCGGTCTGCTGAAAGGCGAAATAAAGACCTCACACCTGATCGTGGAGGAAGGCGGAGGACTTAAAGCAAAGATGGTTGTAAAGCCGGAATAAACGTGGGATACTTTCGGGCGGTACTGCAGAAGTTTCCTTTCATTCATTCCCGGCTGGATGTCGGGCGTTTGATGCTGAGTAAAGGATAATAGAAATCATGGCTATAAGACACGGTCTGGGAAGAGGGCTCGATTCGCTTTTGCGCGAAAACGAGCCGGCCGAAGAAAGGCCCGAACCCGAACAGGGCGCCCTGAAGGTGCCTTTAAGCGACATACGCGTGAACCCGCGTCAGCCGCGCCGCAGTATGGATGAAAGTTCTCTCGCCGAACTGACCGAATCCGTCCGGGAAAGAGGCGTACTTCAGCCGCTCCTTGTCCGCAAAGAAGCCGGCGGCTATGAACTGATAGCCGGTGAAAGGAGGCTCAGGGCGGCTTCGGGGGCGGGACTGCAGGAAGTTCCCGTTAACGTTGTCGAGGCCGGAGGCAGTGCCTCGCTGGAAATCGCCCTTGTCGAAAATCTCCAGAGGGAAAACCTGAACATCCTCGAAGAAGCCGAAGGATACCAGGCTCTGCTTACGGACTTCGGCCTTACACAGGACGCCGTGGCCGAGCGCGTGGGCAAATCTCGAGCTTCGGTGGCCAACGCTCTCCGCGTGCTTTCACTGCCCTCCCCGGCCAGGGATCACCTGGCGGCCGGCCGCCTGTCGCCCGGTCACGCCAAACTGCTGGCCGGCCTGGAAATAGAAGAAGAACAGCTCCTTCTGGCGAAAAAAACCGTTGACGAAGGGTTGTCCGTTCGAAATCTCGAGAAACTCATCCGAAAAAGGAAATCTGCTCCCCGGAAACCGCGGGCCTCCAGAGAGGATCTCCCGTCGAGCCACATAAAATATCTTTCCGACAGGCTTCACCGCCATTTCGGAACGGCCGTGCGCATAAATTCCTCGCGCACGCTCGCCAACGGAAAGAAACGCAAGGGATCGATTGAAATAGACTTTTATTCCAACGAGGATCTCGACCGTATACTTGAATTGCTCGGTGTAAATACCGACTGACAAATGTACGCGGCGTTCAGCTTGGTTTCGGTTTCGCCGTGAGCCACTCAATCGCGCTTACCAGGATAAAGCAGTACCACGGAAGTTCGGTGTGTTCTTCGGCCGGACTTTTACCGGCACTTCAGCGCCGCTGTAAGGCCGACGTTCTTGCGCCACGCGTCCGTCCTGATCTTCACGGTAAGACCGGAACTGTCCGGAACGATTTTCACTGCCGCCGATTTGCCCCCCGGCGTCATCAGCGTCGCGAAAGTGAAAACTTTGTTACTCCTGTCCACACTGCACCACCTCAGCATGAGAGGCGCGGGTACCGTCGGTTTCGTGGGCGCCGGCCTCGCCGTGCAGAACATTGCTTCCACGTCAGAAGCGTACTGGACGCGCAGTCTACGGCGCTCGCCCTTGAGCAAGGCCCCGTTCTTATGGAGCCTGGCTTCGCAAAAAGTATGCATCCTGGATTCAACTCTTCCCGCAAACGGCAGGACCACTCTGTCAACCACCAGCACGGCCCGTTTCTCCAGCATCAGTACCGCGCGGACGCATAACTTCGCGGCCTTGCTCTCATAGCCGCTGTTTCCCATAGCCGGAGTTCCCGCCAGCCTCAGGCCTTCCACTCCCTTTGCCCGCACGATCTCTGTCCGGTCAAGTGACGAGTCCACGGCTATACCGACGCCGTTGATAAGGATCGTATTCTTCATGCCCGGCGAGATTTCCGGTATTTCATTCCGTCTTTCCGAGAAAGTGGTATCCAGGTATTCGCTCACACCGGGTTCCTCGATCATCTTTTCGTCTTTCACCACCAGGTTGAAACTCATCAAATCCCTGTGAGAATGAGATTCCCGCGTGGTTCCGCCTCTGACTGAAACGTACAGGCCGGGCGCCTCAAAGCTGTCCGCGAGGATACCCCAGTCCAGACCGTGATAAAGCCTGGCCCCGCCCTTCGGCTTCCTCCTGCGTGATATACGGGTAATCCTGTTACGGTGAACCGACACCCATTCCGCGGCTTCCGGCCACCCCCGCGCGCGCGGCCAGCTCGAGTTATTGCCGAACCTCTTCATCAGTTCCGCATCAAGCGCGGCCATAATATCTTTTTCTCCCAGGCGTTCGGCCGCGGCGTAATGAAATGCGGAAGGAGAAAAGCGATTGACGTCACCGAAACTGCACGGCAGGCCCCGGGGATAGAAATCAAGCGGGAAACGAAGTGTCCTGCGGGTGTTTTTTCTATGAAACAGAGGATGTTCCCGGCCCTCCGCGTTTTCCCGGCTCATCAGGTACATGAAGGCGTACTTCATGCCGTAACGCCAGTACCCGGTTCCCTCCGGCCAGCCCCCGTCCGTTTCATCAAGTTTCAGCATGAACGGCCGTATGGATTTCTCAATCCTCAGCAGGAGCACGCCCGCTTCCGGAATATCTTCGGCCATGGCCAGGCACAGCATGCCGAGCCCGCCCGCGCATACAGTGTTCCAGTTGGAATCCGGACGCCCGAACCAGAAAGATACACCCGGCCTGCAATTCGCCATGCCGGAAGCAAACGACCATTTCCGCGCTACGGCAATTATGTCCCGTTTTTCAGCTTTCGTCAGCCCGTCGTAAAGCCAGTCGTAGGCCCAGGCTATGGTTGCGCTGTTTTCGCCGTAACTCAGGTCGAACACGGCGGCGGGACGCCGGTCCTCCCTGCGCCAGGCCTTCCACGACCAGTACTTCCATCTCCCCATTCTGGCTATTCTTTTCACCACGGCGTCCCTGTAGGACTTTTTCTCAGTCTGAATCCAGCGCACCAGGAGTGTGCCGATCTCGCCCTGCATCTTCCTCGCTCTTACCAGGTGGGCGTTATGATGACCCGCCGGAAAATCCACGCGGTCGCTTTTGAGATATCGATCGGCGTTAAACTCAATCTGCCGATTCAGCGATTCAAGAAAAGGAAGGTCCGGAGTGTTGCGGCACCGTTCCTGGTTTGTTTCGTCTAGATAAAGCCTCGGATGAGGTCGCAGCGATCCGGTTTTCGACATGGTCTTTTGCTCCTTCTTATCGAATTCACGGCCTGAACACAGCAAGCCCGGAACCGTAAACCTACGCGCTCTTTCCGGCTCTTGTCCAGAGGACAACAATTATATTTTAAATCCAGTCTGCCGTAGAAGTCGGCAGGGGGGCAAAATATCACGAGAACGCCGTCCCCGTGGAAAACCGGGTTGTACCCACGGCCCGGCGGGAGTATAGTAAGCGCGCTGTGCTTAAGTACATTCTAATGGTTGTTCTCTGCGTAATAGCCGGCGGAGCTATGGCGTTTATTCTCATGTGGTTCTTTCGGCGTCTCAACCGCATAGAACGCGACAGGTGGGGCGACAAGACATGAAAAAGGCCGGCGCAATCAAGACCCGACTGGTACAGATGAAGGTCTCTCCCGGCCGGCCGCGGGACAACACGGAGGTAATTCTCGAAAATATTTCCGCCGCCCGTTCCGAAGATGTAAGGCTTGTTGTTTTTCCTGAACTTGCGGTACCGGGATACCTCATTGGCGACGAATGGGAACGGGAGGCTTTTCTCAGAGAATGCGAAGAATGCTCGGAAGAAATCCGCGCCGCCTCATGTGATATCACCGTAGTTTTCGGCAACGTCGCGATCGATTGGAATAAGAAAAACCGCGACGGCCGCGTGAGGAAGTACGATGCTCTTTTCACGGCAGTGGACGGAAAATTCATCGGTCCGGAAAAGGGACCCTGTCCGTTTGTCGTCAAATCCCTTCTGCCCGATTACCGGGAATTTGACGATAACCGTCATTTCTGCGGTACGACCCTGCTCGCAGAGGAAAACAACTGCCGTCCACGGGACCTGATCGCCCCCGTCAGAACACCGGACCTGGTACTGGGATGCGCGCTCTGTGAAGATGCGTGGGACGAAAATTACCCTTATTCTCCGCTGAAACTACTGTCGGAACGCGGCGCGGACATTATCGTCGTAATAAGCGCTTCGCCCTTTACGGCCGACAAAAACCACAAACGCACCCGTCTTTTTCTGAAGCACGCCTCCGAGCTGAATAAACCCATCGTATACGCCAACAACACCGGCGTTCAGAACAACGGCAAAAACGTGTTCGTCTTCGACGGCTCTTCGCGTATATACGATAATCACGGGCACGCCGTTTCACTGCCCGCCTTACGCGAAGACGCCCTGACATTTGAAATACCGGTTGACGGCCGTCCTTTCGGAGAAGCCGTTACCCCGGAAAGCGACGGCGTGTCCGAAATATACCGGGTAATAAATTACGGCACATCTGAATTTCTCGGCCAGTGCGGCCAGAAAAGGGTCGTAGTCGGTATATCGGGAGGCATTGATTCATCCGTTGCCGCAGCGATGTACGCCGGAATACTGCCCCCGGAAGATCTCCTTCTCGTGAGTATGCCGGGTCCGTATACCTCGAAGCGCACCAGATCCCTCGCCGCCGAACTGGCCTCGGGACTGGGATGCCGGTTTGCCGAAACGGGTATAGATGAATCGGTCCGGCTCACATCTTCTCAGATCAACGGCCTTACCATAGCGGCCGCTGACGGAAGCCTTAAAGACACACTGCACCTGAAGGCGGAAATGCTCGAAAACGTCCAGGCACGGGACAGGTCATCCCGTCTTCTGGCCGCCGTCGCGGCCGCTTTCGGGGGAGTGTTCACCTGCAACGCCAACAAGGCGGAGGCTGCAGTGGGTTATACTACGCTCTACGGCGACCTTGCCGGCTGGTTCGCCAATCTTGCCGACCTGTGGAAAACGGAGATATATCAACTGGCTTCATATCTCAACTCGGAAATCTACGGCCGGGAGGTCATCCCTGCCGGGTCTCTCTCGGTAAAACCTTCGGCTGAACTCAGCACAACGCAGAACGTGGAAAAAGGCGGAGGAGATCCTTTTGTTTACGCCTATCACGATCTCCTTTTCCGCAGTTGGATTGAATGGTGGAATAAGGCCGATCCCGAAGATATTCTCCTGTGGTATTCAAAGGGAGAACTGGAAGAAAGGCTCGGCTGCACGTCAAAGATATCCGGCATTTTCCCCGAAGCGTCCGCCTTCATAGCGGACCTGGAGAGATGGTGGAACCGGTACCAGGGGCTGGCCGCGGCCAAGCGTATCCAATCCCCGCCGATCCTGGTTCTCAAGCGCCGCGCGTTCGGCTACGACCACCGCGAATCGCAGATGGGGCCCCGCTACACGCGCAAGTACCTCGAGGTCAAGCGCCGGCTTCTTAAGAAAACGTGACGGACTTATACCGCGGTTTACGCCGTCATTTTCCTTTTTTACTTTCTTTCTGCGTCCGTCCGCGTATAGTAATTTCTGGTCTTTTCGTCACTGGAGGTGTCGACCGGTGGAAGAATTCGGAAAATACCTGCTTATAATAATCAGCGCGGTTCTTGTAAATAACTTCGTGCTGACCCGTTTCCTCGGGATCTGTCCCTTCCTCGGCGTCTCAAAAAAGCTTCCAACTGCCCTTGGAATGTGCGGAGCGGTTATTTTCGTAATGACGTCCGCATCAATGGTTACCTGGCTTCTCTCTCATTATTTTCTCGCGGAGGATACCAGTATCCTCAAACTCGACCTCGGATATCTCCAGACCATCGTTTTCATACTGGTAATAGCCTCGTTCGTACAGCTCGTTGAGATCGCTCTCAAAAAGATAAGTCCCGCTCTCCACGGCGCCCTGGGTATTTACCTCCCCCTTATTACCACCAACTGCGCGGTGCTGGGCGTGGCCGTACTCAATATCAAGCAGGAATATACGTTTCCCAAAGCCGCGGTTTTCGGATTCGCCGCTTCTCTGGGTTTTTCTCTGGCCCTGGTTATATTCACCGGCCTCAGGGAAAAAATCGACAGATCCAATCCCCCCAGGGCCTTCCAGGGAGTGGCAATAGCGTTGATCACCGCGGGTCTTTTGAGCCTGGCATTCATGGGCTTTGCTGGACTGGGGATGTAGGGGGAGCATGGGCGTAGGGGAGTGTGGGAGTATCGACGTGCCGGAATATAGAACTTTGAACCTGGCGGACCCGCCCTTTGGCGGGCAACCCTGAACGTTGGACAGTGAACACAATTCTCATAACCGGAATTACCGTAGGAGGGATCGGGGCCGCGGCGGGCGCCGCCCTGGCCGTCGCATCGCGTTTCCTTTCCGTCAGGGATGACCCGCGCGTGGAGAAGGTTGCCGGAGTCCTTCCGGGCGTCAACTGCGGCGGATGCGGATACGCGGGGTGCGCCGATTACGCCAAGGCAATAGTCCTGAACGACGCGCCCATAAACCTGTGCTCCGCGGGTGGACAGGAGGTACTGGAGAAGGTTGCCGAGGTAATGGGTAAAGAGGCCGACGCAGAGGAAAAAAAGGCGGCGATCGTCCTTTGCGGCGGTGACCTGGATAAAGCGCCGCGGCGTTTTGAATACAACGGTGTGGCGGACTGCGCCGCCGCGGCCGCCGTGGACGGCGGCGACAAGGCCTGCGGGTACGGGTGCCTGGGCTACGGCAGTTGCGCCAGGGTGTGTCCCGTGGGCGCAATCGAGATAAAACACTGCCTCGCGTACGTACACCCGGACGTCTGCATCGGGTGCGGTGCGTGTGTAAACGCCTGCCCGCGCGGCCTCATAAAACTCGTGCCGGTTTCAAGACAAATACACGTTGTGTGCAGTTCAAAAGACAGGGGCGCCGCCGTAAAGAAAGTATGCAAAGTGGGATGCATCGGCTGTACCAAATGCGCGAAAAACGTGGACAGCAAGCAAATCACAATGGACGGAGCTCTTGCCGTTGTCGATTACGACAAGCCGCTCGAAAATGAAAAGCTGGTCGAACTGTGCCCCGGCAACTGTATCGTAAAACGGAAACTTCAATGAAGACCATACAAGCGTCGGTAAAACAGAAGGGAGGCGTTCATCCGGCCTGCCGCAAGAGCGCCACCCGGGACAAGCCGGTCAGGGAAATGCCCCTGCCTGAAACCCTGACGGTTTCCATGGCCCAGCACATGGGCGCTCCCGCCGGGCCCGTGGTCAAGAAGGGAGACAGCGTTCTGCGCGGCCAGTTGATTGGTGAAGCCGCGGGATTCATATCCGCCGCGGTACACGCCCCGACCTCCGGGACAGTTGAATCGGTAAAAGGCGCTCCGACTCCCTCGGGTTCCCCCGCAACGGCGGTAACGATAAAGCCGGATGGAGAAGACAAATGGACGCCCGATCTCAAACAATGCCCGGATTACGAAAAGACCGACCCCCGGGAACTCGTTTCAATGGCGGCAGGAGCGGGGCTGGCCGGAATGGGCGGAGCGGGGTTCCCCACCCACGTAAAACTCTCCCCTCCTCCGGGCAAACCGATAGACATTCTCATAATCAACGGAGCCGAATGCGAACCGTATCTTACCGCGGACCACCGCCTTATGGTTGAAAACGCCGGGGACATAGTCGCCGGATGTGCGGTTCTGCGGCACATACTCGGCGCTCAAACCGTCAGGATAGCCGTGGAAGACAACAAGCCTGAAGCCATAGCGGCAATGAGCAAAGCCGCCGCCGGCATGGAAGGCGACGTTGCGGTGGTCGTGCTGGAATCGAAATATCCAAAAGGCGCGGAAAAACAGCTTATTTACTCGATAACAGGACGCGAAGTGCCCTCCGGCGGTCTTCCCATGGATGTCGGCACACTGGCGGAGAACGTCGGTACCACCGTGGCTGTCCGAGACGCGGTTGTGCATGGCCGCCCGCTTACGGAACGAATAACCACCGTTACCGGTCCGCAGGTTAATGAACCGTCAAACGTGCGCACACGCCTCGGCGTTTCCTATGCCGATCTCATCGATTTCTGCGGCGGGTTGCCAGGCACGCCGGGGAAAGTAATCTCCGGGGGGCCGATGATGGGCCTCGCGCAGGGGGCAACGAACGTAAGCGTAACGAAGACGACTTCGGGCATCCTGGTACTGCCTCCGGAATCCGTGTACGAATACGATCCTCTGCCCTGCATAGGGTGCGGCAGGTGCGTGGAAGCCTGCCCGGTTTATCTCATGCCCTGCGAATTAAGCCTGATGATTGAAGCCGAAGACTATGAAAGCGCCGAAGCTTACAACGTGATGGACTGCATAGAATGCGGGTGCTGTGCCTATGAATGCCCGGCGCACAGGCCGCTTGTACAGCACATGAGGCAGGGAAAAGCGTGGGTCGCCGCCAGGCGCCGCGCCGAAAAGGAGAAGAAGTAAAAATGGGTCCCGGTAACGACAGCCTGCTTACGGTATCATCCTCGCCGCACGTTCATTCCGGCGCGTCGGTGCGGCGCATCATGATGGACGTGATTATAGCGCTTCTTCCCGTGCTCGCCGTTTCAATCTACTTCTTCGGCCGCAACGCTCTGCGTCTGGTAACTACCTGTGTTCTCGTCTCGGTCGCCGCGGAGTTTCTGTGCAGGAAAGCGATGCGGCGGGATCCGGGGATCGGAGATCTGAGCGCCGTGGTAACGGGACTCCTCCTGGCGTTCAATCTGCCGCCCGCTCTTCCGACCTGGTTGGCGGCAGTCGGCGCGGTATTTGCCATTGTCGTTGCCAAACAGCTTTTCGGAGGACTTGGCTACAATCCGTTTAATCCGGCGCTGGCTGGAAGAGTCGCCCTCCTGATATCGGTGCCCGGTTTTATGACGGTCTGGTCGAAGTGGCATATCCCCGGAACGGACGCCGTCACCGCCGCAACTCCGCTGGGCATGGCGAAGGAAGCGCTTCAATCGGGGAAACCGGTGCCATTCGATTTTACCTCCGGCATGGCTTTTAACTTTCTTGTCGGGGACATGAACGGCTGTATCGGCGAGGTCTCCGCGGCTGCCGTTATTCTCGGGGGACTGTACCTGCTTTTCAGACGCTGTATATCATGGCACATACCGGTGTTTTACGTCGGAACCGTGGCCCTGTTTTCCTGGATTCTGTACGCGTTGGATCCCGCGGCCAACATGCCGCCCGGGTTTCACGTTCTTGCCGGAGGGCTGATGCTCGGAGCTGTTTTCATGGCTACGGATATGGTTACCTCCCCCGTAACGGGAAAGGGCAAGATAGTTTTCGGTGTGGGCTGTGGTGTGATTACCATGGTTATACGCAGGTGGGGAGGCTACCCGGAGGGAGTCAGCTTCGCCATTCTTCTCATGAATTCGGTCGTTCCGCTGATAAACAGGGCGGCCAGACCAAGGGTGTTCGGTAAAAAGAAATGAAGGAATTCGTAAAATTGACAGGAATACTGACTCTGGTTTCGTCCGTCGCCGGGCTTGTGCTGGCGTGGGCAAACGATCTGACCGAAGATCGTATAGATAAAGTAAAAAGCGAAAGAAAACTCGCCGCGGTGAGGAGCGTCCTTCCCCCTTGCGACAATTTCAACACCAACAGCGCCGTTACCATAACTCATAACGGCAAGGAACACACTTTCTATATCGCGGTAAAAGAAGGATTGTACGCTGGCGCCGCTTTCGAAACGGTGTCTAAAAAGGGATACGGAGGCGACATAGGCGTTATGGTCGGCGTCAACGCGGAAGGCACCGTTCAGGGCATTGAAATACTCTCCCATGAGGAAACTCCAGGTCTCGGCGCCAGGATAGAAAATCCCGGTTTCAAAAGCCGTTTTGCCGGCAGGGACCTCAAAAAAACACAGTGGAAAGTCGAAAAAGACGGAGGCGATATAGACCAGATTACCTCCGCCACGATTTCATCCCGAGCCGTCGCCGAAACTGCGGGCAAAGGCATTGAGTTATACCTGGAACACGAAGACGAAATTCGTTCGGCCGCAAAACAACGATGAAACTTTTCAAGGAATTCATTAAGGGATTGTGGGAAGAAAACCCCATTTTCAGGCTCGTCCTCGGCATGTGCCCTACCCTTGCCGTAACCACTTCTCTGGAAAACGGAATCGGCATGGGCATCGCCGCGACATTCGTCCTCGTGTGTTCCAACCTCGTCGTATCGTCCATTCGACGCCTGATACCTCCCCGTGTACGCATTCCGTGTTTCATCGTAGTCATCGCCACGTTCGTGACGGTTGTCGATCTGGTTATGAAAGCTTTCAGACCGGAGCTCCACGACAACCTGGGCATTTTTATTCCTCTGATAGTGGTGAACTGTATTATCCTCGCGCGGGCCGAAGCATTCGCTTCGAAAAATACGTTTCTTTATTCCTTCGCGGACGGTCTGGGCATGGGGATCGGCTTCACGCTGGGTCTGGCGGTTCTCGGCGCCTGCCGCGAAATACTCGGTGACGGTTCCCTGACTCTCTGGGGAGACATAAGCTGGCGGATTCCGGGAACGGAACCGCTTGTACTGTTTATCCTGGCCCCGGGAGGCTTCATAACGCTGGGATGCCTGCTCGGACTTATGAATCAGGTTCAATCCATGATAAACCGCAGGCGCGGCAAAACGTTTGTTCCGCCCGCCCATCTCGACTGCCGCCACTGCGTCCTGCGCAAATGGAGCGGGTCGCCACAGGATAGTCCGTCGTGCTCTACGCGGTAATTTCAGACATTCATTCCAACTTCCAGGCGTGGAACGCAGTCCTCCTGGATATACGCAGTCAGGACATTGACAGGATCATCTGCCTCGGTGACATCGTGGGCTACGGTCCCGACCCCCAGCGCGTACTGGCTTCCGTGCACTCAAACGTGGACAATTTCACCCTCGGCAACCACGACGCGGTGGTCTGCGGTAAAATGGACGGTTCTCTGTTCAATGATTCCGCCCGCGAAATCATAGAATGGACCGCCTCCCGTCTTAACAATAACGCCGTTGAATTTCTGGGAAGCCTTCCACTGTCGCTGAGCGGCAAAGGCTTCAGGTGCGTTCACGGGGAGTTTTCCGATCCGCCGGCCTTCAATTATCTCATAGACCCCGAAGACGCGCTTCCTTCATGGGACGCCGTCGGCGAACAGCTTCTCTTCGCGGGCCACACTCATTGCCCGTCCATTTTTCTCAAAGGTCAAAGCGGCACCCCCCACCGGATCGATCCGCGGGATTTCACCCTGGAAGAAGGCAAAAGATACATTGTCAATGTAGGCTCCGTGGGTCAGCCGCGCGGAGGCGACGCCAGGGCCTGTTACTGCGTTTACGATGAGGATCTCGGAAACATTTCATGGCGGGTTGTTCCCTTCGACCTGGACGCTTACCGGAACGCTCTTCAAAAAGCGGGGCTCCCCGAAGAGCCGAGTTACTTTCTGCGTCACGATCCCCGGACGGGCACGCCTCCGCTTCGTGAAGTGCTTGACTTCTCGCCCGCCGCGAATCCCGAACAGTCGGCCAGAAACGCCGTCGAGGTGCAGGCGCTCGAAGTACTGCAGAAGAAGGTTGCCAGATGGAAGACCCTTACCTCCGCCGTCGCCGCCGCGGCCGTGCTGGCGGCCGGATCCGCTTCCTGGGCGTGGTGGCACAGCCGCGCGCGGCCGGTCGATATTCCCTACCGCCCGACTCATCCGGTCAGGGCGGCGGGTCTGCCGCATGAAAGAAACCTGATTTTCACGCCTGAATCGGCAATAGAGCCCAACACGCTTATTCCCTCCTGGCATCTCCGTGTGGGCGACAGCCGCGCGCAAAGCGTGGGCGTGAACATAGATCCCGAGATGGGCGCGCTTTTCGTAATGAAGTCGTCAAGTCAACGCAACGAAGTGAGTCTTTCATCACCGCCTGTAAATGTATCGCCCGGCATGAAGCTGTGCCTGGAAGCCATGTGCAGAAAGGAAGACGGTTTTGACGGAAGTGTCGCGGTTTTCATTTCGCTGGAAAGGACCGTCGACGGCGCCGATGAACGTATCGAACGCTTCGTGGTCAAGGAGCCCAACTGGAGCCGCGGCGGCGGCTGGCTGATGGCCAAGAAGACTTTTGAGATACCCGCCGGCGGCACGCAAATCACTTACCATATCCGCGGCAATTTCACGGGCACAGCCCTTCTCCGCGACCTCCGCCTCACCCGCCGCCCGTAATCCTCTCAGCTCACGGACAATCACGGGTCATGGCCGCAAATAATCCCCCCGACAACCCATTGACCATTTCGGCGCGTGATGATATTTTCCCCGGGAAAGACCGCAAAAGAGAGTCGGGGCGTAGCGCAGTCTGGCAGCGCGCTTGCTTCGGGAGCAAGAGGTCACGGGTTCAACTCCCGTCGCCCCGACCATTTCATTGTTTCGGCGCAGTTCGCGCCGGTCGCGACGGCGGGACGCGCCGCCGCGATGATTGACCACGGCTCCGGGAACTCGACTTGCAGGACCGGGACCGGCCTGTCAGCCCACCTTGACGACGACCTCTTGACGGACGTTTTCGCCGTCGCCGAATCGTGCGATTCGGCGACGGGTGACAGCGACTTGCCGGACGCCGCCGAAACGTCGGCGGCGGTGGAAGTGACTGCGACAGAAGCGACTTGCGACAGGGCCGCCGAATCATCGGCGGCCAATGACCCGGCCTTTCTCATCGGGGGAGAGGGAGAATCGGAATCGGATCGGATTGAATCTTACCCCATTTATTGGGCCAGTGCAGCGAAGCGGTGTTATGGTGAGAGGATAGGAGGGTGAGATGAACAATACAGGAAAGAGTCATCAACCGTATGACAAGGAGTTCAAGGATCAGGCGGTGGAGATGTTGCTGGAGAGTGGACGGCCTTTAAAGGCCGTGGCGCGAGATCTGGGTGTCA
>JAWODU010000023.1:0-43976 GCA_046483125.1 Kiritimatiellia bacterium
TTCTCGTTGCGCCAGTCCCATCTTTCACACAGTTCACGTGAGAGCCGACTGCGGTTCCAGGAGGGATTATTCGTTAGCAGGTCGCGGATCAGCGCCTCATCACCCGACGTAATGACGCGCCCCTGAATGACTTTTTCCACCTTCATTGAAGACAAGAATACGACAGACGGAAATCTGAGTCCAGAAAAAAAATCAAAAAAACTTTCGCGGCGCGGAGGCGCGACCGCAAATGTCGCGATCAGAGCCGATCAGTAGTGAGCGGAGTCACCCATAATGAGAACTGCTGGTCTTCTTCGGACCGGCGGACAGCGGACAGCGGGAAAGGTCTTATACTGCACGTCTAAGGGATAAGGGTCATGAGGTGCACATTGTGCGCAATGACGGCAGTAAGGAAGCACTGACCGAAAGACTGCGCGCACTGCCGAAGCCTTGCGGCGTGTCGGCGTTTAACGACATCAATGCCGTTGGGCTCGTTGAGGCGGCCCGTGAAGCGGAACTGGCTGTGCCCGGCGACCTTGCCGTTTTGGGTGTTGACGATGACATGTTCGCGACGATGTTCTCGCCGGTCGGAATATCCAGCGTCGCGGTGGACTTTGTGAGAATCGGGTACGAAGCAGCCGCATTACTCGACGGCATTCTGCGGGGAGGCACTCCGCAGGCCGAGCCGGCGCGTATTGCCCCGACCCGAATCATCGAACGGGAATCCAGCGATTATCCGGGCAGGCAGGACGGGTTGGCCGTGCGGGCGGCGCGCCTGATTCGGCGGCGGGCGTGTGAACCTGTCAAGGTTCCGGACCTTGTAGCGGACCTGCCCGGCGCTTATCGGACAATGAATCGCTGCTTCCGTAAGGCATTCGGTCATTCCATGAAAGACGAAATCGACCGGATACGGATCGCCGAGGCTGCTCGACTGCTGAGTACCACGCATCTGCCCCTGAGGCTGATCGCGGAGCGGACAGGGTATGCCGATACCAACTATTTCAATGTTGCGTTCCGGAAACGGATGGGCGTGCCGCCTGGAGCCTACCGGAGAAGAAAGAAGACGCCCTCCGGCCGCGGTTAACGCGGCACATTGGGTCTCTGTTATCGTTCTGCCCGGACTGTCAGTCCTGCCCTTCAAAACCGGTGAAGGTGTTGTCGATCGACATTATCTGTTCCGGTGTGGGGGTCAGAATCGGTTTGACCTCCTCGGCGCTTACGGTCCCGCGGTCGAAACTGTTTTTGTACAGAAGCAGTTTCGCGTTTTTCACGGCCTTTTTCCACTGGTTGGCCAGCCATACTCCGACGGGAGTGTCTTCAGCCCGATTGTGTTCGATCACTTCCAGTGCGAGCAGATCCTCTCTTCCTCCGCCGGGCCGGAAGGAAGATATCCTGGTATCCTTCAAGATGTTTCTTCTGGCCACGGCTCCCGTTCCGCCCCCAAAGGATATGCCGTTACGGACACGTTCAATCTTGTTGTTTTCGTAAAGATTGAACATGTAGGGCGCGCGCGCCGAGATACCGGCCTTGAGTTCGTGCAAAGTGTTGTCGGCGACAATGAGTTCAAGCGAAGCCCCGAACGCCAGAACACCGCAGGACGCGATATGGTGCTCTGCGGAGTAGGCGCGCGGCTTGCCGTCCAGGTAGTTGCCGTAGACAACGCATCTTCTTATGGGGCGGCCGACGTGAATCAGGCTGTTCGTGTCGGGCATCACGTCCCATTCGCCTGCAACAGTAAGCGTATGAGTCTTGTCGTCATACTCCGCTACGCGCAGGTACTGACCCATCCCTTTGCCCGAGGCGATGATCGCGTCCGAATACCATTTGAGCTTGTCCTTCTTGAGCGGCTTCGCGAACTGAAGCGTATTTCCTTCCACCCTGATCGGTTTCTGTTTTGAAGTGATGGGCATGAACTCCCACATAATCTGTTCGCCCGAGTTCTGGTTATAGTGAGTGGGCTGAACGGTAAGGTCCTTCGTGCGGTTGTGCCCGATGTAAACGTTCTGCTGGCGGTTGCCGTAGGCGGACACCGTGTAGAACCTGCCCATCGACGTGTCATAGGTGTTGGGCATATAGTCCTGACCGGTACAGCCGGTTATGCTGTTGCACCAGCCGCCGTAGAGGTACATCATCACGCCCCCGTCACCGCGTGTGTAGAAATTGCAGTTCCTGATCCGCGTATGGCTCGGGCACGACAGGATGCATTCCGAGGCCACGAAATCGCAGTTTTCAATCAGCGAATCGCTCAGCCCGTTCAGCGAAACTCTTTGCCGCTCGGCGTCCAGAACGCAGTTGATAATGCGCAGTCCTCTTTCATACCCTTTCTTCTGAATTAACGCCCTGCGTCCGGCACGGCCCTTGCCGAGCATCGCGTTGCGCCGCTCGACTTCCGGAAAGCTCTCTTTGGGGGGAGGGGATGGCGCTTCCTCTTTCACGGGGGGCCGGGGTTCTTTGCCGGGATTCCGCGGCTTCCTGCCTTTTGGCTCCCTCGGTTTTCTCGCTTTGGGATTTTTTTTGACTGCTTCCTTGTACGCGGCGAGCTGTTCTTCATATTTCTTCTGCTTTTCCTGCCAGGAATCCCACTGCTTTTTGCGACGTTCCCATTTCTTATGCCTGTTCTTGTAATGCTTCGTCTGGTTCTTGTATTTCTTTTCCAGTCCTTTCTTCTTGTCCCGATGTTCCTTGACCTTCTGCATGTAGGCGTAATGTTCGGGAATATGAGGGGGACGTTCGTAATCGCGGTAGAATTTCCGCTCCTCGCCGAGGCGATTGAAATCGATCGTGAAATCGCGCAGTGTTACATTATCTCCCGCTATGTTCATAAGGTTGCCGGGTTTGGTTTTCGGGTCGCCTTTTATGAATGTCTTCTTCATGCCGTCGCCCATTACCCGTATCCCTGACTTCTCCGAACCCTTCACCGGACTGATGGATTTGGAAATAAAGTAAGTCCCGGCCGGAAAGTAGAGCGTAGAACGCTTCGCCGAGTTTGCTTTCTCAAGGGCCTTGAGTACGGCGTCGGCATCATCTTCGGCATCGCTTCCGTCGGCGCCGAATTTGGTGACGTCGAAAATGGGTCCGTCCCACTTCGGCGGGTCTGTTACGTTTATGCGCGGACGGACGATCTCCCCGCCGAGACGCGCATGCAGAGGGCTCCAGCCGTACTCACCCCCGTGCCCGTTATGAGCCCAGACCTCGTATTCGCCGTTAGGTATATCGGAAGGCATTTTGTAATCGGCTTTGTAAGGGTTGGCGGCCGTGGCCTCGAGAAAGAATTTGTTGTCTTTAGATCCTTTGGCGCGCAGGAGTACCCACGCCTTTTTACTGGAACGGTGCATGAGATTGCGGCCGTAAACTGAAAATTCCTGTCCCGCGGATATACTGCGAGGCAGTACGTACCACGTCTCCGTCTTGTTGACCGCCACCGGCTGACCCACGCCGTCGGCGTTGCGGGGTATAACCAGCAGCATAGCCGCGTCGGGCATTGTGCCGGGTATCCTTATGACGGCCTGGAACGGTTCGAGCGCCGCTATTTCAGCCGCGGCGGCTTCCGTTCTTTCTCCGGTCTTTGTATAAACTATAAAGCTTGTCTTTGTGCCCTCGGGATCCGAGGACGGCTTGAAGTTGTAGCCCGCAATTACGAGATGTTCATCGGGACCTCCGCTCCGCGTCCATTGCGATATTCCCGGTGCCCCCTTCCCGGGCCGGGCAGTGCTGACCGGCGCGGTGAAAGCATCGAATTCCTCAGGGTCGGGAGGCGGGTTATCGAGCTTGAAATAGTGACGGAGCCCCGGTAGTTCCACGGCGGTGGAAGGTGTACATACGTAAAGGAAAAAAAACAATGCAGACAGGGGTTTAAGCATAAGTCCTCCCGTTTTGTGTTTGCCTCCGACGAAACATAAACATAGGCTGATCAACACGCTGTTTCAAGGCAGGAGTGAGATACCGGATGCATTTGAGTTCCTGCTGTTTCAGGGCGCCTATGTATACGTGTGTTCCGAGGCATGTTTATGCGGTGGCTGAAAGGTACGCACGCGAGGTAATTCCGGTTCATTTTCAATACAAAGGACGGCATGGCAAAAACAGAGGCATTTGATGCACACGCCCAACGCTATGAAGCGTGGTTCGCCGAACACTCCGCGGCTTACCAGTCCGAACTCAGAGCAGTACGTGATCTGTGGCCCCAGGGCGCCGAGGGCATCGAGATCGGTGCCGGAGCGGGACATTTCGCCCGGCCTTTGGGAATCAGAACCGGCGTGGAGCCCTCTGCCGTCATGCGCCGGGGCGCAGTGAAGCGGGGCATTCATGTTGTCGAAGGAACGGCGGAGCAACTGCCTTTTCCGGACAAACGGTTTGAAGCGGCGCTGATGGTTACTACGATCTGCTTTGTGGACGATCCGAAGAGTGCCGTCCGCGAAATGTACCGGGTTCTGCGCCCGGGCGGGTGTGGTGTTGTCGGCTTTGTGGATCGGGCAAGCTTCCTTGGACGTGAATACGAACGGAAAAGCGGTTCGAGCATTTTCTACAAAGACGCGCAGTTCTACACTTCCGGGGAAGTATGCGCACTTCTGTCGGAGGCCGGATTCACAGACCTGGAGCGCCGCCAGACTGTCTTTTGCCACCCCGAGAATATGCAGGAGACGCATCGAGTCGAAGCCGGATACGGCCGCGGCGCGTTTGTTGTTGTTCGCGGATGGAAACCGCGGGGTAACGGTTCGGACAGGGCGTTATGAATGACCTGAGCATGACATTTGATTTTCCCGACGACATCCGCGGCGTGACACTTATGGAACGGGCGAAGCTTGTACTCATGACGCTTGGGAGAACGCCGGAAGAAATAAAGAAAGGATACCGGCGTCTTGCCCGCAAGCATCACCCCGACATGGAATCGGGGGATAAAAGGAAATTCCAGGTTATCGTTGAGGCATATACCGTGCTGACCGGCGGTCCCCTGCCCGGAAGACCGTTGCTCGCTGATGACGAGCTTGTCCGGAAAATCAGCGGACGCAGTGTGGAACCGCTGATCGACGCCCAGAAGGCGTGGGAGGATTACGAACGCTGGCGGCGCGAACACTTCTATGGCTTCGGCGTTATTTAGGCGGTCCACGAAAAGATACAGGAATCCGTCACCAGCTATGCCAAGGCCGCCCAGGTCCCGGGGATCTCCCGTGTCCGGGTGTACCAGCTGACCTCCCTGGTTACAAAACTGCCGTCCGAGATCACGGATTTCCTGCTAATGAACTCGGATAAACCCGCTATTCTTAGGCATTTCACTGAGCGTCGTCTCAGGCCCCTCATCATGCTCCCCTCAAAAAAAGAGCAGTCGGCTCATTTGAGGGAGATGCTGGCGGTCACTGAAAGGTTCAAAGATAAACCTTGCAATAACAACAACGGACGTGCACAATACTTCTAATAAATAGAGGTTCTGTGAATATGAAGGCGACGCAAGAAAAACGAGACAGGCTTTACCGGATTGCAGAAAGCCAGCAGGGTTATTTTACAACCAGGCAGGCTAAAGAGTCTGGATATACTGAGAACAATTTTCAATATTACATTAAATCCGGCCAATGGATGCAGGCAGTACGGGGAATCTATCGGCTCACGCTTTTCCCTGAATCCGGGAACTCTCAACTGGTTCTATGGAGTCTGTGGTCGCGTAACCGGAATGATATTCCGCAGGGTGTCTATTCTCATGAGACAGCCCTCAGCATTTACGAGCTGTCGGATATTATGCCAGCCCGCCTTCATATGACAGTCCCTGGAGGCTTTCGTAGAAGCGCGCCAGTCCCTCCTGTTCTGATTCTGCATAAGGCCAATCTGGCAGCTTCCGACATAGAAAAGATGTACGGATTTCGGGTGACGCGTCCGCTACGGGCAATCCTCGATCTGATTGAATCGAAATCTGTCTCTTCCGACATTCTTCTGCAAGCCCTAAAAGATGGTCTTAGAAAGGGAGTTATTACACAACGGGAAATAACGACATATGATGATCCATCAGGTAACATAGAAATGGTCAGGCAGAGGGCAAAAGAAATCACAGCATGAGCACAGCAAAGCAATACAAGAGCGCAACATCATTCCGCGCTGCACTGGAATCAAGATTAAACAAAAGCGCTGTCGAGTCCGGCACAGATGTTCAACGTCTGCGACGGGAAGTGGCCTTCGATCGCCTGCTTGCCAGGCTCTTTCATGATAACAGCAAGAGCACATGGACCCTCAAAGGTGGATACGCCATGGAACTGAGAATGGATATAGCAAGGGCTACTCGCGATATTGATCTTTCGCTGACAAAGCCTGCTTCAGGCGGCCACACATCTCTGAAAGCAGAAATGTATCGGGACTTATTGCAAGGGGCCGCAGGAAAAGGTTTGGGTGATTTCTTTGTTTATTTAATCGGAAGCGCGACTTTGGACCTTGACGGCCCTCCTTACGCGGGCTTCAGATATCCAGTTGAAGCCAGAATGGATGGACGTACTTTTGCCAGATTCCATCTGGACATCGGCATAGGCGATGTTGCACTTGAGCCGCTTGAGGCAGTCAAAAGTAAAGAATGGCTCTCATTTGCCGGAATATATGATGGGGCGTTCAGAGCTATTTCAAAGGAACAACAGTTTGCAGAGAAATATCATGCTTATACATTGCCGCGCAAAGAGCGCCCAAATTCGCGCGTCAAAGACCTCATCGATCTTGTTCTGCTGATCACCTCGGGCAACCTTAATATACTTAGAACAAACGATGCCCTTGTAAAAACGTTCGGAAGACGAAAGACGCATGAACTGCCGCCAACGGTTCCCCTGCCTCCTGAAAACTGGCAGAAACCTTTTGAAGCAATGGCTCAAGAATGTCAGGTTAACAAAGACATGCTACTGGCAGTAGAAATAGTGTCGAAATTCATGCAGTCACTCACTTAGGGTTCACGCAGAAATAAATTCACAGATTTGGGTGTCGAGGCGCGTGGCCGGCAAGGCGCGAAAACAAAGGAATATTCCCGATATTTCGTGTTTTCGCAACGCCGCCGGCCGCGATGCATCGGCGGCCAAAATGTGAAGTTATTTTTGCGTGGGCCCTTAGTACATGGTTTCATAAATACGGTGACGTATGATTGGCCTATTTTGGATGCAGAGGTGTTCCGGCGCAGTGCGTGCATACCCGGAAGGTCTGTGTGCGCTGCGCCGGAGCGACTCTGCGCCAAAAGAGGCCAACCCCCGTGGGGCGGGGCCTTTATGGGGTCATACTCAGCAATTTGTTCTGCTGAGCGTATTAACTGGCTCCGGCGGTAGGACTCGAACCTACAACCTAATGGTTAACAGCCATCCGCTCTACCATTGAGCTACGCCGGAGCAGGTCTCTGGTCCGTTGAAAATCGGCAAGAACAATAGCATGCTGGTTATTGCTGTCAATCATCGTATAGCGATGTAAATGCCGCTTATGGAATGGCGCAGGCGGGGCGGGGCCTATACTTCAATTCCCCAGACGGTTCTGAGTACGAAGCCTATAAGGAAACTCAAAGCCGCGACCCCCATGCTGAGACCGGCCATCTCGGCGAAGCGTTTCCCGAAGGGGATGTCCCTGGCGACGGATATGTAGTAATTGAAAAAAGCGATAATCAAGACCGCTGAAGCCATCGTACACCCGAGTGCAATCCAGAAATTGGACGCAAGAAGATAGGGCAGGATCAGCACTATGACGGTAAACAGGTAAGCCGTCCCCGTGTAGAGCGCCGCGAGGAGGGGTTTCTGAGAAGTGTTTTCCGTTTTCGTGGAAAGATATTCCGAGGCCGCCATCGAAAACGCCGCCGCTATCCCGGTAATCGATCCGGTGAGAGCGATGAGCCTGCTGTTCTGCAAAGCAAGGGTGAGACCGGCCAGCGCTCCGGTGAGTTCCACGAGCGCGTCGTTGAGGCCGAGCACTATGGAGCCGACGTAGCGGAGGCGCTGTTCGTCAAGCATGGCCAGCAGGCTGTTTTCGTGCTCGTTTTCCTCCTCGGTTATCTTCCGGGCGGATGGAAGGTCCGGTGGAAGAGCTGAATACATTTCCTGGGCATCCGCCTCGCCGTGTTCCATCAGGCGAACAGCGAAGGTGAAGCCCAGCAGTCTGCTGATCAGGCAGTACTTGCGAATGCGCAGGCGATCAGGCCCTATGTCCGCCCCGGTGAGTTCTTTCCACTGGTCGTAATGACGCTTTTCGTCGGCGGAAATATCTTCCAGCAGCCGGCGGTTTGCGGGATCGCGCTGGACCTTTGCCAGCAGGCTGTATATATGGTGTTCGGTTATCTCGTTCTTCTGGAACTCGATCAGCCTGGCCCTGGTTTCGTCTGATATTTCCATGGAGTAGACTTTAACCTGAATTATTCGTGAAAATCACGAATAATCCACTTTCGCCTTTGGCGAAAGCCGTGATGTTCGCGGCTTTGCCGCGAACAAACGGGGTTAACCACGTTTGCGAGCCGCAAAAGCGGCTCGCATCACGTCTCTCGCGCAACTTGTTGCGCCAGAGTGACCTATTCATCAACTCCGAGAGTTGATGAATAGGTCAGGTTAAACAAAAGACTATTGAAAAAAAAGCTAAAAGCGGGGATCTTGTCGCTTTGGTCTGATTCGCGAAACGGAAAGGAACACGGAATGGACGGGAGAATTACAGAGAGACTCGAGGAAGGCTGGCGTTTTCACAGGGGGGACGCGGCCGGGGCGTGGCGGGAATCCACTGACGACAGCGGCTGGCGAAGAGTGACCGTGCCCCATGACTGGAGCATTGAAGGACCCTTGAATCCCCGGGACGCCGGCGGCAAGAGCGGTGGTTATCTTCCCGGCGGGCGGGCATGGTATCGAAAAAGCTTCAAGCTTCCGGCGGGGAGAAGAGGCGGCCGCGTATTCCTGGAGTTTGACGGCGTCTACATGAACGGCACGGTGTGGGTGAACGGGCACAGGCTGGGGACGCATCATTACGGCTACACGGGGTTCTGTTTTGAAATCACGAAGTGGTCCAGGTTTGGACGTAAACGAAACCTGGTAGCCGTGCGCGTGGATAACTCAAAGCGCCCGAACACGCGGTGGTATTCCGGCGCGGGCATTTACCGACATGTCCGCCTGGTGGTTAAAAACGCTGTTCACATACGCCGTTACGGTGTGTCGGCGGTTACCGTCCGGGCGGGACGGGACCGCGCGAGGCTTGAAATTACATCGCTGGTCCGCAACGACTCGGAATCGTCCGCCGAAGTTTTTCTCCGCACGGCTGTTATCGAGCCCGACGGCAGAAAAGCGGCCGGTTCGCGGGACTCAAAGCGGATTCCGGCCGGGCGGACGGGAAAGTTTGTTCAGCGCGTGACGGTAAAACGGCCGCGGCTCTGGAGCCCGGATGCGCCGTCTCTGTACAGAATCGATACCGCAGCGGGGAATTTAGAGGGAACCATGGACACCTGTTCCGCGAACTTCGGAATACGCACTTACCGGCTTGACGCTGAAAAGGGCCTGGTTCTGAACGGTAAGCCGATAAAACTGAGGGGCGTGAATATGCATCACGACAACGGGTGCCTCGGCTCGGCGGCGTGGGACAGGGCTGAAGAGCGCCGGGTGGAACTGGTAAAGTCTATCCGGGCCAATGCCATCCGCACGAGCCATAACCCGCCTTCTCCCGCTTTTCTCGACGCGTGCGACAGGCTGGGAATTGTCGTTGTGGACGAGGCGTTTGACGAATGGAAGGTGGGAAAACTGAAATACGGGTATAAAGACTATTTCGGAAAATGCTGGCGCGACGACCTGAGGGAAATGGTTATGCGCGACAGGAATCATCCGTCGGTTTTCATATGGAGCATAGGCAACGAGGTACCGGAGCAGGATAAAGCCTCGGGGGCGAAAACGGCCGCGATGATGGCGCGGTACGTGCGTAAGCTTGATCCGACCCGGCCGGTTGGCTACGGCGCCCATCCCAAGGGCTGGACCGACGACCTCTGGAAGGCGCTGGACGTATGCGGATACAACTACCGCGACGATCTCTACGGGAAGGACCACCGTAAATACCCCGGCCGCCGTATTTTCGGTTCGGAAACATTCGCACTGTACGCTTTCAAGACGTGGAACTGCGCCGTTGAAAACCGGCATGTCATAGGTGAATTCATCTGGACGGGGATGGATTACATCGGAGAGTCGGGTATCGGGTTCGCCAGGGAAGAGCATACCGGGTATCCCACGCATACCGCCTGTTGCGGTGAACTTGATACGTGCGGCTTCAAGAAGACACGTTCGTGGTACCGGGACATTCTATGGGGAAAAGACCCTGTATTGCATATCGCGGTAAGGCGGCGGCTTAAGGAGGGGGAGCCCTTTCGACTGAACCCTTGGGGCTGGCCGGAGGCAAAGTCAAGCTGGACGTGGCCCGACGCCATCCGCGAATGGCCGGCGGACGCCCCCGAGGACATGCACGTGGACGTGTATTCGACCTGCGATGAGGTCGAACTGACCCTGAACGGAAAGAAGATAGGCCGTAATTCAACGTCGAAATTATCACGGTATATGGCCTCATGGATTATTCCATACGAGCCCGGGATCCTGGAAGCCGTGGGATATACCGCCGGCAGGGCGGTAATGACGGACAGGCTCGTCACCGCGGGGAAGCCGGAAGCCCTGAGACTGAAGCCGGACCGGGGCCGTATCAGGGCGGATGGACGTGATCTGTCTTATGTTACGGTTGAAGTAACCGACGGAAAGGGTCTCCGTCAGCCGAACGCGGACAACGGCATCCGGTTTTCCGTGAAGGGGCCTGGTGTTATAGCGGGCGTTGATAACGGGCATCCGGCGAGCGAGGAAGCTTATCAGGGAAGAAAGAGAAGCGCGTATAACGGCAGATGTCTTGTTGTAATAAGGGCCGGGAAAAAGCCCGGCACAATTGTACTTACAGCACGGTCTCCGGGCCTGAAGCAGGGCAGGGCGGTGATCCGTACGCGCGTCAAGGGATAGTATCCCTTGACGTTGGGTTCACTGCGTGCCATAAAGCCACGATGAGCTTTAATGAACCTGAGAACGGAAGCCGTGTGCCTCCGCCCATGCCGGAGGCTCCACGACAGCGCAAAAAGGCGCCCTCGGGCTGTCTCTGGACCCTCATCGTTTCCCAGGCCTTGGTTCTCGTGGTTATACTGGCCGTGGCCCTCGGCGGCGTGGGCATGTGCTTCGCGTTCCGCAAGCCCGTTATGTCCCGAAAGGCGGGCGTCGACGAAATGCCCCCGATGCAGGAAATCTGGTCGTGCGGCAAAGGCGACGTAAAGGTTGTCCGGATTCCGCTCAAGGGCATGATATTGCTTGAAGAAGGGGGTTTCTTTCCGTCGGGAGCAGGTTCGGCACGGGTAGCCCTCAGAAGCATTCAGAGGGCGACGATGGATCCCAATGTCAGGGCGATCATAATGGAAATAGACAGCGGGGGAGGGGGAATTACGGCCAGCGACGTTCTGTACAAGGCGCTTCTGGATTTTAAAAGACAGCAGAAGGGAAGAAAGGTAGTAAGCGTGTTCGGGGACGTTGCCGCATCCGGGGCCTACTACGTCGCACTGGCATCCGATCATGTTACGGCCAGGCCTACTACAATAACGGGTTCAATCGGCGTTTTGATCCAGACCTTTAACCTGCGTGAACTGGGGCGGAAGGTGGGCGTCAAGGACGTGACTATTAAATCGGGCGAAAACAAGGACCTCCTGAATCCGTTTGACGATACCGAAACCGGGCAATGGAAAGAACAGAGGGCCATGCTTCAGGGGGTGATAGACGAACTGCACGGTCGCTTCGTTTCGCTGGTGGCGAAGGGCAGGGGACTGGAGGAGGAAAGAGTACGGGAAATCGCCGACGGCAGTATTTTTACAGCTTCGAAGGCCCTTGACCTTGGACTTGTAGACGAAATCGGATACTGGGATGACGCAATGACCCGAACAAGGGAACTGTTGAGCGCGGACAAGATAAAGGTATTCCGGTACGAACCGGAGTTTTCGTTTTCGGCACTGCTGAGGTCCTCCGGCGAATGGGACCCGGTGAACAACGTCATGCGGGAATCCCGTCAGCCGAGATTTCTTTACATGTGGCGTCCGTGATGTATGTTTTCGTGCCCGGGCGGGAGTAATTCAGAGGCAGAATGTCAGCTTCCCAAGCTGAACGTCGCCGGTTCGATTCCGGTCTCCCGCTCCATAAAAAACCACGATTTATCCCCGTATTTATCGGTCAAAATGACAATCGGCATTTTTCTGGGACAACCTGTAACCACGCGAAACAGCACGCCCCTAGTGCCGTTGGATGCGAGACTGGACAAAGCCTGGTCAACGGCGGCACGGCCGGCAATATCAAGAAAATCCTTTGCCGTGAACGCAGTCCGCCGCGCTTTCATTCTCTTGAGTATCTTATCTTCAACGGACAGCATCAGTATCCGCCGGGCACATTGTCAGAAATACTAGGCTGTTCTTCTGACAAAGGCATCCAGGAATGCCGCAAAGAATCAACTATCTCCAATTTCGCGCGAGGTTGGAGATAGTTGATTCTCCGTGCAGTTGTTCCGAGTACGTCACAACTGTGCACTCGCAGTACACCACCGGTCGGAAGGAGAATAGTGATAATGACCGCCGGAAAGGTGGTAATAACGGGTTGATATTACCTCTATTTCCCCAGTTTTTCATGGCATAGGGTAAAAAAGTTTGCTATATGGGTAAGTTTGCTGTTGGCAAAACTATCCCATATAGCAAACATACACGCAAATAGGGGATCATAGACCATGCATGCGTACGAGCGCGACATACTGGATTCGGGGATCGCCAGGCTGAAGGAAATCCTTCATCAAGCAGGCATTGACGGCGAGCTCTGCCCGGGCGAAGCGCAACCCGGCCAGGACGCGGTCTACAGCCTGGCGAGTGAAGAGATGAGATTCTACGTTGAGGTGAAACGCTCGCTCTACCCCCATCAGGTCGCCGGAATAGCGGATCAATATCCTCAGTGGCTCCAGGACCCGCAGGGGACCCGTGAGGATCTGCTGCTTGTTATGGCGGGCGACATCACCAAATCAGCATTTGACAGGTGCGTGGAGCTCGGCCTCTGCGTAATAGCAGGGAACGGCAACGGCTACGTCCGATTCCGCCGGTTTCTCTACAAGCAGTTCGTGCCCGGCAAACAGCGGCCTGAAAGAAGCGGACCCAGTTCGATTTTCTCAGCAAAGGCATCGCGGCTGGTCCGGGCATTTCTCTGCCGATATCCTGAGCCCTGGGTTCAGTCGGAACTTGCTGAACATGCTATGGTCAGCCCTGGATACGTGAGCTCCCTGGTCAGCAAGATGCTGGACGCCGACTACATCAGACGGGACAAAAAGAAACTGCGCGTTGTTGCCCCGGACCGGCTTCTTGACGACTGGGCTTCCCGATACCGGTTTGACCGGCATAAGAGGTCCCGATTTGCCATGAGCATGGGGGAGTACCTGCAGGGCCTTCGGAAGTTCCAGCAGGAGATGCGGCGACAAGACATTCGTTTTGCGTTCACCGGCTGGAGCGCGGCTTACCTGAGATCTCCGTACGGTGTCCCCGATGCGATTGTCGCTTATGTTGAGCGCCTGGCGGCCGGCATGCCGTTCAGGGCACTTCAGCCGGTTGAAAGTCAAGGCAATGTTCTTCTGTTGTTACCCCAGGATGAGGGAGTATTCCAGTTCGTTCAAGAAGGAGAATTCGGCTCGATGGTTGCGGATGTTCAGTGCTATCTTGATCTTCTTAACCTGCCCGGACGTGCCGGCGAACAGGCCGAAGTACTCCGCGAGAAAAGACTGGGGTTTTCGGAGGTGAATCATGGCTAACGGTAAGCCACAAGACATAAAGGGTTACACGCCGGGGCAAACAAGTCTGGCGGAACGTACATTGGTAACGGTCTGGCGGTCTGTTGGAGAATACCACCGTCATCTTGTGCTCGTTGGAGGACTTGTCCCGCGCTATCTCATCGACCGGGCAGGCGAACGAGAAGTTCCTGTCGGGAGCGGACATTGCGGCACCATGGATGTGGATCTCGGCGTCAGTCTCGCCGTCGCCGATCTCAAGACGTATGAGAGTATCCGAGACCGATTGATCGAGCGGCTGGGATTCTGGCGGGGCGGAACCGAAGAAGGCCGTAAGCAGAAACATTCATTTGTTTCGGAATTTGACGGCCGGGATATCAACATTGATTTCCTCACAACAAAGTACGGCGGACCGGAGAGCAAGATCCGTGCTGTGGAAAAAGACTTGAGCGCCATACAGGCCGAGGGGTTGGGGCTGGCTTTTCAGGCCCCGGTCTTTGTCGACATACGTGCTGAACTCTTAACCGGCGATGGTTTGTACACTGCTCACGTTCCAGTTTGCAGGGCTGTTCCCTACATTATCTTGAAAGCTCTTTCGTTCAGAGACCGTGGAGAGCGGAAAGATGCTTACGATCTGGTCTACACTCTTACACACTACCAGGACGGCCCGGCGTCGGCCGCAACGGAAGTACGCAAAGAGGAGCGTGAATCAGATTCCTTCAAACATGCTGTTGCTGCCATGAAGGAACTGTTCGCATCTGAGGTCGAAAACGGGTCGGCCGCCTACGGCAATTTCCTGGGCGACCGTTCGCTGGCGAGCATGGCCTACGCAACCGTCCAGGAATTTATAGCAAACCTTTGAACTACGGATGTCAGCTTCCCAAGCTGAACGTCGCCGGTTCGATTCCGGTCTCCCGCTCCATTCTCCTCACCGTATCCCCGCGTGGTATTCCTGGAGAGACTTGAGTTCGGGGCGTCCTTCCCGGAAGGCCGCTATGCCCTTCGCGGCCGCCGCGGCCGCCGGGACTGTGGTGATGTAGGGGACCTTGCACCTGATAGCGGCCTTGCGGATATACGAATCATCAGCCTTGCTGGCCTTTCCCTTCGGTGTGTTGATCAGGAGCTGGATGTCTCCGTTCATTACCATGTCGGCTATATGGGGGCGCTGTTCCCGCATTTTGTAAGCCTTCCCGGACTCGATTCCGTTTTCGGCAAGGAATAAACGGGTTCCTTCGGTGGCGAGAATGTCAAACCCGAGGTCCAAGAATTCCTTAGCCACGGGCACTATGTCCTTCTTGTCCTTGTCGGCTACAGTAAGCAGTACGGTTCCTTCGAGGGGCAGGCGTCCCTGGGCCGCGTCCTGGGCCTTGTAGAAGGCAAGGCCGAAAGAGTCCGCCATACCCAGCACCTCTCCGGTAGACCGCATTTCGGGACCCAGGACCGGGTCGACCTCGGGGTAAAAGTAGAAGGGAAAGACCGATTCCTTCACGCCGTAGTGGGGAATGTCCTTTTTCTCGAGTTTCAGGTCGGAAAGCTTTCTTCCGAGCATGAGCTGTGTGGCGATTCTGGCCATCGACAAACCGCATACCTTGCTTACAAGCGGGACCGTCCGGCTGGCACGCGGATTAGCCTCCAGGATATAGACCTTGTCATCGCATATAGCGTACTGAATGTTCATCAAACCTACAACGTGAAGTTCCACGGCTATTTTGCGGGTGTATTCACAGATTGTGTCTATATGTTTCGGCGGAATACTGGTGGGGGGAATTACGCACGCCGAATCTCCGGAATGGACGCCGGCCAGTTCGATGTGCTCCATTACTGCAGGCACGAAGGCGTCGATTCCGTCGGATATGGCGTCGGCTTCGGCTTCAATGGCGTTCTCGAGGAACTTGTCTATAAGGATAGGTCTTTGCGGTGATACGTCCACAGCGGCACGCACGTAGTGCCTGAGCATTTCCTCGTCATGGATTATTTCCATCGCCCGGCCCCCGAGGACGAATGACGGCCGCACCATCAGGGGGTACCCGATCCGGCGGGCGGTGTCGAGAGCCTCGTCGAGTGTGCTCGCCATATCGCTTTCGGGCTGGGGTATTCCGAGTTCGCGCATTTTCTGTCTGAACCTGTCGCGATCCTCGGCGAAGCCTATGGTATCGGGACTTGTTCCGATAATCTTTACTCCGGCCTGTTCCAGCTCTTCGGCAATGTTGAGCGGTGTCTGCCCGCCGAACTGGCAGATAATGCCTTCGGGCTTTTCCTTTTCGTAAATGCTCAAAACGTCCTCGACGGTGAGCGGCTCGAAATAGAGTTTATCGGACGTGTCGTAGTCGGTGGAAACCGTCTCCGGGTTGCAGTTGACCATAATTGAGCCGAGGCCCATATCCCTGAGTGCGAAGGCGGCGTGAACACAGCAGTAATCGAATTCGATGCCCTGTCCTATACGGTTGGGCCCGCCCCCGAGAATCATTATCTTTTTCCCTCCTGCGGCGTCGGTGACATCGGGGGCGTTGTAAGTTGAGTAATAATACGCGGCGTTTTCCACGCCGCTGACGGGTACAGGATGCCAGCCCTCGGACACTTTCATGCCCGAACGCTGTTGCCGGATTGTTCCCTCGTCCGCGCCGAGAATATCGGCGAGATAAAGGTCGGAGAAGCCGTCTTGCTTTGCTTTCTTCAGGAGCCGGCCGGGAACGTTCCCGCCTTTGTGAGTGAGAATCTCCTGCTCGAGTTCAACCAGTTCCTTCATCTGCTCGACAAACCATTTCTTGATATGAGTAGCCGCGTGCAGGGCGTCAACACCGGCTCCTTTCCGCAGTGCCTCGTACATTATGAACTGGCGCTCGCTGGACGGCTGGGCGAGGAGGCCCATGAGGTCCTCCAGCGGTCTCTTGTTGTAATCCCGGGCGAAACCGAGCCCGTGCCTTCCGTCTTCCCGCGAACGGATTGCTTTCTGGAAAGCTTCCTTGTAGTTCTTGCCCAGGCTCATCACTTCCCCTACGGCCCGCATCTGGGTGCCCAGCCTGTCCGGCAGACCCTCGAATTTCTCAAACGCCCAGCGTGAAAACTTGACGACCACGTAATCGCCGGAGGGCGTGTATTTATCCAGCGTCCCGTCGCGCCAGTACGGTATCTCATCCATGGTGAGACCGCCCGCGAGGAGCGCGGACACGTAGGCGATGGGAAAGCCCGTAGCCTTGGAGGCCAGCGCAGAAGACCGCGAAGTACGCGGGTTGATTTCAATGACCACAACGCGGCCGGTCTCGGGGTCGTGGGCGAACTGGACATTGGTGCCTCCTATGACCTCAATTGCCTGTACGATATCGTAGGAGTATTTCTGAAGGCGTTTCTGCAATTCATCGTCGATCGTGAGCATGGGGGCGGTGCAGTAGGAATCCCCGGTATGGACTCCCATGGCATCGACATTCTCTATAAAGCAAACCGTAATCATCTGGTTTTTAGAATCTCTTACTACTTCCAGTTCAAGCTCTTCCCAACCGAGCACCGATTCCTCCACCAGTATCTGGTGAACGTAACTGGCCGCGAGACCCCTCTCGGCGAGAGTGTGGAACTCCTCCATGTTGTAGGCAAATCCGCCGCCCGTGCCCCCCATGGTATACGCAGGCCGGATAACGCACGGAAGGCCGATTTCGCCCAGTATATTTTCCGCCTCCTTCATGTTGTTGGCAATCCCGCTCCTGGCGGTTTCGATGTTGAGCTTTTTCATGGTGTCCTTGAACGCCTGGCGGTCTTCGCCCCGCTTTATGGCGTCTATCTGGACTCCTATGACCCGAACTCCGTGCTTCTTCAGGACGCCGGCCTGTTCGAGCTGAGATGACAGGTTCAGCGCCGACTGTCCGCCCAGGTTGGGGAGCAGGGCGTCGGGTTTTTCCTTTTCGATGATTGCGGTCATCGATTCCAGTGTTAGAGGTTCGATATAGGTAATATCCGCCATCTCGGGATCGGTCATGATGGTGGCCGGATTGCTGTTGGCAAGGACAATTTCGTACCCGAGTCTCCGGAGGGCTTTGCAGGCCTGCGTACCCGAGTAGTCGAATTCACAGGCCTGTCCGATCACTATGGGTCCGGAGCCGATTATCATTACCTTGTTTACGTCCTTCAGTCTGGGCATGTATCTACTCCTGTTAAAGGTTCTAAGTTACGAACAGATTCTTGCTTGAAAACGTTGGATCACTGGTGAGGTTCACGCCCAGTCGTCTAAGACCAGCCTCGTCCCCCGGGGTGGGCATATGTGTCAGGTGTACTTCGCACCCCTTAAGACTCCCGAGCTTTTCCATTGCAGCCTCGGCAGTGGGGTTCGACGCCGCGCTTATACTCAATGCTATCAGCGTTTCTTCGACATTCAGGCTCACCTGCCTGCTGTTGAGCACATCCTTTTTCATCCGTCCCACGGATTCGATGACGGTGGGTGCAAGAAGGTCTATTGTCTCCGGTATCCCGGCAAGTGCTTTGACGGTGTTGAGGATCAGGGCCGCTGTTGCATGCAGAAGCTCGGAGTTTTCCCCGGAGACCGTTCGGCCCCCGGGAAGCTGTAAAGCCGCTCCGCAATAGGCGCCCGCATTGCCCTTGTTCTTTGTCCTGGCCGATTCCGCGGCCGCCCGCGCGGGCGCCACTACCGGCCTGTCTTCTTCCCCGACCTCCAGTTCCTGCATGAGCCTTCGCACTTTTTCAACGGGGCCATGCTCGGTCGCGCCCATTACGTATTCGCAATTGTACCGGAAATATCTTCTTATTATTTCCTGCGTGGCGGCGTACCTCACCGCTTCGTCGTCAACTATGGCGAAGCCGGCCCGGTTAACGCCCATGTCTGTGGGGGAACGGTAGGCGGTCGCCGAGCCGCTCACCCTTTCCAGGATGCGGCGAAGCACCGGAAAGACTTCGATGTCCCGGTTATAGTTCACGGCCTCCCTGCCGTAGGCCTCCAGGTGAAACGGGTCGATTTCGTTGAAATCGCCCAGGTCGGCAGTGGCGGCTTCATACGCCATGTTGACGGGATGCTTGAGAGGCACGTTCCATATCGGAAACGTCTCGAATTTGGCGTAACCGGCCTCAATGCCGTTTTTGTGATCGTGATAGAGCTGGGACAGACATGTTGCCATTTTACCGCTCCCGGGCCCCGGGGCCGTTACAACGACTATGGGTTTGCGCGTTTTGATCGGCGGGTTGGCCCCGTATCCCTTTTCACTTACGATGAGGTCGACATCCGCGGGATAACCTTCTGTGGGGCCGTGCGTGTAGACGCTTATACCACTGCGTTCGAGGCGGTTCATGAACTGTTTAACGGCCGCTCCTCCCTGGAAACGCGTTATGACAACAGCCGATACTTCCAGGCCCCAGGCGCGCAGGTCGTCTATAAGCCTGAGAACATCTACGTCGTAGGTAATCCCGAAATCGGCGCGGATTTTCTTGCGTTCTATGTCGCCCGAGTAAATGCAGAGAACAATATCTATGCTGTCTTTGAGCCTCTGAAGAAGCCGCATCTTGACGTTGGGATCGAACCCTGGAAGAATGCGCGACGCGTGGTAGTCGTAGACGAGTTTGCCGCCGAATTCGAGATAGAGCTTTCCACCGATAGAGGCGGCGCGATCGGTAATGCTGGCTGTCTGCTCGGCAAGGTACTTTTCGTTATCGAAGCCGGGGCCAAGTGCCATGATTCAAATTCCCTGTATGAATGTCCCTGCTCACACTTGGGATGCAAAAATAACGCCGCCGGCACAGGGTGGCAAGAAAAAACGAAAAAAATCTTCCGCGAGGGCCTGAGAAGACCGTAAACCGCCCGCACAGTCGTGAGACGCCGGGGCACGGGGTAAGCCACGTTTGCAAACCGTGGAAAACGGTTTGCATCACGTCAGGCTAAACAACTTCCATTGTGGACGGCGGCTTCTTCGCTATTCCGTAAGTTACGCTGACGACTCCCGGCACCTCCGCGGTGAGCCGTTCCGCGAGTTTCTCGAGAATATCGTAGGACACCCTGGTGGGCTTTGCCGTTACCGCGTCGGTGCTGTCCCAACAGCGGACCTCAATCTGACGACCGAATTCGCGCCTGCCGTTCCTGATTCCGGTGACACGATCCTCGTGAAGGATGGCCATGCACTGGAATTTATCCACTCCGTCGAGCTCTTCTTCCACGATTTTTGTGGCTTTGCGTACGATTTCCACGCGTTCGGGTGTTGCTTCTCCCACTATGCGTGCGGTCAGGGCCGGACCGGGGAAGGGGGGTCGCTCTGAAATGGAATCGGGAAGTTCCAGGGCCTTGCCCACGAGCCTCACGGCCGGCTTCCGCAGGCGGATAACCGGCTCAAGTACAGTATAACCGTAGGATTCCTCGGTGCTTATTCCCAGTTGTTCTAGCACGTTATGCTGGCGCTTGATGCCCGCTACCGTCTCCTCGATATCGGTGTATATAGTGCCCTGCAGAAGGAACTTTGCGCCGCTTTCCCTGACGAGCTTGCCGAATACGTCCTCGTAGAAAACGCGGGTAATCCCCCTGTCGCGTTTTTCCTCCGGGTCGCTGATGCCTTTCAGGGCCTTGAAAAACCTGTCCCTGGCGTCCACCAGTTCAACATTGACACCGAGCTTTTTGAAGGTGTCCACGACAAACTGCGGTTCGTCCTGTCTCATCAGGCCGTTATCGACAAAATAGGTCCTGAGACGGTCCCCGAGCGCCCTGTGTCCGAGAAGCGTAACCACGGCGGAATCAACTCCTCCTGAAAGCGCGTTAACGGCCGTACCGTCACCCACCGTATCGGAAATTGTCTTTACCTGCTCGGATATGAAAGATTCGACGTTGAGATCTTCGACTTTGATTTCTTCAAGTGCCATGGTCTGCCTCCTTCTGCCGCCGTGAAAACCGGAAGTAAACACAAGCCGGGGCCGGTTGTAAAGCACCGTTCTTACCGCTATTCCCACTCTATGGTCGCGGGAGGCTTGGAGCTGATATCGAAGACGACCCTGTTCACTCCTGCTACTTCGTTGATTATCCTGTTGGATATGCGCGCCAGGACATCGTAGGGCACGCGGAACCAGTCCGCGGTCATGGCATCCAGGCTCTGCACTACTCTCAGGGCCGCGACATTTTCATATGTCCGCGTGTCGCCCATTACACCCACCGTCTGCACGGGCAGGAGCACAGCGAAGGACTGCCAGATATCTCCGTAGTTATCCAGCTTTTCGAGCTCCTCCTGTACCCTCAGGTCCGCCTGCTGAAGCATGGCAACGCGTTGTGCGGTAACGGCCCCGATAATGCGCACGGCAAGTCCCGGGCCGGGAAACGGCTGTCTGTGGACAATGCTGTCCGGAAGTCCCAGTTCCGCGCCCAGCACGCGCACTTCGTCCTTGAACAGTTCCCTGACGGGCTCGATAAGTTCGAAATGGAGGTCGTCCGGCAGGCCGCCGACGTTGTGGTGGCTCTTGATCGTGGCCGAGGGGCCCCCGGCAGGGGAAAAGCTTTCGATTACGTCGGGATAAAGGGTGCCCTGCGCCAAAAACCGGGCCTCGCCCAGTTTGCGCGCTTCCTCGGAGAAAACGTCTATAAAAACCCTGCCGATGGCCTTTCTTTTGTCCTCGGGGTCCGTTACACCTTCCAGGGCCTCCAGGAACCTGCGCGCCGCGTTCACGGATATCAAATCCATACCGAACGATTCTCCGAAGGTTGCGCGCACTTCAGATGCCTCCCCGTGTCTAAGCAGTCCGTTGTCGATAAATATGCAGTGAAGCTGGTTGCCGATTGCCTTCTGAAGAAGCGCGGCCACCACCGAGGAATCGACGCCTCCGCTCAACCCGCAGACTACGTGTTCCCGGCCGATGCGGGCGCGAAGGTCCTCTACACTTCGTTCCACGAACCGGCTCATTTCCCAGTCCGCACTGCATTCGCATACGGTGAAAACGAAGGCCTTGAGAATTTCCATGCCCCTGGGGGTGTGCGCGACTTCAGGATGAAACTGGAGAGCAAAAATGCGCCGTCCTTCATCGGCGATCGCGGCGAAAGGGCATGTGCGGGTTCCGGCAAGTCCGGTAAATCCCGGGGGAAGCGTTTCCACCTGATCTCCGTGACTCATCCACACGTCAAGCTGTAGCGGAAGGCCTGCAAGGAGCATGCCCGGACTGGTCACATTGATTTCGGCCTTGCCGTATTCCCGGCTTCTGCCGGGCTTTACCGCCCCGCCCAGTAATTTTGCCGTTGTCTGCATGCCGTAGCAGATACCGAGCACCGGCACCCCGAGATCGAAGACAGCGGGGTTGCACAGCGGCGCGCCTTTTTCAAAAACGCTCGCGGGTCCTCCGGAAAGTATAATACCCGCCGGGCGTCTCTCGGCCAGGCTTCGCGGAGAGACGTCAAACCTTACAATTTCCGAATACACATGCAGTTCGCGTACTCTGCGTGCTATGAGCTGGCTGTACTGGGAACCGAAGTCGACAACGGCTATCCAGTTTCCGTGGCGTGATTTACGGTTCATGACTGTCATGCACCCTTGAGGAGGTTCCGGAATCTGCGGAACAGGTACCCGGAATCGCGGGGGCCCGGGCATGCTTCGGGATGGTATTGAATACCGAATACCGGTTCCGATACATGTTGTATGCCTTCCACCGTTCCGTCGTTCAGGTTGATATGGGTTGCTTCAACCCGGGTACTGTCGATTGTGTTCATGTCCACTGCGAAATTGTGGTTCTGAGAAGTGATTTCAACTTTGCCGGTCTTCAGGTCCTTGACCGGATGGTTACAGCCGTGGTGACCGAACTTAAGGCGATAGGTTCGCGCACCAAGCGCCAGGCCCAGTATCTGGTGACCGAGGCATATCCCCATGACAGGCACCTTTGAGATCAGTTCACGGGCGCTCTCTACGGCGTATTTCAACGGGGCCGGGTCCGCCGGTCCGTTTGACAGGAAAACGCCGTCGGGGCGGAGGCCAAGCACGTCACTCGCCGGCGTTCGGGCGGGAACCACTGTTACATCCATCCCGTTGCGCCGGAGACTGCGTAGAATATTCCATTTGATTCCGTAATCGTAGGCCACGATTTTCATGTCCGGTTCGGGCAGTCCGGAAGGGAAGCCCCAGGAGCTGGTGAGGGAGGCCTCCGGGTCCCAGGCGCAGGGTTCCGCGCAGGTAACTTTGGAGGCATAGTCCCGGTTGTCGAGCCCTTCCCAGGAACGTGCTCGGGCCAGCGCGCCGTCGGTATCCGCCGAGAGGTCACCGCTCGCCATACAGGCCCGCATTGTTCCCCTCTCGCGGATTTTCCGAGTCAGGGCGCGCGTATCGATCCCGCCCAGCGCAGGAATACGCCGTCGAACAAGCGCCGAGGAGAGCGAACTCGAGGATCTCCAGTTGCTGGGTTCGTTGACCTCGTGGACTATCAGGCCATTGGCGAAAAACCGCGCGGATTCCATGTCTTCCTCGTTGACGCCGGTATTGCCGATCTCAGGATAAGTCATCGTTACGAACTGCCCCGCATAGGAAGGATCACTCAGTATTTCCTGGTAGCCTGTCATGCCTGTGTTGAACACGACCTCGCCCACGGCGTCCACGGGCGCGCCGAAGCTGTAACCGCGGAGTATCGTGCCGTCCTCGAGGGCGAGACATGCCCTGCGTTCACGCCGCTCTTTCCAGGATGGAAATACAGCCTCTTCGTCCTTTGTATGTTCGTCTTTTTTCATCATTCAGTTCTTCTGATGTCCCGATCCCAGTGTGACCTCCGGAGAATGACGGTGATATTCCTGCAGACTGCAGACTTCAAGGCGCCCCGTTCTTTTGAACGATTCCAGCCCGCTAATGCCCGCCCTCAGACCGTCAATAGTCGTCGTTATGGGTATGCCCTTGATCATTGCCGCAGCGCGCATTCTGACTTCATCCGCCGTGGGCTCACTGCCGCCCGTGGGGGTATTCACGATCCAGCTCACGGACTTTTCCTCCATCATATCCAGTACATTGGGACGCCCTTGTGAAATCTTGAACAATGCGCCGGCGTGCACGCCGGCTTCTCTCAGTCTTGTACTGGTTCCCACGGTGGCGTAGAGGCCGAAGCCGAGCTTGAGGAGCCGTCGGGCAAGCGGGATAACGGCCTCCTTGTCACTGTTTCTCATGCTCAGGAAAACGTTGCCGGAAAGCGGCAGGGAATTCCCGGCGGCGATCTGGCTTTTCAAGAAGGCCATGCCCCACGTAGTGTCTATTCCCATGACCTCCCCGGTTGATTTCATTTCCGGGCTGAGTATCACGTCAATGCCGGGGAACTTGATGAAGGGAAAGACCGCTTCTTTCACCGAAACGTGCCTTGGCACGGCTTCCTGCGTAAACCCGAGTTCCTCGAGACTTGAACCGGTCATAACCAGCGCCGCAACCTTGGCCAGGGGCACGCCTATTGCCTTACTCACGTAGGGGATCGTCCGGGAAGCCCTGGGGTTCACCTCCAGGACGTATACCCTGCCGTCCTTGACGGCGTACTGCACGTTCATCAGGCCGCAGACACCGAGTTCTCTGGCAAGGTCGCGCGTGTGTCGTCTTATTTCATCCCTGACGTCGGAGGAAAGACGCTGTGACGGTATAATGCAGGCGCTGTCGCCCGAATGAACACCTGCCAGCTCCACGTGTTCCATTATTGCGCCGGTGACTGATGTTGTGCCGTCGGACACACAGTCCACGTCCACTTCCAGCGCGTTCTCGAGATAACTGTCGACAAGCACCGGTCTTTTCTCCGAGACTTCAACCGCTTCCGTCATGTATTTTCTGACCATTTCGGCGTTATAGGCTATAGCCATGGCTCTGCCGCCGAGGACGAACGACGGGCGGAGAAGTACCGGATAACCTATGCTTTCGACTATGGACTCGGCCTGTTCACAGGTTACGGCAGTGTCGCTGAGCGGCTGGAGAATACCCAGGCGGGAAGCAAGTTCCTGGAAGAATTTCCTGTCCTCTGCGGCCTCGATGCTCTCGGGTCTTGTGCCGATGATGTTCACCCCGTTGCGCTCGAGATCCCCCGCCAGATTCAGCGGGGTCTGCCCGCCGAACTGCACGATTGCCCCGTCGCATTTCTCGTGGCGGTAAACGTTCAAAACGTCCTCAAGAGTAAGCGGCTCAAAATAAAGCCTGTCGCTGGTATCGTAGTCCGTGCTGACGGTTTCCGGGTTGCTGTTAACCATGACGGTTTCAAATCCGGCGGCTCTGAGGGCAAAAGAGGCGTGAACACAGCAGTAGTCGAATTCGATCCCCTGTCCAATGCGGTTCGGCCCGCCCCCGATGATCATTATTTTTCGAGCTTCCGATGGAGGTGATTCACCGCCGGAGCCGTAGGTCGAATAAAAATAGGGCGTACACGCGGAGAATTCGGCGGCGCATGTATCGACCAGCCCGTAAACGGGCATAAGTCCGGTTTCTTCTCTGGCGCACCGAACGGACGTTTCGTCGGTATCAAGAAGATAAGCGATTTGCCTGTCGGAATACCCGAATTCCTTGGTCTGCAGGAATAGCGGCTTATCGTGCTTGAGTCGCTCCAGGGATCCGGCCCCCTTGATTTCGTTTTCGTAATGGGCGAGTTCCTGCATGTGCCGTAAAAACCAGGGGTCAATCCCGGTCAACCTGCGAACCCGTTCGACAGTCCATCCGCGTTCGAAGGCTGTGTGAATATCGAACACACGACCGGCATTCGGTTTCTCGAGCAGGTGTTCCAGGTCCGCGTCCGCCGGGCTGTCTCTCTGCGGGCATTTTCCATCGGCCCCGAAGCCGAAGCGCCCGGTTTCCAGGGAACGGAGCGCCTTTTGAAAAGACTGCTTGAAAGTTCGTCCGATACTCATGGCTTCACCCACCGATTTCATCTGGGTGCCCAGCCTGTCGTCGGCCGTGGTGAATTTTTCAAACGCGAACCGCGGAATTTTCGTCACAACGTAATCAATCGCGGGCTCGAAGCACGAAGGGGTTTCACCGGTGATGTCGTTGCGTATTTCGTCAAGCGTGTAACCCACGGCAAGCTTGGCGGCGATCCTGGCTATGGGAAAGCCCGTGGCTTTTGAGGCCAGGGCGCTGGAGCGCGACACGCGAGGGTTCATCTCGATCATTACGAGACGGCCGTTCTCAGGGTTCACGGCGAACTGTACGTTGGAACCGCCGGTGTCCACGCCGATTTCCCGCATTACGGCCAGAGCGCTGTCGCGCATGAGCTGGTACTCGCGGTCGGTCAGCGTCTGCGCCGGGGCCACAGTTATGCTGTCGCCGGTATGTATTCCCATGGGATCGATGTTTTCTATTGAACAGATTATGACGCAATTGTCCTTTCGGTCCCTCATGACCTCGAGTTCGAATTCCTTCCAGCCTATGACTGATTCCTCGATCAACACCTGCGAGACCGGGCTGTAGAACAGCCCCCTTGTAACAATTTCCCTGAGTTCATCGTCTCCATGCGCAATTCCGCCGCCGGTGCCGCCGAGTGTGAAGGCCGGTCTGACCACCAGGGGATAACCGAGCATGTCGCGGGCGCGTTCGGCCTCCCCGATGGTCGTGGCGGTTTGACTGCGCGGCAGGTCCAGGCCGACCCCGGCCATGGCCTGCTTGAACAATTCCCTGTCTTCGGCCTTTCGTATTGCGTCGGCGGATGCGCCTATCATTTCCACGGCGTAGCGCTCCAGAACGCCCCGTTCGGCTATTTCCATCGAGAGATTCAACCCCGTCTGGCCGCCCAGCGTCGGCAGCAGGGCGTCCGGGCGTTCCCGCCTGACTATTTCGGTCAGAATGTCGGGCGAAAGCGGCTCAAGGTAGGTCCGGTCCGCGAATTCGGGGTCGGTCATGATCGTGGCCGGATTGGAATTCACCAGGACTACTTCGTATCCTTCCTCCTTGAGGGCCTTGCAGGCCTGTACGCCGGAGTAGTCGAACTCACAGCCCTGTCCTATGACTATCGGGCCGGAGCCGACCAGCAAGATCTTCTTTATGTCGGTTCTTGCCGGCATGAACTATTCCTCTTCCTTGTCGTTCCCGTTCGCCCGTTCCAGCGCGGCCTTTACGAATGCCCCGAACAGAGGGTGGGGTGCCAGCGGTGTGGACCGGAACTCCGGGTGGAACTGGCAGGCGAGAAACCAGGGGTGATTTTCGATCTCCACAATCTCCACCAGGTCTTTCTCGCGGTAAATACCCGAGAACCGCATCCCCATGTTTTTCATGGTTTGCCGGTAACGGTTGTTGAATTCGTACCTGTGGCGATGACGCTCCGACACCCTGTCTGCGCCGTATATCCGGCCTGCAAGGGAGCGATTCTCGAGATGGCAGGGATAGGCCCCCAGCCGCATGGTACCGCCCTTTTCGCTGACGTCCTGCTGTTCCTTCATCAGTCCGATCACCGGATATTCAGTGCCCTCGTTGAACTCCGTGCTGTTGGCGTCCTTCATTCCGCATACATTTCTTGCGAATTCCATTACCGCGCATTGCATACCCAGGCATATTCCGAAGAACGGTATTCCGTTTTCCCTCGCGTACCGGACCGCCTGGATCTTTCCTTCAGTGCCCCGATACCCGAATCCCCCGGGTATAAGAATTCCCGACGCATTTCGCAACACCTTTTGCGCGCCGTCGGATTCAATGCTCTCGGATTCGACCCGTCTTATGTTGACCCTGCAGTGGTTGGCGATTCCTCCGTGAGTCAGCGCTTCGTAAATGCTCTTGTACGAGTCCTGAAGCTCCATGTATTTTCCGACAACGGCTATGTCGACACCTTTTTTTTCAGGGGACACCAGGACCTTGAGCATGTTCTTCCACGCGTCGAGGTCGAGACGGTTGACGTGCAGGCCCATCTTTTCAAGCACGTAGACATCGAGGTCCTGCCGCGCCAGTTCGATGGGTACTTCGTATATCGAATGCGAGACGTCCTTTTCCTCGATTATCAGTTCCCTTTCAACGTTGCAGAACAACGCCAGCTTACTTCTGTGGCTTTCTTCCAGGGAATGTTCGCACCTGCATATGAGTATGTCGGGAATAATGCCTATATTGCGCAGGATTCCCACCGATTGCTGGGAAGGCTTGGTTTTCAATTCCCTGGCGGCCTTGATATAGGGTACCAGGGTAATATGCATGAACAGGGCGTTCTCACTGCCGGTTTCCTGCCTGTACTCGCGAATCGCCTCGAGAAAGGGCAATGATTCTATATCGCCCACAGTCCCGCCTATTTCCGTAATCGCTATGTCCGTTTCGGGGCCGTCAAGAGAAGCTACTGCCTTCTTAATTTCATCGGTTACGTGCGGTATGACCTGAACGGTCTGCCCCAGGTATTCGCCTTTTCTTTCGGCAGATATTACGGAGCTGTATATACTGCCCGTCGTATAGTTGCTTTTACTCGTACATTCGATGCCGGTAAACCGTTCGTAATGCCCGAGGTCGAGATCGGTTTCGGCCCCGTCGGCGGTAACGTACACCTCGCCGTGCTGGTACGGGGACATCGTTCCCGGGTCGACGTTCAGGTAGGGGTCCATCTTTTGAAGACATATGCGATAGCCTCTCTGTTTAAGAAGCAGAGCAATCGAAGCGGCGGTCAGTCCCTTGCCGAGCGAGGATACAACCCCGCCTGTAACAAACATGTGTTTTGTCATATTCCTCTTTCCGGTTTTATAATTCCCCTGCTCATCGGCATATGTTTTTCTCCAGAGCGTCTTTGCTCCCGACGGCGCCGGTCGGCGTGGCGTACTCGCCGGTAAAGCATGCCGTGCAGAAACGGCCGGGAGTTCTGAAAGGCGACAGAAGTCCTTCCTGGCTCAGGTAGCCCAGGCTGTCGGCCCCGACGAATTGGCGAATCTCATCCACGTTTCTTTCTTGTGCGGCAAGTTCACTGCTGGTCGGAAAATCGATGCCGTAAAAGCACGGATGCTTTACAGGGGGGCAGGATACCCGCAGATGGATTTCTCTGGCGCCGGCATCGCGCAGTGCGGCAACCCTTCGACACATGGTCGTGCCCCTCACTATGGAGTCGTCAACAACAACCACACGCTTTCCCCGCACGGCCTCGGTGAGTACCGCAAGCTTCATATCGACGCCCGCCTCGCGCTCATTTTCGGCCGGCATGATAAATGTTCTCCCCACGTAGTGGTTCCTGATAAAGCCTGAATCCAGAGGAATCCCGCTTTCGCGTGAATACCCAAGCGCGGCGGAATTCCCGCTGTCCGGCACCGGAAAAACAATGTCGGCGTCCGCCGGGTGTTCACGCGCCAGCTGAATACCATACTCCAGCCTTGTCTCGTGGACGTTGCGGCCGAAAACCAGGCTGTCGGGTCTCGCGAAGTACACCATTTCGAATACGCAATGCGAAAGACTGTCCGATTCTCCGAATCGCGAACTCTTCAAACCGTCTTTGTCCGCCACAACCAATTCGCCCGGCTCGATATCCCTCACGTAATCGGCGCCCACCTGCGACAGCGCGCATGATTCGCTCGCAAACACGACAGCTTTTCCCATGTTGCCCATGCACAGAGGTTTAAAACCGTGCACGTCGCGAGCGGCCATGACGGACGAGCGAGTGAGTATGACGAAGGAAAAAGCCCCCCTCAGCTCCGACAGGGCGCGGCAGACCCGGCCCGGCCTGGAGCGGTACATTGGATCGGCGAGAAGGTGCACCAGTACCTCGCTGTCGGTGCCTGTCTGAAAGATCGCCCCGGCGTCCTGGTACATTCGCCGGAGCTGGAGGGCGTTTACGATGTTGCCGTTATGAGCTACCGCCCATATGCCGTCGACGCATTCCACTACCAGGGGCTGTACGTTCTGGGCGCGCGAAGAACCTGTCGTTGAGTAGCGAACGTGTCCTACGCCAAGATGTCCGCGCAGAGCTTTCAGAGAAGAAGGGGAAAACACCTCGCCGACGAGCCCCTGTCCTTTTTTAGAAAATACTTCGTCGCCGTCCGCGGTGACTATGCCGGCGCTTTCCTGGCCGCGGTGTTGGAGAGAAAACAGTCCGTGGTAAATCGGCACCGCGGCGTTATCTTTTCCGTAAACGGCGAATAACCCGCAATTTTCTCTAATTGAGTGTTCCAAGCTTAACCCTTGCCTTTCAGCCAGGAAGCAATATCAGACGCGGCGAGAATTCCGTCGTTTATCGCCCTGACGACCAGCGACTGCCCTCTCGCCATATCTCCCGCGGCGAATACGCCGGGCACATTCGTCATTCCGTGCTCATCGGTCCCGATGTTACCCTTTGAATCGCACTGTACCCCCAGTTCTCGGGCAAGTCTTCCGGGGGCCGCTCCCGTGAAGCCCATGGCGAGAAGGGCCAGATCGGCGTCGAGCACAAAACCACTCCCCGGTTTCCCTTGCGGAGACCGGGAACCGTTTTTGCCCCGCCGCCATTCCACTTCGACGCATTCTACTCCGGTCAGGACGCCGTTTGCGCCGGTACACTTTTCCGCCATCGTATTCCACCGGCGCGTTCCGCCTTCCTTATCGCTTGACGATTCGCGGTATACGCGCGGCCACATGGGCCAGGGAGTGTCGGGGGGCCGGCGATCGGGAGGGCGGGAGAGAATGTCTATCTGCACCACGTCTGCGGCGCCCTGCCGCAGGGCCGTTCCCAGGCAGTCCGAACCGGTATCTCCGGCCCCGATTATTACAACAGTCTTATCCCTGGCCGAGGGTTCGGCCTCCGGTATCTCGCCGGCGAGCTTGCGGTTCTGTGCCCTGAGGAAATCCATGGCGAAGTATATTCCCTTCAGGTCGCGGCCCTCGATCTTGAGATCTCTCGGCAGACGGGCGCCTCCCGCGAGGCATATAGCGTCGAAGCGGTCGGTGAGATATCTGCCGGACACGTCTTTGCCGGCCTCGACACCCGTTTCGAATTCGACCCCCTGTCTTTTCATCAGGTTCAGACGCCTGTCCAGCACGGTCTTTTCGAGCTTGAAGTCCGGTATCCCGTACCTGAGTATGCCCCCGGCCCGGCTGTCCTTTTCATAAACTGTTACGCGACAGCCTGTCCGGTTGAGGATGTGGGCGACGGCCAGGCCGGCGGGACCGGAACCTACCACTGCGACCCTGCGCTCCGGCCCGGCCGCGGGAGGGGAGGGCGGCAGGTAACCCCTGGCAAAAGCCTGTTCCACTACCGCGTGTTCGATGCACCGGATCGAGACGGGTTCGTCGTTTATACCCAGCACACAGGCCGACTCGCAGAGCGCCGGGCACAGCCTTGCGGTGAATTCAGGAAAGGGATTGGCGGCAAAGAGAAGTTCCGCGGCCTCTCTCCATCTGCCCCGGTACACGAGATCGTTGATCTCGGGTATGCAGGCGGAAAGGGGGCACCCGCACCCGTGGCAGAATGGAGTGCCGCAGTCCATACAGCGGGCCGCCTGGGCACGGACCTCCGCCCCCAGAAGGGGGACCTCAACCCGCTTGAAGTCCCGCAGGCGTTCCGAAACGGGCCTGTAAGCCGCTTCTTTCCTGCTGAAATCCAGAAATCCTCCGGGTTTACCCATCAGGACCTCCTGTGCTTTGCAGAACAAAGAACTTTCCGGTTTTCAACATGTCCTTAATCTTCCTCGGGTTCCTGTCTCTCAACCGACTCGTCGCTCCTGCTCATCAGCCCCAGTACTCTCTTGTATTCCATGGGGAAAACCTTGACGAACAGGTTCACTGCCGCCTCCCAGTCGTCGAGTATTTCCCTTGCCCTGGCGCTTGACGTACAGCGAAGATGATTTTCAAGCATAAGCCGCAGTTCACCCTTCTCCTGGTTGTCACTCAGCAGTTCGATGTCGACCATGTCCAGATTACAGCGTCCGTCGAACCTTCCGAATGGATCGTAGACATAGGCGATGCCCCCGCTCATTCCGGCGGCAAAGTTAACGCCGGTTTCGCCGAGCACGGCTACACGGCCGCCCGTCATGTATTCACAGCCGTGGTCGCCGACTCCTTCCACCACAGCGCTGACGCCGCTGTTGCGAATGGCAAACCTTTCTCCGGCACGCCCGTTAATGTAGACTTCACCCTCGGTGGCGCCGTAGAGCAGTACATTGCCGCAGAGCACGTTGTCGGAAGGCTTGAAGCCGGACCCGGCGGGAGGCTTTACTATTATCTTCGCCCCGGACAGTCCTTTTCCAAGGTAATCGTTTGCCTCTCCCTCGAGAATCATTGTTACTCCTTTAGCTCCGAAAGCGCCGAAGCTCTGCCCGGCCGCGCCCCTGAAGGTGAACTTGATCGTGTCTTCAGGGAGGCCGTTCAGGCCCGAGCGCAGAACGATTCTGTTCGAGAGCAGGGCGCCGACCGTCCTGTCCGTATTGCAGATGGAGATTGTTTCTTCGACACTGTCGCCATTCTCAAGAGCGGGACTAGCCAGAGCGAGCAGTTTCCGGTCCAGGACGTTCTCAAGCTCATCTTCCGCTCGACGCGTGCATCGAAGGACTGCGTTCGGTGCCCCGGGCGGTTCGAGCAAAGCGGAAAGATCAATTTTTCCGGCCTTCGCAAACCGCACTTTGTTGTTCTGCTTCAGTACTGAAGTTTGCCCGATCATGTCGTCGAATTTCCGGAAGCCCAGGCGCGCCATGAGTTCCCTGACTTCGTCTGCCACCATTGTGAAGAAGTTAATCACATGCTCCGGACGGCCCTCGAAACGGGAACACAGCTCGGGGTTTTGCGTTGCTATGCCGACAGGGCAGGTGTTTTCATTGCACCGGCGCATCATGACACAGCCAAGGCATACGAGAGGCGCGGTTGCAAAACCGAATTCTTCTGCGCCGAGCAGGGCCGCGACAACCACGTCACGGCCGGTCTTCATCTGGCCGTCTACCTGGAGTCTTACGCGGTCGCGCAGTCCGTTGAGCACAAGCGTCTGCTGGGTTTCCGCGAGGCCGAGTTCCCAGGGCACGCCTGTGTGCCGCATGGAGGAGAGCGGCGCGGCGCCCGTACCGCCGTCCCCGCCGCTTATCAGGATCATGTCCGCATGACCCTTGGCGACGCCCGCCGCTACCGTTCCAACGCCTGCTTCCGCCACGAGTTTAACCGAAACCCGGGCTTCCGGGTTCGCGTTTTTCAAATCAAAGATGAGCTGTTTGATATCTTCGATTGAATATATGTCGTGATGCGGCGGAGGAGAAATAAGCGTAACGCCTGGAGTGGAATGCCGCGTCGCGGCGATTTCTTCGTTGACCTTGTGGCCGGGAAGCTGTCCGCCTTCGCCGGGTTTGGCTCCCTGGGATATTTTTATCTGAATCTCTCTGGCACTCGCGAGATATTCAACGTTGACTCCGAATCTGCCGCTGGCTACCTGTTTGACGGCACTGCATGCGCTGTCTCCGTCGGGCCGAGGGCGATAGCGGTCCGGTTCTTCTCCGCCTTCTCCACTGTTGCTTGCCGCTCCAATGCGGTTCATAGCGATCGCGAGGGCCTGGTGGGCCGGCCTGCTGAGTGATCCGAACGACATGGCGGAGGTTACAAACCTTTTCATTATTTCGCGACGGTCCTCCACCTCGGAAGAGTCCACCGGAGTACGCTCAACGAAATCAAGCAAGCCCCTCAGTGTATACTGTTTTTCGCTCTGGTCGTTAATCAGCCGCGCATACTTCCGGTATTGCTTCCGGTCGCCGCGTCTTGCCGCCAGCCGCAGTGCGGTTATGGATTCCGGCCTCCACAGGTGCCGTTCACCGTCCTTCCGGTACCGGTAAACCCCGCCCGCCGGCAGGATGCCCGGCATGTCCTTACTGCCGGAGAAGGCCGCGCGGTGTCGGGCCGCGGACTCCTCGTATATTTCTTCAAGCCCGATGCCCCCCAAGCGCGAAACAGTGCCCTTGAAATAGCGGTCTATCACGGCACGACCCAGACCCAGGGCCTCAAAAACCTGGGCGCCCCTGTAACTCCGGAGTGTGGAGATGCCCATTCTCGACATTATTTTCAGGAGTCCCCTCCGAAGCGCCTGAACATAATTCTCAAGTGCTGTGGTAACATCGATATCAGCCGTGAGCATGCGGCTCTCGGCCATGTCTGCCACGGTTTCGAAGGCAAGGTACGGGTTTACGGCCGTGGCCCCGTAACCCAACAGCATGGCAACGTGATGTACCTCCCGGGGCTCACCGGACTCGACAATAATGCTGGTTGTTGTTCTGAGCCCTTTTTCAATCAGGCGGCGATTGACCGCCGAGACGGCCAGCAGGGCTGGAACAGGAGCGAGGTACCCGGGCAGTCCGCGGTCGCTCAGCACGATGAGAGAGCCCCTGGAAAGCGCGCACGAAACAGCTGTCTCGCAAAGCAGTTCAAGGGCTTCTTCAAATCCGTAGGGCCCGGCATCGGGACGAAACGCCATCTGCAGGGTAGTGGAGCTGAAGCGTTTCAGATTCAGGGCCTTGACCCGGTCGAGGTCTTCATTTGAAAGGACCGGTTGGGGGAGCTTGATAAGCCTCGCGTGCCCGGGCTCGTCCGACAGAATGTTTCCGGCATTTCCCATAAAGGTCATCAACGACATGACCAGTTCTTCCCGTATGGGGTCTATGGGCGGATTGGTAACCTGGGCAAAAAGCTGTTTGAAGTAACAATACAGCAGTTGAGGTTTTTCGCTCAGAACTGCCGGCGGAATATCGGCGCCCATTGAGCCCGCCGGTTCATGCCCCAGCGACGCCATCGGTTCCAGTATCAGGTTCAGATCTTCCCTGGTGTAGCCAAAGCGGGCCTGCCTCTGTCTCAGGTCGGAAGACGAGGTCCTCACGGGCGCTATATCGTTAAACAGACCGTGCAATGAGATTTTGTTTTCCTCGACCCACCGCCTGTACGGTTTACGGTGCGCGTAGGACATCTTGATTTCCGTATCCTCCAGGAGCCTTTTTCTTTCCAGGTCCACGAGAATCATCTGCCCGGGCCCGAGAGCACCCTTGCGCGCAACTTTGGAGGGAGCAATGTCGAGCACTCCGGTTTCGGAGGCAAGGACAATGAAGCCGTCCTCGGCAACCGTGTAGCGGGCGGGGCGCAGTCCGTTTCGATCCAGCAGGGCGCCCACAGTTTTGCCGTCGGTAAAAGCCAGCGCCGCCGGGCCGTCCCACGGCTCCATCAACCCGGCATGGTATTCAAAGAAACCCCTGAGGTCCGGCCCGACAGGGTATTTCTCTCCCCAGGCCTGAGGAACCAGCATCATCATCGCATGAGGAAGATCCCGCCCGCCGTTTGCCAGCAGCTCCAGGGCGTTGTCCAGGGCGGCGGAGTCGCTTCCTCCATGCTCAATTACCGGCAGGAGCTCTTTGATGTCCCTGCCGAAGGGCCCCGAAGCCAGCATTCCTTCCCTGGCATGCATCTGATTGATATTTCCCCTGAGAGTGTTGATTTCGCCGTTGTGGGCCAGATATCTGAACGGCTGTGCCAGTTTCCATGACGGAAACGTGTTCGTGCTGTAGCGCTGGTGAACAACGGCGGCCCTCGCGGTGAAGTTTGCGTCCTTCAAGTCCGGGTAAAATGCGGCAAGCTGACCGCCCATCATCAATCCCTTGTACACGATTGTGCGCGATGACAATGAGGGAATATAAAAACAGCCGTCCGTGCCCTGCATGCCTTCGGCCCGATGCTCAATGCGCCGCCTGAGGAGGTAAAGAGATCTCTCCAGGACCGCCCCGGTGCTTCGGGCCTCTATCATACACTGCGTGATACGCGGCATGTCCCTGCGCGACTTCTCCCCGAGCACCGAGGGATCGACCGGCACTTCTCTCCAGCCGAGAAAATGAAATCCTCCCCCATCAACGATTTCACGGATCAAGGCCATGCACTTTTCGCCGGCGCGGCCATCAGGAAGAAAAAAGACCCCCACGGCGTACCTGCCCGGCTCCGGGACACTGACATTTCGCGACGAAAACTCGGCCCTGAACAATTTGTCGGGCAGAGGAAGGAGAAGGCCCGAGCCGTCACCGGTCAGTCCGTCGGCCCCGGACGCTCCGCGGTGAAGCAGGCGTTCCAGCACCTCGACGGCGCTTTCCACGATCCTGCGCGAAGGCGGTCCCTTCATGTCCGCGAGAAATCCTACGCCGCAGGCATCGTGTTCCGCGGAGGGATCATAAAGACCTCCCGCACGCTCCGAATGCATCGCACCGGAGGACAGCGCGTAATTCCGCGTGGCCCTGCCGGTGCTGGTAACGCCGTTATTGACGTATGCGCTCTGTGTTCGGCCCTCCTTCACCGTCTACTTAGAGCACGGGAAGATACCTTTCCGTTTCGTACCTGCTGACATGCGTGCGGTAATCGTCCCATTCTATTTTCTTGTTCGCTATGAACTTGTTGAATATATGGTCGCCAAGCGCGTCGTGAACCAGTTCGCTCTTTTCGGTTTCCGATATCGCCTCGGCGAGACTGCCTGGCAGGGAAACGATTCCTCTCTTTTCCCTGTCTGATTCGCTCATTTCAAAAATGTCTTCTTCCACGGGATCCGGGAGTTCGTATTTTTCCTCGATACCCTTGAGTCCCGCGGCAAGCATCACGGCAAAAGCCAGATACGGGTTGCAGGCCGGGTCCGGACAGCGGAACTCGGCCCGCGTGGCCTTTTCCTTCCCGGGCTTGTACATCGGGACCCGAACAAGCGCCGAGCGGTTTCTTCTGGCCCACGAAACATAGACCGGTGCCTCGTAACCGGGTACGAGTCTCTTGTAGGAGTTGACCCATTGCGCCACTATGGCGCATAACTCCCTGGCATGACGCAGGAGACCCGCTATGTAGTGTTTTCCGGTCTCGGAGAGACCGTATTCGGCATTGCCGTCGAAAAACGCGTTTTTTGTTCCTTCAAACAGGGATTGATGTGTGTGCATTCCGCTTCCGTTCTCACCGAAGATAGGCTTGGGCATAAATGTAGCGTAAACTCCGTGGCTCAGGGCCACCTCCTTGACGGCCAGCCTGTAGGTCATTGCGTAATCGGCCATTTCAAGGCCTTCGGCGAACCGAAGGTCGATTTCGTGTTGACTCGGCGCTACCTCGTGGTGGCTGTACTCGCAGTGTATGCCCATATCCGCCAGCTTGCGTACCGTGTCACGCCTCAGGTCGCTGGCCACGTCAAGAGGCGTAAGGTCGAAGTAACCGCCGCGATCGAGTATTTCCGGTTCTCCGGAACCCTTGAAATAGAAATACTCCAGCTCCGGTCCGACAAAAAACGTGTAGCCCATATCGGCGGCTCTTTTCAGGTTGCGTTTCAGGGCATATCTCGGGTCCCCCTCGTAGGGAGTGCCGTCGGGCTTCAGTACGTCGCAGAACATTCGGGCCACCCGGCCGTCTTCGGATCCGCGCCAGGGGAGGGTGACAAACGTCGATGTATCGGGCATGGCCACCATGTCGCTCTCATGTATCCTGGCAAACCCTTCTATCGACGAACCGTCGAACCCCATTCCATCGTCAAGCGCGCCGGGCAATTCGTCGGCCGTTATCGCAAAGCTCTTCAGTGAACCGAGTACGTCGGTAAACCATAACCGTATGAATTCAATATTTTCCGCCTTCACGGTTTTCAATACTTCTTCTTTAGTCATCTTGCTCTTCATTATGCAGTCCTTTCTATTTTGAAGCACTGCGCTATGTGAATGCAGGGATCGTGCCACCATGGCGCAGGGTAACGTAAACCTTTGTCCCGGAGAGACTTAATAGCCTACAGTGCGTAAACGCCGCTCTTCCCGGGGGTCTCGCAAACTACACTCTTGTATGCGTATTCGAGCCAGGGTCACATTATTGTAGCGCTAACCCGTGGTTACCGGCCGAAACGGGTCTTGGTCCGGATTCTGCTGCGGTGACATCTGCTTGGAAGCTCACGGAAAGGGCAAACATGGATTGGACGCAAAACAGGCCGACGACGGGCCTGCCGGGCCTCGACTCGGTGCTCAAGGGCATTCTGCCCGGCGACAATATAGTCTGGCAGATGGACAGGATTGAGCATTACAGGGAGCTCGTAGTGCCCTTTGCGTCTGCGGCCCGGTCGTCCGGTCGCAGGCTTGTCTACTTCCGCTTCGCCAGCGGACCTCCTTTGCTTTCCGGCGATGACGGGGCGAGGGTGTGTGAAGCGAGACCGGCCGACGGTTTCGAAACGTTTATCGCCGAAATTCACGCGGTCATAAAAGAAACGGGAAGGGGGGCGGTTTACGTTTTTGACTGCCTGTCGGAGCTGGCCGCGGACTGGTTCTCCGACCAGATGCTGGGAAACTTTTTCATGTTAACCTGTCCGTATCTCTACGACATGGAAACGGTCACCTACTTCGCGCTTCTGCGCAACTACCATTCGTCGATGGCAACCAGGCCGATCCAGGAAACGACACAGCTTCTCCTGGAAACCTACAGCCACGGCGAAACCATCTATATTCACCCCTTGAAGGTGCACCTCAGATATTCACCCACGATGAACATGCTTCACGCCTGGAAAGGCGATGAGTTCGTCCCCGTCACCAACAGCGCGCTGATCTCGGAAGTCCTGGCCGCAACGGGTTCTTTCGACCTTCACTCCAGGCGCAAGCCGGGGTTCTGGGAAAGAACGTTCATGGAGGCCCGGGAACTCGAGAAGTCAAAGAATGAAGGAACCGCGAGTCAGGAGGCCCGTGAAGAAATGTTTAAACGTCTCGTGCGAATGCTTATTTCGCGGGAAGAAAACGTGGTTTCCCTCGTTTCGCGCTACTTCGACCTCACGGATATTCTGAAAATACGGCGGCGGATGATCGGTACGGGGCTTATCGGCGGCAAGACCGTCGGAATGCTTGCCGCCAGGAAAATCCTTGAGAACCGGAAGCCCGGGCTGTCCGGCATACTTGAAGATCACGATTCATTCTACGTGGGTTCCGACGTGTTCTATACCTTCCTGGTGAGGAACGGCGTGTGGTGGGTACGCCAGCAACAGCGAAGCCGGACCTCGTTCCTTGAAGGAGCCGAACAGGCCCGGCAGGGCATTCTTACCGGCGCCTTCCCCGAGTACATAGTAGACCAGTTTGAGCAGATGCTCGATTACTTCGGGCAATCACCCATAATCGTCCGTTCCAGTTCACTGCTGGAGGACAATTTCGGGAATTCATTCGCAGGCAAGTATGACAGTGTATTCTGCCCGAACCAGGGTCCAAGGGAACGCCGGCTTGAAGATTTCCTCTCCGCCGTCCGCGCTGTATACGCCAGCACAATGAGCGAGAAAGCTCTGCGTTACCGGGAAAGACGCGGACTTCTCCAGCAGGACGAGCAGATGGCGCTGTTGATCATGCGCGTGTCCGGTTCCACTCGTTCTCACCGGTATTTTCCGGAATCTGCGGGAGTAGGTTTTTCCTTTAACCCTTACGCGTGGAGCGAAGAAATAGACCCGCGCGCCGGAGTGGTCCGCTTGGTCTTCGGACTGGGCACAAGGGCCGTGGAGCGGACCGACGACGATTATACCCGGGTTGTCGCGCTGAATGCCCCGGAAAAGCGCCCGGAAACCGGCTTTGACCAGGTATGCCGGTATGCGCAGAGGCGGGTTGACTTTCTCGATCTTCATTCCAATCAGCTTGCATCCGGCGATTTCGACTCCATAGCCCGGGATCTTGACAGCGCGACGCTGGACCTTTTTGCATCCCGGCAAGCGGCGCCGGGGCGTCTGCAGGGGGAGACGGCAAACCCGCCGTGGATATTGACATTTGACGGACTCCTGAAGAACACGCCGATTGTTCGGCACCTGCGCGAGATGCTCGCGGCGCTTGAAAAGGCGTACAGCAACCCGGTGGATATCGAATTTACGGTTAATTTTGTTCAGGATGGGACATACAGGGTCAACCTCGTGCAGTGCAGGCCCCTGCAGGTGCGAAGTCCGCAAATGAAAAAACTTCCTGACGTAGCTACCCCGAGGCCCCGTACCGTTGCCAGGGCCAGAGGCGCCGTTATCGGTCACAGCCGTATTATTTATGTCTCAAGGCTTGTTTACGTTGTCCCGGAAGCCTACGGCCGTTTGCCCTTGCGGGAAAGAAGCGAAGTAGCCCGGCTGATCGGAAGAATCAATTACGCCCTTGCCGGTCCTTTTGCCGGTGAAAGCCTGTTTCTCGGCCCCGGACGGTGGGGCACGGCAAGCCCCGAGCTTGGTATCCCGGTAAACTTCGCGGAGATAAACAGGGCGAACGCTGTCTGTGAGATTGTCGCGATGCGTAAAGACCTGGTGCCCGACGTCTCTCTGGGAACCCATTTTCTCAGTGAACTTGTGGAAATGGACGTGCTTTACATGGCGCTCTTTCCGGGAGAAGACGGTAATTTCATCGATGAGAAGTATTTTACCGGCGGGAAAAACATGCTGAGGGAAATAGTGCCCGGTTCAGAAAAGTGGCAGGATGTAGTCAAGGTTGTTTTCCAACCCTCTTCGTCATCGGGTGAAGGCAGATTCTGCCTTCACGCCGATGCCGCTAAACAAACCGCCGTATGCTTCCTGGAGCCGGAAGCGTAACACAGTACAAGCGCGGGAAGCGGGACGGCAACCCGCTTACCCGATTGCCTCTGTGCCGGTTTCTCCCGTCCTGATCCGGACGCACTCCGCAAGATCGAGCATAAATATTTTCCCGTCACCGATCTTCCCGGTCCTGGCCCCGGCAATTATGCCGTCGAGTGTGCGCTTCACGAAGTCTTCGTTGATCGCGATTTCCAGTCTCACTTTTTTCAGCAGGTTGACTTCAACGTCCGAGCCCCGGTAGGACTCGTGATATCCCCTTTGCTGGCCGCATCCCAGGGCGTTGGTCACCGACATTTTGTATACCTCTCTCTCGTAGAGGGCCTGTTTTACGGCGTTGAGCTGTTCCGGCTGTATATACGCTATGACGAGCTTCATTTGTGCTTTTTCCTTTCCGGCTGCTGTCAGCTTTCTATTGTGTCGTGAAAACCTGGAATCCTCCGTACGCCTCCATTCCGTGTTCCCCGATATCAAGTCCCCTTAGTTCTTCCTCTTTTGTTACTCTGAGGCCCATGCTGAGTTTTACGATCGCGAAAAAGGCGGACGCGCATGTGACGCTCAGGAGACCCACTGCACCGACTCCGATAAGCTGGTTCATGAACGAGACGGAATAGTGCAGTTTCCCGATTTCAGGATGCCCGAAAATGCCCACAGCCAGAGTTCCCCAGATACCGCAAAGCAGATGCACGGATAACGCGCCGACGGGATCGTCGAGATGGAGCCGGTCAAAACCGAGCACTCCGAGTACCACGATTACTCCGGAAACGGCTCCTATGATAACGGCGGAGGCCGCTCCCACGATATCCGCGGCTGCCGTAACGCCCACGAGCCCGGCGAGCGCCCCGTTCAGTACCATGGAAAGATCGGGTTTATCCTGGATTACCCAGGAGGTCAACATTGCCGTAAGGACACCGGCCGCGGCCGCAAGATTGGTCATTACGAGAACGCGCGAGGTCGCGCCGGGATCGGCGGAGAGCACCGATCCGCCGTTGAACCCGAACCATCCCAGCCACAGGAGAAAGACTCCAATTGTGGCAAGCGGCAGACTGTGGCCCGGAATCGCGCGGGTCTTCCCGTTTACGTATTTCCCGGTCCTTGGTCCGAGGAAAATTATGCCCATCAACGCCCCCCATCCACCGACCGAGTGCACGAGCGTTGAACCGGCAAAATCGTGAAAGCCTCTTTCAGCCAGCCATCCGCCTCCCCATTTCCACATCCCGGCCACGGGATAACATACCGTCACGTAAAGAGCAGAGAAAACGAGAAAGCTTCGCAGTTTTATTCTTTCGGCAACCGCCCCGGAAATGATTGTGGCCGCGGTTGCCGCGAACATGGCCTGGAAGAGGAAGTCCGTCCAGTACGTGTATCCCGGATTATACGAACTGGTGAGTCCCTCCGGTCCTGTTCCGACGCCGAATCCCGAAAAACCGAAAAACGATCCCGCGAACGCCTCGCCAGGGTACATTAAACCGAAACCGACAAGGGTATAGCTGAGGATACCGATAGCCAGTACCGTTACGTTCTTGAAAAGGATGTTCACCGAATTCTTTGCCTGTGTCAGCCCGCACTCCAGGGATGCGAAACCGAGATGCATCGCGAAAACCAGAAACGTTGCCACCATCATCCATACATTGCTTATTTCGAACATGACTTACTCCTTTCAGCCTTGTGTCATGGCAGGTTGCGTGCCATCTGAAGACAGGCTCCATGGACTTTTCCTAAGATACTGAACGACAGTTACTTAGGGCGAAGGCTGGCAGGATACCGCCGCTGACATAAACGGCGGCGGGCGGTACTGCCAATACGATGATGTAACAGGGCAAGCCTTCTGCTACAAAAATGTATTGACGCTCTCGCGGGTATGGAGGACAATATGCACTGCATACTTGATGAGGGAAATATGACAGCGGATACAGGAAAACGAGCCGGAACGGAGCTGGAGATACTCTACAAGATCTCCCAGGCCCTGGCGCACCGCCACGACGTTCCGGCATTGCTCAACGAAGTTCTCGATATCATGGAAACGGAAATGGGCATGCAGAGGGGGACCCTAACCCTGCGCAGGCCGGATTCGGATATATTTGTTATTGAGGCTTCGCGCGGTCTCAGTTCGAAGGAAAAGTCACGCGGGCAATATCGGGCTGGAGAGGGAGTCACCGGGCGGGTGGCCAGGACGGGAAGGCCGGCTGTTATCCCGGACATTCGCAAGGACCCTGATTTCCTTGACAGGACCAGGGCAAGAAAAAGCGAAAAGGTCGCCTTTATCTGTGTTCCCATCGTGCACAGGCGCCGTGTAATAGGAACCTTGAGCATCGATCGGTCCGCGGTGGACGAGGACGAGATGGAAAGGGACCTGAGCTTTCTGAAGCTTGTAACAGGCATACTTGCGGAGGCGCTGGCGGGCATCAGGGAAGACAAGGAGGAAAGAGAGGCCCTCCTGAATGAAAACCGGCGCCTGAGGCACGAGCTTGGTGAACGTTACCAGATCAGCAACCTTGTGGGAAACTGCGGAACAATGCGAGCCGTTTACGACCAGGTCGCGCAGGTGGCGGGGAGCCCGGCGACGGTCCTGGTCCGGGGAGAATCCGGAACAGGCAAGGAACTCGTTGCCCGCGCGATTCACTTTGCCAGTCCCAGAAAGAACAACAGGTTTGTATCGGTAAACTGCGGGGCCCTGCCGGAGCATTTGATAGAAAGCGAGCTTTTCGGACATGAAAAGGGAGCATTCACGGGAGCGGTCAAGGATAGAAAGGGAAGATTCGAAGCCGCCAACGGCGGCACGCTGTTTCTCGATGAAATAGGCGATATCTCCGCCGCGGTGCAGGTGCGCCTGTTGAGGGTACTGCAGGAACGCGAATTCGAAAGGGTGGGTTCCGACAGCACGGTAAAGGTGAACGTGCGTGTTATAGCGGCAACGGGCAGGGACCTCGAAAAAGCGATTAAGGAATGCGGTTTCCGCGAGGATCTCTACTACCGGCTGAATGTCTTTCCAATACATGTTCCTCCTCTCAGGGAAAGGCGGTCGGACATAATACTCCTGGCCGATCACTTTGTGGAAAAATACAACAAGGCATACGGCAAAGGCGTACGCCGCATATCGAGCGCGGCAATAAACATGATGATGTCCTACCACTGGCCCGGCAACGTCAGGGAACTTGAGAACTGCATAGAACGGGCCGTGCTGACTTCAACCGACGAGGTCATTCACGGTTATAACCTTACGCCTTCATTGCAGACCAGCGAACAGACCGGTACGGCCCTGCTTCCCGAGAAGGGCGCCAGCCTCAAGAAGATGGTGGAATCCTACGAGCGCGAGATAATTGTCGATGCTTTGAAAAAACACCGCGGCAACGCCGCGGGCGCCGCCAGGGAACTGTGTACCACCCAGCGGATAATGAACTACCGCATCGACAAACTCGGAATCAGGCGGTCGGATTACAGGTAAAACCGGCTGTTGACGGCCCTGATCGCCCGCGTGCTCTGGAGATTGTTGTTTTTTTCAAAAAAGCGCGCGGCAAGAGGGACAGGGATATTCTTGTCTCAAAATTAATCAGAATTTACTGTTGACCTTTTCCTGGTACTCTGACCCCACGCCTTCTGGGACCGCTGTGCCCCGGCCAGATCGGACACCCCAGTCCGGCTCAGCACACGATTTAAGAAATCGCGTATTTACTCAGTTCCTACAGCATCCATCTTTTGATGTGGCCATACTGACACCGGACAGAAGTGATATCTTTGTGTCGTTTGGTAACGTCTTAATTTCCTGCGCGCCAACTGATATCCCTGCCTTGCTTGGTGTTGAGGACTGTTTGAATCAGTTCGTTGTTACAATCGACTATCCCGCGATGGAGATTACGTTAAAGCGTTGAGAAATTGCAGTTGTA